>NZ_JBWXVH010000009.1:0-788 GCF_059900945.1 Fructilactobacillus sp. X8R1C1 | reverse complement strand
TTGAGTGGCAGTGAGTCAACTAGCACCTCAATGAGCGAAAGCGATTCTACTAAGAGTGACTCTGTAAGTGCAAGTGACAGGCAGAGCACTTCTACAAGCAAGAGTGGCAGTACCTCATTAAGCGGTAGCGAATCAACTAGCACTTCAATGAGTAATAGCCTTTCTACTAGCAAGAGCGGAAGCACTTCAACAAGTGAAAGCCAATCAACTAGTAATAAAAACTCAACAAGTAAGAGTAACTCTGTAAGTTCGAGTGATAGTCAGAGCACTTCTACAAGCAAGAGTGACAGCACTTCATTGAGTGGTAGTGAATCAAAGAGCACTTCAATGAGTGAAAGTAACTCAACTAAGAGTGAATCAGTAAGTACCAGTGACAGCTTAAGCGAGTCCACAAGCAAGAGTGATTCTATTTCATTGAGTGATAGTGAATCGACCAGCACTTCAATGAGTGAAAGTGATTCCACTAAGAGTGACTCCGTAAGCACCAGTGATAGCTTAAGCGAATCTACTAGCAAGAGTGGCAGTACTTCATTAAGCGGTAGCGAATCAAATAGCACTTCAATGAGCGAAAGCAACTCAACCAAGAGTGATTCCGTAAGTACGAGTGATAGCCAAAGTACTTCTACTAGTAAGAGCGACAGTGCTTCCTTAAGTGATAGCGAATCAACCAGCACCTCAATGAGTGAAATCGACTCAACTAAGAGTGAATCTGTAAGCACCAGTGATAGCTTAAGCGAATCTACTAGCAAGAGTGGCAGTACTTCATTAAGCGGTAGCGAATCAAATAG
>NZ_JBWXVH010000008.1:0-1801 GCF_059900945.1 Fructilactobacillus sp. X8R1C1 | reverse complement strand
GAGAGTAAAACTCTCAAAACTAAACAAGACTTCAATAATGTAAGGTTTCCGAATTTTTCCTTAGAAAGGAGGTGATCCAGCCGCAGGTTCTCCTACGGCTACCTTGTTACGACTTCACCCTAATCATCTGTCCCACCTTAGGCGGCAGGCTCCAAAAGGTTACCTAACCGACTTTGGGTGTTACAAACTCTCATGGTGTGACGGGCGGTGTGTACAAGACCCGGGAACGTATTCACCGTGGCATGCTGATCCACGATTACTAGCGATTCCAACTTCATGCAGGCGAGTTGCAGCCTGCAATCCGAACTGAGAACGGCTTTAAGAGATTAGCTTGACCTCGCGGTTTCGCAACTCGTTGTACCGTCCATTGTAGCACGTGTGTAGCCCAGGTCATAAGGGGCATGATGATTTGACGTCATCCCCACCTTCCTCCGGTTTGTCACCGGCAGTCTCATTAGAGTGCCCAACTGAATGCTGGCAACTAATGACAAGGGTTGCGCTCGTTGCGGGACTTAACCCAACATCTCACGACACGAGCTGACGACAACCATGCACCACCTGTCATTCTGCCCCCGAAGGGGACACCTAATCTCTTAGGTTAACAGAAGATGTCAAGACCTGGTAAGGTTCTTCGCGTAGCATCGAATTAAACCACATGCTCCACCGCTTGTGCGGGTCCCCGTCAATTCCTTTGAGTTTCAACCTTGCGGTCGTACTCCCCAGGCGGAGTGCTTAATGCGTTAGCTGCGGCACTGAAGGGCGGAAACCCTCCAACACCTAGCACTCATCGTTTACGGCATGGACTACCAGGGTATCTAATCCTGTTTGCTACCCATGCTTTCGAGCCTCAGCGTCAGTTACAGACTAGACAGCCGCCTTCGCCACTGGTGTTCCTCCATATATCTACGCATTTCACCGCTACACATGGAGTTCCACTGTCCTCTTCTGCACTCAAGTTTCCCAGTTTCCGATGCACTTCTCCGGTTAAGCCGGAGGCTTTCACATCAGACTTAGAAGACCGCCTGCGCTCGCTTTACGCCCAATAAATCCGGACAACGCTTGCCACCTACGTATTACCGCGGCTGCTGGCACGTAGTTAGCCGTGACTTTCTGGTTAGATACCGTCGCGACGTGAGCAGTTACTCTCACGCCCGTTCTTCTCTAACAACAGAGTTTTACGAGCCGAAACCCTTCTTCACTCACGCGGCATTGCTCCATCAGACTTTCGTCCATTGTGGAAGATTCCCTACTGCTGCCTCCCGTAGGAGTCTGGGCCGTGTCTCAGTCCCAATGTGGCCGATTACCCTCTCAGGTCGGCTACGCATCATCGCCTTGGTGAGCCTTTATCTCACCAACTAGCTAATGCGCCGCGGATCCATCCAAAAGCGATAGCACAAAGGCCATCTTTCAAACGAAAACCATGTGGTTTTCGTTGTTATACGGTATTAGCATCTGTTTCCAGGTGTTATCCCCTTCTTCTGGGCAGGTTATCCACGTGTTACTCACCAGTTCGCCACTCGCTGCTAACTTAAATCTAGTTAATGCAAGCATCAACTATCAATAAGCGCAGCTCGTTCGACTTGCATGTATTAGGCATGCCGCCAGCGTTCGTCCTGAGCCAGGATCAAACTCTCATTTTAGAAATGAGAAATTTTACTAGCTCATTATTATTTGTTGTCATTCTTTTTCAAAAGAATTAAAAAGCGAATTGACTTCGCAAATGTTTAATTTTAAGTTCTACAACTTAAAATTACCTTACACTTGTAATCAAAATCTTGTTCAGTTTTCAAAGATCTACTCT
>NZ_JBWXVH010000007.1:0-3258 GCF_059900945.1 Fructilactobacillus sp. X8R1C1 | reverse complement strand
GCGTGGCAACGTCCTACCCTTGCAGGGGGCGATCCCCCAACTACTCTTGGCGTGCTGAAGCTTAACTTCTGTGTTCGGCATGGGAACAGGTGTATCCTTCAGGCTTTCGCCACCACACTTAGAAAGAACTTCGTTCTCTCAAAACTAGATAATATCTTCTCTGCCCGATTAACTTCCACTTCTTTTTGCTTGGTTAAGTCCTCGACCGATTAGTATTAGTCCGCTTCACGTATCACTACGCTTCCACTTCTAACCTATCTACCTGATCATCTTTCAGGGGTCTTACTTCCATAAAGGAATGGGAAATCTCATCTCGAGGCGAGTTTCACACTTAGATGCTTTCAGCGTTTATCTCATCCATACATAGCTACCCAGCTGTGCGCCTGGCGGCGCAACTGGTACACCAGCGGTATGTCCATCCCGGTCCTCTCGTACTAGGGATAGCTCCTCTCAAATTTCCTGCGCCCGCGACGGATAGGGACCGAACTGTCTCACGACGTTCTGAACCCAGCTCGCGTACCGCTTTAATGGGCGAACAGCCCAACCCTTGGGACCAACTACAGCCCCAGGATGCGATGAGCCGACATCGAGGTGCCAAACCTCCCCGTCGATGTGAACTCTTGGGGGAGATAAGCCTGTTATCCCCAGGGTAGCTTTTATCCGTTGAGCGATGGCCCTTCCATATGGTACCACCGGATCACTAAGCCCGACTTTCGTCCCTGCTCGACCTGTATGTCTCGCAGTCAAGCTCCCTTCTGCCTTTACACTCTTTGAATGATTTCCAACCATTCTGAGGGAACCTTTGGGCGCCTCCGTTACTATTTAGGAGGCGACCGCCCCAGTCAAACTGCCAACCAGACACTGTCTCCGAGCACGTTGAGTGCTCAGGGTTAGAGTGTTCACATAGCAAGGGTAGTATCCCAATGACGCCTCCGCCGAAGCTAGCGCTCCGGTTTCAATGGCTCCTACCTATCCTGTACAAGCTGTGCAAACACCCAATATCAAGCTACAGTAAAGCTCCATGGGGTCTTTCCGTCCTGTCGCGGGTAACCTGCTTCTTCACAGGTATCTTAATTTCACCGAGTCTCTCGTTGAGACAGTGCCCAGATCGTTACGCCTTTCGTGCGGGTCGGAACTTACCCGACAAGGAATTTCGCTACCTTAGGACCGTTATAGTTACGGCCGCCGTTTACTGGGGCTTCATTTCGGAGCTTCGCCGAAGCTAACTCTTCCACTTAACCTTCCAGCACCGGGCAGGCGTCAGCCCCTATACGTCATCTTACGATTTTGCAGAAACCTGTGTTTTTGATAAACAGTCGTCTGGGCCTCTTCACTGCGGCTGTCCGTTAGGACAGCACCCCTTCTTCCGAAGTTACGGGGTCATTTTGCCGAGTTCCTTAACGAGAGTTCTCTCGCTCACCTGAGGATACTCTCCTCGACTACCTGTGTCGGTTTGCGGTACGGGTAGTTATTAACTCGCTAGAAGCTTTTCTCGGCAGCGTGACATCAGTTGCTTCCCTACTATAATTTCGGTCCTCATCGTCGCTTGTCAACTCGATCAAAAGCATTTCTCTCTTGACCTGACTTACGACTTGAACATCCATCTCCATCAGGATGCACAACTTAGCCTTCTGCGTTCCTCCATCACTCAAACGTTAATAACTAGTACAGGAATCTCAACCTGTTATCCATCGTCTACGCCTCTCGGCCTCGACTTAGGTCCCGACTAACCCTGGGTGGACGAGCCTTCCCCAGGAAACCTTAGTCATTCGGTGAATCAGATTCTCACTGATTTTTCGCTACTCATACCGGCATTCTCACTTCTAAGCGCTCCACTAGTCCTTACGGTCTAGCTTCATTGCCCTTAGAACGCTCTCCTATCACGCGACAAAGTCGCGTCCGCAGTCTCGGTAATATGCTTAGCCCCGGTAAATTTTCGGCGCAGAATCACTCGACTAGTGAGCTATTACGCACTCTTTAAATGGTGGCTGCTTCTGAGCCAACATCCTAGTTGTCTATGCAACTCCACTGCCTTTTCCACTTAGCATATATTTAGGGACCTTAACTGGCGGTCTGGGCTGTTCCCCTTTCGACGATGGATCTTATCACTCATCGTCTGACTCCCGGATATAAATCAATGGTATTCGGAGTTTATCTGAACTTAGTAATCCAAGACGGACCCCTTGTCCAAACAGTGGCTCTACCTCCATGATTCTAAATCCGAGGCTAACCCTAAAGCTATTTCGGAGAGAACCAGCTATCTCCAAGTTCGTTTGGAATTTCACCGCTATCCACACCTCATCCCAGCACTTTTCAACGTACACGGGTTCGGACCTCCGGTGCGTATTACCGCACTTTCATCCTGGACATGGATAGATCACCTGGTTTCGGGTCTATGGCAACATACTTCAACGCCCTATTCAGACTCGCTTTCGCTTCGGCTCCGCTTTTTCAACTTAACCTTGCATGCAACTATAACTCGCCGGTTCATTCTACAAGAGGCACGCTATCACCCTTAAACGGGCTCTAACTGCTTGTAGGCACATGGTTGCAGGAACTATTTCACTCCCCTTCCGGGGTGCTTTTCACCTTTCCCTCACGGTACTGGTTCACTATCGGTCACTAGGTAGTATTTAGCCTTGGGAGATGGTCCTCCCGGCTTCCGACGACGTTTCACGTGTGTCGCCGTACTCAGGATCCTGAACTGAGGGAACCTGATTTCGTCTACTGGGCTATCACCATCTATGGCTCAGCTTCCCAACTGATTCGACTATCAGATTCTTTTGTAACTCAAATGTTCAGTCCTACAACCCCGACCAGTAAACTGATCGGTTTGGGCTGTTCCCCGTTCGCTCGCCGCTACTGAGGGAATCGAAATTTTTTTCTACTCCTGCGGGTACTTAGATGTTTCAGTTCCCCGCGTCTACCGCACGGCAGCTATGAATTCACTGTCGTGCAATCATCGACTAAGATGATTGGGTTTCCCCATTCGGAAATCTCCGGATCAAAGCTTACGTACAGCTCCCCGAAGCATATCGGTGTTAGTTCCGTCCTTCATCGGCTCCTAGTACCAAGGCATTCACCATGCGCCCTTAATAACTTAACCTGCATCACTTCGTGATGTAAGTTATTGAGTATTTGCGATTTAAACTATTTTAAAAAACTCAAATAACGTAGTGGTTATTTCTCGGTTAAAATTATAATTAAAATATAATTAATACAGAAAATAATATTATCTAGTTTTCAAAGAACAAAGTT
>NZ_JBWXVH010000006.1:0-160843 GCF_059900945.1 Fructilactobacillus sp. X8R1C1 | reverse complement strand
TTAAGCGAATCTACTAGCAAGAGTGGCAGTACTTCATTAAGCGGTAGCGAATCAAATAGCACTTCAATGAGCGAAAGTAACTCCACCAAGAGCGATTCATTAAGTACAAGCGACAGCCAGAGCACTTCTACAAGCAAGAGTGGCAGCACTTCATTAAGTGACAGTGAATCAACTAGTACTTCAGTGAGTGAAAGCGACTCAACCAAGAGTGATTCCGTAAGTACTAGCGATAGCTTGAGTAACTCGACAAGCAAGAGTAACTCTGTTTCATTAAGTGGCAGTGAGTCAACTAGCACCTCAATGAGCGAAAGCGATTCAACCAAGAGTGACTCATTAAGCACGAGTGAAAGCTTAAGTAACTCGACAAGTAAGAGTGATTCTGTTTCGTTGAGTGGTAGCGAATCAAATAGCACTTCAATGAGTGAAAGTAATTCAACCAAGAGTGACTCACTGAGTACCAGTGATAGCCTGAGAAACTCCATGAGTACTAGTGCATCACTAAGCACTAGCGACAGTTTGAGCGACTCTACTAGTCAGAGTGGTAGTACTTCGCTGAGTGGCAGTCAGAGTATCTCCACAAGCAACAGCGATAGTGCTTCGTTGAGTACAAGTGATAGTCAAAGCATTTCCACAAGCAATAGTAACAGTGCTTCTGTAAGTACGAGTGACAGTCAGAGTATCTCTACAAGCAATAGTGATAGTGCATCATTGAGTACTAGCGACAGTCAAAGCGTTTCGACAAGCAATAGTAACAGCACTTCATTAAGTGACAGTGGATCAACTAGCACCTCAATTAGTGAAAGTAACTCAACCAAGAGTGAATCAGTAAGTACCAGTGATAGTTTAAGTCAATCTACTAGCGATAAAAATTCAATTAGCGATAGTGATTCCGTAAGTACTAGTGATAGCTTGAGTGACTCAACTAGTAAGAGTAACAGCACTTCATTAAGTGGCAGTGAGTCAACTAGCACCTCAATTAGTGAAAGCAACTCGACTAAGAGCGATTCACTAAGTACTAGTGATAGTTCCTCAGTAAGTGGTAGTACTTCTACCAGTGATAGCCTGAGAAACTCTATGAGTGGTAGTGCCTCATTGAGTACCAGTGGCAGTCAAAGCGTTTCAACAAGTAACAGTGATAGTGCTTCATTGAGTACTAGTGACAGCCAAAACATTTCCACTAGCAATAGCGACAGTGCTTCTGTAAGTACTAGTGACAGCCAAAGCGTTTCAACAAGTAACAGTGATAGTGCTTCTGTAAGTACTAGTGACAGCCAAAGCATCTCCACTAGCAATAGTGGCAGTGCATCATTGAGTACTAGTGATAGCCAGAGTATCTCTACTAGCAATAGTAATAGCGCATCTGTAAGTACAAGTGACAGTCAGAGCGTTTCAACTAGCAACAGTGGTAGTGCATCATTGAGTACAAGCGACAGTCAAAGTACTTCTACTAGCAATAGTTCCTCAGTAAGTGGTAGTGAATCAACCAGTGATAGCCTGAGAAACTCGATGAGTACAAGCGCTTCGTTGAGTGGTAGTGAATCCACTAGTACTTCGATGAGTAACAGTACTGCAAATAGTATTAGCGATAGTGCCTCTGTAAGTACTAGCAATAGTCAAAGTGTTTCAACTAGTGACAGCAACAGCACATCATTGAGTACCAGTGATAGCCAAAGCGTCTCCACTAGCAACAGTGGTAGTGCATCGTTAAGTACTAGTGATAGTCAAAGTATCTCTACTAGCAATAGTGGCAGTGCCTCATTGAGTACAAGCGACAGTCAAAGCATCTCCACTAGCAACAGTGATAGTGCATCGTTGAGTACAAGTGACAGTCAAAGCATCTCTACTAGCAACAGTGGTAGTGCATCATTAAGTACTAGTGGAAGTCAAAATATCTCTACTAGCAACAGCGCCAGCGCATCATTGAGTACTAGCAATAGTCAAAGTATCTCCACTAGCAATAGTCAAAGCGTTTCAACTAGTGATAGCGATAGCGCATCATTAAGTACCAGTGACAGTCAAAGCATTTCCACTAGCGACAGCAACAGCGCATCATTGAGTACCAGTGATAGCCAAAGCGTCTCCGCAAGCGACAGCAACAGCGCATCATTGAGTACCAGTGATAGTCAGAGTATTTCAATTAGCGATAGCGCCAGCACATCATTGAGTACAAGTGACAGTCAAAGTATCTCCACGAGCAACAGTGATAGTGCTTCTGTAAGTACTAGTGATAGTCAGAGTATTTCCACGAGCGATAGCGATAGCGCATCTGTAAGTACTAGTGACAGTCAGAGTATTTCCACGAGCGATAGCGCCAGCACATCATTGAGTACCAGCAATAGTCAAAGTATCTCCACAAGCAATAGTGGGAGTGCCTCATTAAGTACTAGCAATAGTCAAAGCGTCTCAACTAGTGATAGCGCCAGCGCATCGTTGAGTACTAGTGATAGCCAAAGTATTTCAACTAGCAACAGTACCAGTGCTTCGTTGAGCACTAGTGATAGCTTAAGTACTTCTACAAGTGATAGTATCAGTGCTTCATTGAGTACGAGTGACAGTCAAAGCGTTTCAACTAGCGACAGCAACAGCGCATCATTAAGTACCAGTGAAAGCCAAAGTATCTCAACTAGCAATAGCAATAGCGCATCATTGAGTACCAGTGATAGTCAGAGTATTTCCACAAGTAACAGTACTAGCTCTTTATTGAGTACGAGTGACAGTCAGAGTATCTCCACTAGCAATAGTGGTAGTGCTTCATTGAGTACTAGCGACAGCCAGAGCATCTCAACAAGTAACAGTGGTAGTTCATCATTAAGTACAAGCGACAGTCAAAGTATTTCAACAAGCAACAGTACCAGTGCATCATTGAGTACTAGTGGTAGTCAGAGCGTTTCAACAAGTAACAGTGATAGCGCATCATTGAGTACTAGTGATAGTCAGAGTACTTCAACAAGCAATAGTGATAGTGCTTCTGTAAGTACGAGTGACAGTCAAAGCGTTTCTACCAGTAACAGTACTAGCGCTTCATTGAGTACGAGTGACAGTCAGAGTATTTCCACAAGCAATAGTGATAGTGCATCATTGAGTACTAGTGATAGTCAAAGCATTTCAACTAGCAACAGTGATAGTGCTTCTGTAAGTACTAGCGACAGTGAATCAATTAGTACCAGTAACAGTTCCTCAGTAAGTGGTAGTGAATCTACCAGTGATAGCCTGAGAAACTCGATGAGTACAAGCGCTTCGTTGAGTATGAGTGATAGCTTAAGTAACTCTATTAGCAAGAGTAACTCTACTTCATTGAGTGACAGTGAATCTACTAGCACGTCAATGAGCAACAGTACTTCAAATAGTATTAGCGACAGCGCTTCAGTAAGTACTAGTGATAGTCAGAGTACTTCAACAAGCAATAGTGATAGTGCTTCGACAAGTACGAGCGATAGTCAAAGTATCTCTACAAGCAATAGTGATAGTGCTTCGACAAGTACGAGCGATAGTCAAAGCATTTCTACAAGCAATAGTGATAGTGCTTCGACAAGTACGAGTGACAGTCAAAGTATTTCAACAAGCAATAGTGATAGTGCTTCTGTAAGTACAAGTGACAGTCAGAGTATTTCCACTAGCAATAGTACTAGTGCCTCATTGAGTACAAGCGACAGTCAAAGTACTTCTACTAGTGATAGTTCCTCAGTAAGTGGCAGTGAATCTACCAGTGATAGCCTGAGAAACTCCATGAGTACAAGTGGATCAACTAGCGACAGCCTATCTACTAGTGCCAGTGGCTCAACAAGTACTTCAATGAGCACAAATCATTCCGAAAGTACCAGCGCCAGTGCTTCAATGAGCGGTAGTCAATCGACGAGCGATAGCCTATCAACTAGTGCCAGCGGCTCAACTAGTACTTCAATGAGCACAAATCATTCTGAAAGTACCAGCGCCAGTGCCTCAATGAGCGGTAGTCAATCGACGAGCGATAGCCTATCAACCAGTGCAAGTGGTTCAACTAGTACCTCAATGAGCGACAACCATTCTGAAAGTACCAGCGCCAGCGCATCAATGAGCGGCAGTCAATCCACCAGTGATAGCTTATCAACCAGTGCAAGTGGTTCAACTAGTACCTCAATGAGCGACAACCATTCTACAAGTACGAGTGCTAGTTCTTCGGTAAGTGGCAGTGCTTCCACAAGTGGTAGCTTAAGCAATTCCACAAGTGTAAGTGGCTCAACCAGTACTAGTGATAGTATTTCTACTAGTGCAAGTGACTCACTAAGTACCAGCACGAGTGGTTCAATCAGTACTTCAATGAATGACAATCATTCCGCAAGTACGAGTGCCAGTGCTTCATTGAGTAGCAGTCAATCCACCAGCGATAGCTTATCGACAAGCGCTAGTGGCTCGATGAGCACTTCAATGAGTACAAATCATTCGGCAAGCACGAGTGCCAGTGAATCAACTAGCACTTCGATGAGTGATGTCAACTCGGCAAGTACCAGTGCAAGTTCCTCATTAAGTGGTTCTCAATCGACGAGCGATAGTCTGTCTATAAACACTAACGGTTCAACCAGCACTTCGATGAGTGACAACCATTCAACGAATACCTCAGAAGACAACGGTAATGCTACTAATAATCACGGTAACAAGGGTGAAAATACTGCGAAGAAGAATAATAAAGCAGACAAATTACCTCAAACCGGACAAAGTAACAATGACCTAGTAACTGCTGCAGGTGTCATTGAACTCGCAATGGTTGGACTTTGGGGAATTCTTAACGGACTTAAGAGACGCAAGAAGAACCAATAAGCAATTTAACTAGATGTTAAAACCATAAAAAGGGTTTTAGTATCTGTTAACATTAAGCGATCAAATTCGAAATGAATTTGGTCGCTTTTTGTGTATGTCGTAAGACTAAAAAGGGTCCTTGAAGTTTTTAACTTCAAGGACCCTTTTTAATTATTTACTTTTGAAAACGTTTGGTTTCATATGCTGAATGACTCTGTTATTCATTAACACGTACAGGATTACGATTTGAATCGGGGTTGCGATGATGTTTTTGACAATCCGGATTGGCAGGTAATAGAAAAACGACGTGTTGGACATGATTGAGATCCAGAGGGTGTTGAAAAAGACGTTAATCACTAACGTGACAATTACCATCGTGATCGTCAAGCGCACCCAACCAATTTTTTGGTGGTGATAAAAAGCAAAACTATATATCAGGGCGGCTAACACGGCGGTAAAAGTGTAACCAATGAAAAAGCCGTACCCATTAATAAATGATTGCAGAATATCTAAAATCACTGCCGAGATGGAGGCCCAGAACGGGCCAAACCACCATGCGATAAATACAGCGGCAATAAAGCCAAATCCAATCTCCAGATAACTAGTCTGAAACTGAATCTTACCTAAAACAATCTTGATGGCCATCAAGACCGCTAGATAGGTTAATCCCTTGGTGCTTAGGGGGAGCATCCCCCAATGTTCTAATTCTTTCTTCATACTGACATCTCCTTAGTGGAGCTGCCACCAAAATTGGCATAAATTAAAGTGGCGAATGCGGACCAAGCACCGCAAACTGTTAGTTTTTCGTTCAGCGTTCACATTCCGTTCCGCCGACACTTAACGCGCAAGGTCCTACTCCTAAATTTTTAGAACATTCTAAGTATACTCCTTTTAAGATAATTGTTTTGTTAAATATGGTCAGTCTGGGAATCGAACCCAGATTAACGAAGCCATCGCTGACCTACCATGACTAAGGTAAGAGAAAAAATAAGAAAATTGGTTTGATTAATAAGTAAGTATTAATCAAAGGTCCCTTTCTGATTAGTTCTCTTTGGAATTAACTACCTATGTATGATTTCTATTTATAAAAGCCCCGCCAGAGGAATGTACAAATCATATATATTAAAGATCGTAATTAAACTTTTAAAATTTAAACATAATAAGTAGTTAAGTGCAGAGGGAAGAATCGAACTCCCGTTGTTAAAAGTTACCAGACTCCGCAATAATTTACTCATCTAAGATACTAACAGGAACCAATTATTAATTGAGATCATATGTAAAAATAATACATTATTTTAAAAGAAAATTAAACGTATTTTTAGTTCATAATGAGGTACTATGAACCGTAAGAAAAAGACCAGTGCCCGTCTGTGGGCGCTAGTCTCTGGAAATTAAATTGTGATTACAAAATTAAATTATTGAAAACTGATGATTTTAAAATCGTCGTCATCGGCAAAAATTTCAAAGTTAAAGACCTGACCTAAGTCGTAGTGTTCGACGTGATAGGCAACGTTGTCGTCAATGGCGTTTTCAAGTTTGGAAAGATTAAGCGCGGAGATAAAACTGAGCGCATACTCTACTAACATGATTGGGTTGTCGATTAGGTCGTGGAACTGGCTCTCGTCGTCTGAGACCGTGGTGATGTTTCCTGAAAACTCGTCACCGATGGTGTTGACTCCGTTGTAGCACTTCTGTTTGAAGAATTGGTTGCGGATAAATCCTAGTCGGTTGGCCTCATCACGGTCTTTGACTTGGTCGGTTTGGACCTGAAAGTTATCATCTGTTTTGTTTAGTTGACTGTGATTTGGCACAAAGTCCCAAATTGAGCGTTTGTCTTTGAAGTTTGGGGTGACGTTGTATGGATTTAAGCGGATGATTTCATGATCGTTAAGTTCGCATACTGGAAGCGATGAGTACAGGCTTTCTTTTTGTTGCTTCTTGATATAGGCATCCTGATACATCAAGACGAGATCGATCACGTACTGGGCGTCTCTTAGCTCGTTTAGTTTCATGGTATTCCTCCTTTCTGTGCCCCTCAATATAGCAGGATTAGAGCGTGAAAGTCTAATATGTTGTTTATAAATTAACATGAAGTGGAGCTGAAATGTTTTATGTAAATATGATGATAAAGTGCTATTATAATAGTATTTATTAGAAAAGATGATTTGGCAAAGCAAAAGCTATTTTTATTAAATAGTTAATATTTGTTACTAAATTCACTATGTTACATCTTTTCTTAACCAATTAATTTTTGCGGGATTCTTTAACGAATCCAGCCGGAGGTTAAAATGAATATTCATAAATTAATTGCCCTAACGGAACCGAGTTCACTTGTGTCAACCGTGATTCCCTTTTTATTGGGATTAATGTTTGTCAGCTATGATTACGGGGAAGTCGACGTTTTTAATTCTATTATTTTGTTACTAGCGTGTCTTTTAATCCAGCTGATGGCCAACTCGTTGGATAATCTGGCTGATTATAACTCCGCCCTTAAGACTTCGAAAAAGGCAGCCAGGAAGTTTCGGGAGCAGACCAATTCACTAGGGGTCAACAAGATTTCATTTAAGGCGGCAGTGATTACGACCATGATCTTTGCGTTTCTAACTGCCATCTTGGGCATTTATTTGCTCATTGCGACCACGATGTGGTTACTAGTGATTGGTGTAATTGGCTTTATTATTAGTTATTTGTATGCTAGCGGACCACTGCCAATCTCTCACACGCCCTTTGGTGAAATGGCATGTTCGCTAACGATGGGAGTGGGGATTACTTACACCGTCATCATGGTAAACGTGCCGGTAGTACAATTTAGTTGGCAACTGTTTTTAAATGGCCTTTTGGTGTCCACGCTCGCTCTGTTTCCACTCGCTAGTATCATGCTTGCCAATAACCTCTGTGACGTAAAAGAAGACATCCAGTTAAACCGTCATACCCTAGCGTCTTTCATCGGGAAAAAGTGGTCGTTAGTGGTTTTTACTGGCAATTATGTTGTGACTTACATCATGGTAATTGTAACCGTCTGGTTGCGGCTACTTCCGGTTAGTACGTTACTGGTATTGTTCACGATTCCAGTAATTTATCAGCATGTGCGTAAATTTATCCATGTTCAGGACAAAAAACGGACGTTCATTCTTTCCGTAAAGAGTAGTTTTGCGATTTTACTAGCGCTGATTTTGGCAGCACTGTGCCAGTTATTAATAGCTCTTTTTTAAATTAATCTCTATAAGGTGGAAAATGGATTCCACCTTTAAATTTGATGTCTTGGCGTTAGCCTCGCTAGCATCTTTTTTTTGCGGCAAAATTCCGCCATTTATCGGGATGGTGCTGATTCTTTTTCCACCTTATGCTAGTTCCTGATACAAAGGCCTTTGGATCAAACTACTTTAGGGAGATTCAATTTTATGAATAACGAGCAAACGGCATTTCGATTTTTAATGGAAGATGACCACGAGGTTGTGATTTTTGGCGTACTGAAACGTTTAGGAATCAAACCATTTCACGATCAATATCAGGACCTGGTATCAGAGGGACGCCTGGCATTTGTGAGTGCGTATCAACGCTATCTGGGTGATCCGACCGACGAAAAAAGTCGGTTAAACTTTATCTATCAGGGAGTTTACTGGCACATCTTGGATTTATTAAAGAAGGAAACCAGGCAGGCTTCCAGAATTGACGTTGAAAATAGTACCGACCTGGATGTTATTTCCGATGGCGGCGAAGATGTCGAAACGCGCATCATGTTTGAAGAAGTCTTGAACCGATTGAACGAAAGGGAGCGCCAGCTGGTAATACGACGGTATCGCGGCCAGTCGATGACGGCAATTGCGAAAGAACTTCACGTTTCACGGAAGACCCTCTACCAGTGGCGCAGGCACATTATCAAAAAAGTCAATCTAGGTAACACATTGACTAGTTGATTCGTTTCTAGTAGGTGTAAGGGGTTGGCCAACTGCCTTAACAAAATAAACTGAAGAGGATGGAAAAAATGAAAAGAAATTGGATGAAGACTAGCGCAACATACACACTTGCAGGAGAGGGTCATGCTGACGCCAAACACACCTTTAACAACCTGGTGCAGAACGTTTCAGAGGACCAAATCAAGCAGTTCGGTGTGATTTTAGCGGAATTATCCGGTGACTCATTTAAGAAGGCAACGTTGAGTTCCACTGATACTTTGGATGCTGAATAATTTAGGAGGATGAACATGAGAAATTTAGAATTAGTTTTTAAGTCAGATCAAAACAAGGTCAAGACCATTAAGTTGAGTTACGCTTCAAGTACTCTAGGTGAAGAAGTGGTCAAGAACGCCATGGACCGCATCGCCAAACTCGAGATGTTTCAAAAGGACGGCGTGAACTTGTACAACACACCGGTTTGTGCTCGTTACGTGGAAATTAAGAAATATCCGATCTACCAGGCACCGGTGGTCCCAGCTACCAAGTAAATTATGAGCTCAGAAAAGCGCTTCATTGTATATGAAGTGCTTTTTTTGTGCGTTATAATCGGTTTAATGGATGAACAAGTTCGAAAGGAGGAAGAGCATGAGTTTACGGTTTGTTTTAGCGCCAGATTCATTTAAGGACAGTATGTCAGCCAAACAAGTGGCAGGCGCAATGGCGGCGGGCATCATCAACGTTGATCCGTCGGCCCACATTGATAAAGTTCCAATGGCTGACGGTGGCGAAGGGACCGTTGACACGCTGGTTGATGCCACTCATGGAAGGAAGATTGACGTCACGGTTGATGGTCCGATTCCTGGTCAGAAGGTGGATTCATTCTTTGGAATACTCGGTGACGGCAAGACCGCGGTCATCGAGATGGCGAAGGCCAGTGGACTGGAGTTAATTCCTGAAAACCGTCGTAATCCGATGGTCACAACCACGCTTGGGACTGGTGAGTTGATTAGAGCTGCCTTGGATTTTGGCGCCCAAAAAATCATCATCGGAATCGGTGGCAGTGCGACTGTTGACGGTGGAGCCGGGATGGCAACGGCCCTTGGAGTCAAGTTCATGGACGAAAACGGAAAGGTCATTATTCCAAACGGATCCTCAATCGGTCGCATCTCCGACATTTCGGTGGCGGGACTCGATCATCGGATCGCCGAGACCGAATTCGTGGTTGCTTCGGACGTAACTAACCCACTGGTTGGAAAGAACGGAGCGGCGCCGGTGTTTGGTCCGCAAAAAGGTGCCAATTCCAGTCAGGTCGTGCAACTGGATAATAATTTAAGAAGTTATGCGCACGTGATTAACGATAAATTAGGGATGGACGTTACAAGCGTTCCTGGCAGCGGTGCCGCTGGTGGTGTTGGTGCCGGACTGATGGTCTTTTTAAAGGCCAAGTTGCGTCCCGGCATTGAGATTGTGGAACAGACGGTCGGACTAGAAGAAAAGATTAAGCATGCCGACTGCGTTTTCACTGGTGAGGGCAGTATTGACGCTCAGACCAAGTTCGGTAAGGTGCCCTTTGGAGTCGCCAAGTTGGCCAAGAAATATCATAAACCGGTCTTCGTTGAGACGGGTCACATCGGTGAAGGAATTAGTGACCTGTACGATGCTGGAGTGTCGTCGGTGATTGACATCTTAGGCGGAGTGGCGTCAATGGAAGAGGCCCTTAAAAGGGGACCCGAAAACATCGAACGTACCACCGAGAATATTATAAGAATTATCAAAGCCAGTTCGAAACTTTAGATTTTAAATAGAAATAAGGTAGAATAAGCGTATGTAGTAGTGGAGTACGTTTACGAAATGGCGGTAGGAAAATGAAAAAATTTTTTTGGAACCTTCTAATTGTGGCCCTGGTCGTTGTCGGACTTGGTCTGGTCTTTAATTCTCAGATTACTTCATGGTGGGTTGGATACCAAGGCGGACAGAAGGCTAACAGTATCACCAAGCAGGAGGCTAAGCGTGGTAATCAACGTAAGGGCGATTATGATTTTAGTAACGTGAAGGCGGTCGACGAGAACGCCATTATGAAGAGTCAAAAGGCCAAACAGTCGCCCGCAATTGGCCGCATCAAGATTCCAGACTTAAACATTGATTTACCCATCTTTAAGGGGCTAAACGACGATGATCTAACGATTGGAGCCGGAACGATGAAGATGGACGAAAAGATGGGGGAGAAAAACTACGTCCTGGCGGGTCATCACATGAAGGACCCAAACGTGTTGTTTTCGCCGCTATCAAAAGCAAAGGTCGGACAGAAAATCTACCTTTCCAATCCTAGTAAGAAGTATACCTACAAGGTTACCAGTAAAAAGATTGTCTCTGAAGATGACATCTCGGTGATTAATGATAATGGCAACCAAAAAGAAATCACGCTAGTCACGTGTGCTTCTGGGAATCCGGGTGAAACCAAACGGTTGATTGTGTCCGGTAAATTAATTAAATAGTTCAAAATAAAATACCGTGTCGTTATTAATCTAATAACGACACGGTATTTTTGTGTCGTGAGTTGATAATATCAGTTGTCTTGAAAGTACTCGCGAAGTTTCTTTTCAAAAGATTGGGGTGCCTCTGGGACTGGACTGGTAATCCACATCTCCAAAATAAAGAAAAAGGCCTGAGCCTGCAGATTCATAATCATATTTTTGGGAATCTTTTGCTTAACGTGAAAGTTGGGTGAGTTGTTCATAATGTTACTTTTATACTTTTTCAGTAAAAAAGCCATGAAAATCCCCTTGAGGCTTGGTTTGAGTAGGACACGAATCTGATCGCGATACTTATACACAAGCTCCGGTAGGCAATTAATCAAATTATTGACGTAGGTGTCGTCTGGATCGCTTTCCTTATTAAACTCTTCATCAATTTGATTGCATAATGTGGTTTGAATGTAAGTGATTAAATCATCAATGCTTTCGAAATTATTATAAAAGGACTTTCTTGATACGCCAGCCGAGTCTGTTAGTGATTTCACGTTGATATCAAAGATGCTTTTGTGACTAGCTTGAATTAGAAATTCGTTTGCGATTAAGTCCTTGGTTACATTGGTTGCCATATTTTTCTCCAGAATTTTGATATAAATCATTCTAAGAGAGTTACTCACTAGCGAGAGTTGTTCTAACTCTTTTGGATAATTAAGGCTTTTTACACATTAAGCGACCATTGAATGTGAATTATATTATAGTGATTACAATATGATGTCCTTTATAGTTCTCCTGCATGAGTACCAATGTAAGCCTTGTAGATCAGTTTTTTTACGCATCACAAGAAACCATTTCGATCTTTTTAAATGATTCCTGATAATAAATTAATTTTGGAGTGTTTTCACATGCCTATTCTGACAGCGTTTAGCTGGTTATCTGATCTACTAGTTACGTTGGTGCTAGTTGTGGTTTGGATGACACAAAAATACCTATGTACTTTTTAACTTACTTCATAGAATGAAAGCGAGTTACATTACAGTTTCTAAATATATAGTATTAATGTTACAAAAATATTACATTTTTTGGTGATTATTTACACATAATGAGTAGTATGTGGGACCAAATCCGGGATATTCGACCAAATAAAAGCCTATCGTGACGTTGTTTTACACACATTGTGTAAAATACAATTGTGTTCAATTCAATTTCAGTTTGTGCAATAATTACTTCAGGCTTAGTTAGCTGGTAAGTATAGATTAATTTGAAATTAGAAGGGCAGGTTTTTATTTATATGTTTAATCGTGATAGCAAAACACATTATAAGATGTATAAAGCTGGTAAACGATGGCTGTTCAGTGCCATTACAGTCACGATGTTTTCAGCCGGGATTTCAGGCGGAATCCTTATGTCTAACCAACATAATGTGAAAGCGGATGTTACTAACAACACTCAGATGAATTCACAAAATAGTGATTCGTCTGATAAACAAGTTGTAGCACCGCAAAATCAGACTACCAATGATACGGCAGCTGATCAGAACGTCACCAAGAGCGATGACACGGCAAACGCACAAGCTGCCAGTGCTCAGGACACTACCAAAAATGATGACGCTTCAGCTAAGCAGTCCGACTCATCACAAAATCAGACAACTGATCAAAGTGCGACTAAGAGTGATGATGCGGCTAGTCAAAAAGCCGATTCAACCAATTCTGATCAAAACATAGCAAAAAACAATGACACCACATCAGATAAGCAGGCTGACGCTGATGCCACTAAAAATGACAACGATACAAGTCAAAAGGCCGATTCAGCAAAAGACCAAGCAACTAACAAACAGACTGACCAAGACGCCACTAAGAGTGACGATGCTTCAAACCAGAAGAATGATTCCGAACAGAACCAGGCTTCTGACAAGAAAGCTCCAGCAGCTAAGCCAGCTAAAAAGTCTGAAAAGAAGACAACGTTACCACAAACTGGTCAAAGTTCTGATAACTTCTTAAGCATTATCGGAACCATGCTTCTGTCACTTCTCAGTTTCTTTGGGTTAGGAAAATGGTTTAAAGACAAAAAAGAAACCAAGTAAGTAAGTTTGTGATTTAAAAAATATGCGAGATTAATAAGTTTAAAGGCTAACATCCATTTTGGGTGTTAGCCTTTTTTTATAGATTTTTAATAATTAAAAAATTCAGCAATTTATTAAGAAATGAATAAATTGCTGAAAACGTGTTGGCACTAGCTTAGTGAGATTTAGATTTAAAAATTCACAACTTGAATTACCTAATTAATTGATAAGTTTGATAAACAGGATGATTGAGTTATCGTATTTTTTGTGTATAATAAGTTTCCGTAATAATGAATAATAAGTATAGTTTGTGATTTATTATTTTGTAACCGCCAGGGTACTAAGGAGTGTTTATTTATGTTTAGGGATTCAAAGAAACGTTTTAAGATGTATAAGTCTGGGAAACGTTGGATGGTTGCTGCCCTTGTCACCACTTTCACAATTGGTGGAATGACGCTTGGGGCAAGTGCTGACACCACTGCCACTCAGGCCAATGCAGGAGTCGTTCCGTCTGAACAAAAAGCAGATCAGACGAGTGCGACGACACAACCGGGGACCACATCATCTAATCAAAATGATGCAAACCCAAGTAGTTCAGACCAAGCTGTCAGTGCAACAGATGGTCAGATAAAGGATAACCAGAGCCAAACAGCTGATTCGCAAAAGCAGGCGGATCAACCAACTCAACCAGCGACTGATTCACAAACTCAGGCGCAAAATGACCAGTCAAAACAGGATGATAGTAAACAAGAATCACAATCATCCACGAATAATTATAATCAAGCAACTCAGGACCAAAAAACTGAGCAATCATCACAAAATAGTAAAACTGATCAATCAAAGACTGACCAGTCCAGTGATGTAAAGAAGCAGGATGATAATCAATCAAGCGCTACTTCTGATAATCAAAATCAGACTCAGGATTCATCAAACCAAAATGATGCAACAGCTAAATCTGATTCACAAACTGATCAGACAAAAACTGATGACCAGAATAATCAAGGAATTGATACCCAAACCAAACCGGATGATACTAAGCAGGCTAAAAACGATGACGCCAAAAAGTCTAATCAGCCTAATCCTGATGTTGTAAGAAGTAATCAACAAATGAACGCTGATACTACTAGTGACAGTAGTACTTTACCAAATGGTATCGATATTACTAGTAATCCAGTTCCTGCCAACACTAACTTTAATCAATTTGGAACCATGTCAGTGAGAAATGACATTTCGGTGACTGACGCGGATGCTACGATCAATGCTGGTGACAGAATTGTCTTTAACATCGCCAATAGTACTGATCCTGGTAGTGATGACTTAATGAAGCAAGTTATCAATTGGAATAATATTTCAATGACCGGTGGTTCAGAATATGGCCACTTAGACATTGATGCCGCAAATGGTCGAGCTTACTATATCTTTGATAAGACCATTGAATTCACAACCGGTTCATTCTCATTTACTTTAAACATTCCGTTTCAAGCAAATACAAAAGTTAGTCTAGCTGGAGTTTATTTCACTTCAGAGTTTCAACATGGTAATTCAACTTATCTATTAAATACTTTTTATTATGGGTACACACCTGATAGCAACCAACCATCACCTGACCGAGTTCAAGCTCCTAACTTAGGATCTGGATTGGGAGGAGATGGTTACGCAGGTGTTGGTCCAAATTATGAGGGACCAAACGCCAACAACCCAATCTCAGGTACTTATTGGGATTCTGTATATGATCCAGCCAAGGGTGACAAACCTAGTTTCGCTAATGTGCTTTATCCTAATGCTAATCCAGACCAGGCCTTAAATAATTTAACTGGTAGAACCTGGACCGTTGAGATTCAAGGAAATGGTGCTTCATTTGATATGAGTGGACTGCGTTTTGGAATTCCAGAAGCTGGAACTCCATATACACCTAAGTGGGCTGGTCAATATGCTGGTCAGTGGATTACATTAGACCAGTTGAGACAGGTTTTGCCAGGTGTACAAGTTCGGATGGAACAGATCAATGCGAATGACGCTAAGTTATACATTACTTTCCCAGATGGAGTAACCATTCAATACTTACAGTTTACTGGTAATGTCATTGCTCCTGATCTTGGTGGAAAATATTCAGTTAATTTTGGATATTACGACGATCAAGGAACCTCATTAGATCCGCAAGGTAATCCAATAAATAAGAGTATTACCAAGTATTTCACTTACCAAAACAATGACCAACAGGGATTCTTCCCATCCATCACGGCCAGTGATAAGTCATTAAATGCTGACACCTTCAACATTGACAACTTAGACAGCTACTTGTTAGATGGTGTAAGTTCAAATGATGTTCAAGACGGGACCAGTGATAAAGTTGAAATCTCCGATGATGCCGCTTTAAGAGAAGCCATTGCTAACAAGCAAGCTGGCGTTTATAACGTGACCTATAAGACAACCAATTCGAAGGGATTGACGAGTTATAAGACGGTGAGTGTCACAGTCGTTCTTAGTCAAGTAGTTACAGACTCAACCACTGGAACGTTTACCATTCATTACGTTGATCAAAATGGTAATACCCTCCAACCAGATAAGGTCATCACCGCGCACTTCACCCGGACTGGTCAAAGAGATCCATTGACAAATAAGGTTATTAGCTGGGATAAGTGGACAAGTACCGATAACACTTATGACATTCCATCACCAAGTGTTCCTAACAGAACTCCTAGTCAGGATTCAGTCAGTGGAATCATCAATCCTGACGAAAATGGTTCAACAAAAGTGATTTACACTGATAATACTGAAGATTTAAAGGATGAAGCCAATGGGCAAGTAACCATTAACTATGTTGATCAAAATGGCAATCAGGTTGCCCCATCGAAGACAGTTGTTGCCCACTTTACTCGGACTGGAACTAAGGATTTGGTAACTGGTAAAGTTACTTGGAACGATTGGATAAGTACTGACAACACTTACGACGTGACATCGCCAAATGTTCCTAACAGAACTCCTAGTCAGAAATCAGTCAGCGGAACGATTAACCCAAATGATAACAGTGAAATAAATATTACTTATGCTGACGACACTACGGAAGTAAGTGAGCAAGCTACTGGTCAAACAACCATCAATTACATTGACAAAACTGGTGGCAACCAAGTGGCACCATCAAAGGTTATTACTGGTCATTTCACCCGGACTGGGACTAAGAATTTAGTAACGAATGATGTTACTTGGAATGATTGGACGAGTGATGATGCTCATTACAATGTTGATTCACCTAAGGTTTACAACATGGTACCCGATAAATATCAAGTTATTGGAAACGTTGTTCGTGGGGAAAATAATACAATTAATGTTTACTACACCCATGACACGGCTTCAGTAACTGGTAATGCAATTGGTCAAAGAACCATTCACTATGTTGATCAAAATGGTAACCAAGTGGCACCTTCAAAGACTATTTCCGTTAACTTCACTCGAAATGGGACGAAGGACTTTGCAACGGGTGAACTTACCTGGGGACCATGGATGAGCGATGGCAGTGATACTTACAACGTTGCCTCACCAGAAATTGCTAACATGACTCCTGATAAGGACTCAGTTAGCGGAACTATTACTCCAAATGAGTATGATTCAGTAAATGTTGTTTACACGCATAACACTGAAGCAGTATCAGATCATACAACTGGTCAGGTTACCATTCACTATGTTGATAAGGATGGTAACCAAGTAGCACCATCAAAGACGATTACGGCTCACTTCACTCGAACTGGAACCAAAGATTTGGCAACGGGTGAAGTCACATGGAACGATTGGACGAGTGATGACAATACTTATAGTGTTAAATCACCAAGTGTTGCTGACATGACTCCCGATCAAGCGGTCGTCAATGGAACCATCGGTCCAGATGAGATGGGAACAGAAAAAGTTATCTATTCTCAAGAACAGACAGGTGAAACTAACCCAACACCAAATCATCCGGAGGACCACAATGGTGGAAACCCAACGGAACCAGAGAATCCAACTAATGGAAACAATGGTGAAAGTGGGAACAACGTTGAACCAAACACACCAAACAACAATGGTGGAAATGGTATAATGACACCAAATGATCACAATGGCAATGCGGTTCCTGAAAGTAATGGAAGTTCAAGTAAGAATAACTCGAATTCTTCAGAAACAACCACACCGAAATCTTCTACTTCAGAAAATAATCCCCATGTTAAGTCACAAAAACATGAGACTAATGAAGCTAAGGAAAATGCAACCAACACTAATAAGAAGGGTGAGTTGCCACAAACTGGTCAAGAAGATAACAGTTTCCTAAGTGTCATTGGAATTATGTTACTTTCAATTCTTGGTATCTTTGGATTAGGGAAATGGTTTAAAGATAAAAAAGAAACCAAATAAGCTTTAAATTGAATGGTCGACATCTATGAAATGGATGTTGACCATTTTTTTGTGGCTAATTTATGGAAAGCTATTTAACAAAAGCCGGGTTTAATCAAACTTTTAAAATTAATTTGGTGCGGGAATAAAAAAATTTTTGCAAATATTTTTGTGAATTTTACTCCCACAAAATCGGTCAAAAAAAGAATTGACAGTAGATAAATTGTGAACGATTGGATAAGACTCGTGTTATTTTAATCAATTAATGAAATAAGAAACGTTTTTTGGCAAGATTAGCTATAATTACTGGCAAATCAATGATAAATTGACTAATCATTCGTAAGAGGAAATTTAAATATCGGAAATTCGATAAAAATTACGGGTTGCTAGATTTCGTACGCTATTTTTACGTAGTAATTATTATTTTATAACCCCTCTCTGCTAGTACGTTTTACAAACATTGTGAAGCATATTAAAAGGTTGATTGCTGACATCGTCGTGTTTACAATGTCAATTGTGAATATATAAACAGCAGTTTTACTATATATTCTGATAATTCACAAGATGTATTTTAGAACGAGAGGGGAAACCTTATGCAGAACAATACCAAGAAACATTACAAGATGTATAAAGCCGGAAAGCGGTGGATGGTCGCAGCCATTGTGACCGTCGCTACCGTCGGAGGATTGACGGTTGGCGCAAGCGCCGATACTAACGGTCAATCTAATAATAATAATCATAATATACAAATTATTAAAAAAGCAGCGTCCAATCAACCAGTAAAGGGTGACCTAGTCACGACGTCTGCTAAATCGCAACCAGAAAATCAAAGTAAGTCGAATCCAGCCGTAACTCAAACGCAGGATAATGCGGCTCAAGCTAATACTAATCAGACCACTGGGACAGCTCCAATGGTCAGTGCTCAACCAGGACAAACTGATTCATCTAAACCGACGACTAACACTGCGCAGGTGGACCAATCGTCATCAAAGAATGGTAACGGTCAAACCGAAAGAGCAGCTCAAACAAATTCACAACCGACTAACAACCAAGCCACTGCTAGTCAGAACAATGCGCAAAGCAAAAATCAATCGACTCAACCAGAGCCAAATAACGGCCAACAAAACGCAACTGACCAAAAGACTGCCCCAGCACCCGCTAATCAAGCTAGTCAAAAAACTGATAATCAAGGTGCCAATTTTAATAAACAAGTAGTTGCGCCAGAAAAGCAGACACCGAAAACCACTAATAACGTTCAGACTAACCAACCAGCGGTAATTAATCAGCAAGCAAAACAGGTTAAAGATGACATTCAAGCTGATCATATAATTTCTAATTCGATTGCGGTTAAAGTCGGTGATCCAGTTCCTGATGATCCAAGTTCGTATGGAATTATTGCAACTGATGATCAGGGTAATCCTCTAAAAGTTACGTCTATTGATATTTCAGGAGTTAATAATCAGGTGCCCGGACGTTACTACGTCCCATTTACTCTTTCTGATGGCACGACTTCTCAAACATTTGTAGATATTGTTAGTTTTACAGCCAAAAATATTTCCATTTTTACAGGTAATCCTACTAATATCGATTTAGGAGATCCTGATAGTTATGATGCTCAAATGACGAATGGCACTATTCCATTTGCAGTTTATGGAGTTAATTATAATAGTGTTAACCTTAATAAACCTGGAAAATATGCAGTTGTAATCTACGGTCCTCTTGATACTTTATCAGGTCCAACCTTGATTGCTTATGTAACCGTTGTTCCCATTCCCGCTGATGCGGTTACCGGTCACGATATCAGCATTCGAATTGGGCAAGCCGTTCCAGACGACGCTAAATCCTATGGTGCGACCGCTCTGAACCCAGATGGCAGTCCGGCAACAATTACTGGGATTGACACTTCCAAAGTCAATAACACTAAGGCGGGAGATTATCCGGTTGTCATCAGTGCGTCAAACGGTTTAACCAAGACGGTTTACGTTCACGTGCTCTTTAACCACACTAGTTTGAGTGCGCATAACCTGACCATCTACACTGGCGACCAGGTTTCAACTGACCCAGCTGCGTATGACGCTAAGGCAACCGATTATGATGGTAATCCGGCTAAAATCACTAAGATTGATGTGTCGAAGGTAAATAATCACGTCCCTGGAGTATATCCAGTTTGGATTCACGCTGACAATGGTGAGACACTAGGTGTCACCGTCACGGTCGTTAAGAGTCGGATTAGCATTGCCGCTCATGGAACCAGCATCAGAATTGGGAGACAGGTTCCAACGTGGCCAAGTGCATACGGTGCTAAAGCAACCTACAAAAACGGTAAGCCCGCTAAGATTACCAAGATTGACGTTTCAAAGGTTAATAACCAAATCCCTGGTGATTATCCAGTCACCATCACTTCAGATAATGGCGAAAGTATCACTGTCACGGTTACTGTTTTAAAGAATCACACGCGCTTAAGTGCTAACAACATCAAGATTTACGTTGGTCAAAAAGTTCCAACCGACCCGGCAGCTTACGATGCTCAAGCAACTGATTACGACGGCAATCCAGCCCAGATCACAAACATTGACGTATCCAAAGTAAACAATGAGGTTCCTGGCGTTTATCCGGTAACGATTACCGCCAACAATGGTGAAAAACTGGGTGTCACGGTTACAGTGCTCCCTGACGAAGCAACTTTAGTTGGACACGGATTGACCATTTACGTTGGCGACCAGGTCCCAACTGACCCACAAGCTTATGGTGCCAGTTCCACTAACACGGACGGTACAGAAGCAAGTATCACTAACGTCGACACTTCCAAGGTTAATAATAAGGTGCCGGGTCAATATCCAGTCACCATTACTTCATCAAATGGCAAGAAACTAGTAGTAACGGTGACCGTCTTAGCGGATAAGACGAGTCTTGAAGGTCACGGAATTACCATTCACGTTGGTGATCTAGTTCCTACCAATGCCGCTGCCTACGGTGCTAGAGCAACTAATGCTGATGGTACAGAAGCAACGATCACAAGCATTGACACTTCCAAAGTAAATAATGAAGTTCCTGGTCAATACAAGGTCATCATCACCGCCTCAAACGGGGACACATTGGTTGTTACTGTCACGGTTTTGGCTAAGAATGTACCAACTCCGAACCACCCAAGCAATAATGGTGGCAACGGCACTAACCCGATTACACCAAGTCATAACGGTGGCAACGGTAATGGTGGCAGTTCGGTAACTCCAAACCAACCAAGTGGCAACTCTGTCATGCCCGGTCAACCAACTAACAATGGTGGCTCTACAGCAACTCCAAATAATGGCAGTCAGACCGGTACACCAGAAGCTTCAACAAAGCAGAACGGTAGTCTGGTAGTTGAACCGCAAATTACGCAAGCCATTCACCAGGCTTTCAATTCTTCAGAAAAGAATGCTAAGCAGAATTCCAAGAACTTGCCACAAACTGGTGAGAACGACTCGTTAATTCTCGAGTTAATCGGTCTTGGCTTTATTGCTTCAGCAATGGCTTTGGCACTTCATGATTTAAAACATCGGGTCAAATAACTCGGTATCATGGTTAAATACGAGAAGTTTGAAAAATTTGTTTAATTAAGTTAAATTAGTTCAAAAAAATAGCCTTCAGGAAATTTCCTGAAGGCTATTTTCATTGGTCCCACTTCGTCACTAATGAGTGGCCCACGGTCACGATTGGTTGATAGCTCAGCACTTGATTGGTCTTGGTGTTGTATAGCACGTCACCCAGCTTGTCGACGTTATCACCGCCGTTTTGGTTGTACTTGGTTGCGTACGTGACGATGACGCGAATCTTTTTAATCGTTTCGGGACTGTTGGGATTGTCGTACATCTGTAGCCCGACCATTTTACTCTTGATGCCCATGCTTTTGACCTTATCCTTGGTCTGCTTGTTTCCTTGTTTGCCAAAGACCTTTTGGTTGCTAGCGTAGTTTGGTCCGATGAGTCCAGCGTCTTTTAGGACTTGAGGACGTGCTAGGAATTGGTCGTCATTATCGTAGGTGTAGAAAATCTGGAAGAATTCGTTTAGGTTCTTGTAGGTCGTGTCGGCCATGTGTTGGTTTTGCAGAATACTGCCGACCTTTTGATTATCGGTGTTTAAAAGGCGATTCTTATAACGCTTGTTTAGGGAGTTAAACCGTTGGTTGTACGTTTTCTGCTCAGCAGAAAGGGTGGCCCGATTGGTTTTAACCTGGGTGTTAATGGTGTCATTATGAATCATCAGGGTGAAGATAGCGAGGAGCAAGACGACAATGATTACGAACATGATTGCTAGAACACTGACGTTTTTATTGAGGTGAAATTTGTTGTTTTTAGCCATTGATTTCTTGACCTCCTAACGCCACGAACGTGCTGGTCCATGAAGTCCCAACGAGGGTCGTCTTTCGTTTCTTAACGTTGTAGTTAACGACGTAATTCAAGACGTTTGGCTTCTTATTATTCCTTGAGGCAAAGGTAATGGTGATCATCGAGTTGTAGGATTGAGACTGGCTGTCGTAACGAGCGTTGTTGACGGAGACGTCCTCAATCTTTTGGTTTAGGTATTTTTTATTGTGTCCCTTGGTACTTAGAACCGTTTTAGTAAAGGCTGGATCGAAACGATCCTTTTTAAACTGCTTACTAACGGCTTGACGCTGTTTGCTTGATTTGGCCATGTATGCCATCTTCATGGCCTTTTGGTAGACCTGGTCGTTATTTTTCTGAATGGATGTGATGTCGACTCCGGTCTGGTGCTGCTTTTGAACTTTTTGCGTGGTCTTTTTGGCGTTTAACGTATTGGTTTCCTGCCGGGTTGTCCTAATCTTAGTCATAAGTTGTTGGTTTTTAGCCTTGGCGTGATGAGTTGAGACTAACAGGCATCCCATAAGGATCACTAAGACGAAGATGATGCAGGATGCGACCGTCACGCAAACTAGGTTGACGTCATGTTTGGACTTGTTCATAAAATACCCTCGAATTCTGGAAAATGTAGTTACGTTAATTATAGCGGCTTTCCGTGAGAAGTGTAAATCAAATTTCCGTTAAGTTTCATTGGTTCTAAAATTGTGATAAATTGTTAAGCAAAATATTTTCCCTGAAATTTCATTCCATGTAAAATTATAGGTAAGGAAGTGATAAGAAATGGCTAAAGTAGCTGTACTTGTAACTAATGACGTTGAAGATGTTGAATTGACTTCACCAGTCGAAGCATTGAAAAAAGCTGGTCACGATATTACGATCATCGATAAGAAGGCTGGCGAAGAGATCACTGGTAAACACGGACACAAGACCAAGGTTGACGCTGGAATTGCCGATGTTATGCCGGAAAGCTTTGATGCTTTGCTAGTTCCCGGTGGCTTTTCACCAGATCAACTGCGGGGTGACCCACGGTTTGTTAAATTTGCGAGAAGTTTCTTGTTAGCTGACAAGCCAACGTTTGCGATCTGCCATGGTCCCCAATTGTTCATGCAGACGGGACTGGTTAAAGGTCGCACGATGACCGCTTATAAGACGGTTCAAACTGATATTTACTACGCTGGTGCCATTGTGAAAGATGAACCGGTTGTAAAGGATCATCACTTGATTACGAGTCGAACTCCGGATGATTTGGATCAGTTCAACGCTGCCATTGTTGAAGACTTAATTTAAACTAGCAATAGTAAAAATGCTTTACGTATTTAATTACGTAAAGCATTTTTTTAATTATGAGTGATAAACGATTTGGCCGTTAACAAAGGTCATGAGGTTTTGTGCATCGACTTGCTTGCCAATAAACGGCGAATTAATTCCCTTTGATTTCATGTTTTTGGTTGTAATTTGATGCGGCGCATTTAGATTCCAGACTGAGAAATTGGCGTGATTACCAACCTTGATTTGGTTTTCTTTTGAGAGATTGAAGGAGGCGGTTGGCTTGCTACTCATCCATTCCATCAATTGACTGAGAGTGACTCGCCCAGTTTCAACCAGTCTGGTGTACAGCAGTGGAAAGGCTGTTTCGATGCCGGTGATCCCGAAAGCCGCATCGTTAAAAGAATTCCCCTTGTCAGAGACGGTGTGTGGAGCGTGGTCGGTCGCAATCATGTCGATGGTGCCGTCCAATAATCCATCTAGTAACGCTTGCCGGTCTTTTTTGGTTCTCAGTGGCGGATTCATCTTGTACATGGGGTCGTCACTGGTAATCATGGAATCGTCTAATAACAGGTGATGCGGGGAAACCTCAGCGGTGACGTGCACGCCATCCGCTTTAGCCCGTCGAATCAGTTCCACGCTGCGCGCCGTTGAGACGTGACAGACGTGGTAATGAACACCGCTCATCCGTGCTAGTTCGAGGTCGCGAGCTAGTTGGCTGGTTTCCGTCACTTCAGGAATACCCGTTAGGCCTAGTTTTTTAGCTGTTAATCCTTCATTAATGACGCCGCCGTTCATTAACGAGCGGTCTTCGACGTGGGCGGCCAGAGGCAATCCAGTTTGAGCGATCTTTTTCATGGCCTCGTACATGGTCTGGGCGCTCTGAATCCCAATCCCATCGTTACTGAAGGCTACGGCTCCAGCCTGTTTCATTGCGGCGAAGTTTACGAGTTGGTCACTACGTTCGTTGTAGGTCACGGGGGCGAACTGTTTCACGTTGACAACGCCCTGTTGCAGGTTATGTTCAATCATCGTCTTTAGTTTATCCGGAGTGTTGGGGACGGGTGTGACGTTTGGCATGGCACAAACGGTCGTGTAACCACCGTGAGCGGACGCTTCACTACCGGTTTTGACAGTTTCTTTATCCGTTTGACCGGGGTCTCTGAAATGAACGTGGACATCCACCAAACCGGGTAGCACCACCTTATTCTTGGCGTCAATGACCCTGTCGGCCTGCGTCGGCTCAATTTGAGGTTTAATTTGTTTAATAACACCATCATCTAACAGTAAATCACACCGTTTGAGCGCTTGATTTTGAAAAAGTTGCCCGTTTTGAATTAAAATTTTCATCGTTCGTCAATTCCCTCAATATCTGCTTTATTCACAATGCCCTTATTAACGAGGACGTCGGTCAAAATGGCCATGCGCATGTACATCCCGTTCGTCATCTGTTTAAAGATTCGGGACTTGTCGGCTTCGACGAGATCAGAATCAATCTCAATCCCACGGTTGACGGGAGCGGGGTGCATGATGATGGCGTTATCCCTCATCGTTTGGTAGCGCTCCTTAGTTAAGCCAAATTGTTCGTGGTAACTTTCAGCGTCAAAGTCCGCCAGTTCTTTTCCGAGGCGTTCTTTTTGCACCCTGAGTAACATCACAATGTCAGAGTTGTGGGCCAGTTCGTCAACGGTTAAATGTTTACCGTACTCCTCAAATTTCGGGTCGTACCACTGGTCGGGACCCGCAAACGACACGTGCGCTCCGAGTTTAGTTAAAAGTTCCATGTTGGAACGGGCCACTCGGGAGTGGTTTAAGTCGCCAATGATCCCGACGTTTAAATCCTTGAAGGTGCCAAATTCCTGGTAGATGGTCATCATGTCAAGAAGTGATTGGGATGGGTGCTGGCCACTTCCGTCACCACCGTTGACCACACTAATTTTCAGGTTGTCGTCCAGTAGTTGTCGGTAGTACTCGTTTTCGGGATGCCGAATGACTGCGATGTCAACGCCAATCGCCTGAAGCGTTTTGATGGTGTCGGAGAGGGTCTCACCCTTGGTGACTGAACTAGTGTTGGCGTTAAACTGAAGGACCTGGATTCCGAGTCTGCGTTCCGCCATCTCAAAGCTGGTGTGCGTTCTGGTACTGTTTTCAAAGAAGAGGTTCATTGCGTAGGTGGGGCGGTTTAGGTGCACCGACTTGCCCTCTTTGAAGAGTTGCGCCAATTTAATCTTATGTAAAACTTGTTTCTCGTCCATGTCAGAGACCGTCACTAAGTCATGCTTGTATGAATATGCCATTTGATCCTCCTAGATTTTCACTTGGTTGAATTGCATAAATAAAGGGCCTACTACAAATTAACGTAGTACGCCCACTTTTTGACATGACCAGTTAACTTTTCAATCTCTCTGGATTGAATTAAAGTAGTCTCAATTTATTTGATAAATACTCTAACTAAATTGACGCCGAAAGTCAATTATTTTTAGTTAGGTTTTCTCAGTTGACAATTATAGGTGGGGGTCGTTATGATAATGATAATCAATCTTTAATTGGTTCAGAGAATCCAAAAGATTATTCATCCTAATTAAACTAATCGCGGTCGCAACTATGACAAATGGGAACTTCTCTGAATGCCCACTAGTAGTTGTGACTTTTTATATACCAAAGGAGTTATTACAATGGATCACATTTCAATTGCAGCACAGATCGGTAACGAGACGTTTGCCCATCCCTTTTTAAATGCCGCTGGAGTCTTTGACGAAACCGCCGAAGAGATGAATCAAATCTTGAACTCAGAGGCGGGAGGGGTAACGACTAAGAGTGCCACGTTAGAGCCACGTGAGGGAAATCCCAAGCCGCGCTATGCTGAAACAGAATTTGGCAGTATCAATTCCATGGGACTGCCAAACAAGGGACTGACATACTATCTTGATTACATTGAACAGAATCAGATTAACAAACCAGTCGATTTATCGATCTCGGGAACCTCCCTTGGTGACAACATCACGGCTCTAAGAAAAATTCAAGACAGTAGCTTTACCGGTCTCTGTGAACTCAACTTGTCGTGTCCGAATGTGATTGGCAAGCCCCAGATTGGTTACGACTTTGCGGCCGTTCACGCGGCCATGGAAGCCATTTTTAGTTTTTACACCAAGCCACTGGGTCTTAAACTACCACCGTATTTTGACTTACAACAATACGACGCCATAAGTAAGATTTTAAACCAGTACCCTTTGACCTACATCAACACCATTAACAGTGTTGGTAACGGCTTAATTGTGGACGCTGACACCGAATCAGCAGTCATTTCCCCCAAGGGTGGTTTTGGCGGCATCGGTGGTTCATACGTCAAGCCCGTGGCACTGGCAAACGTACGAGCCTTCAGAAAGCGTTTGAAGCCAGAAATCAAGATTATCGGAACTGGTGGCGTTAGCACCGGAAAGGATGCCTTTGAGTTAATCCTGTGCGGTGCTGATGTGGTTGAGGTCGGAACGGCCCTTTCAAAGGAAGGTCCTGAAATCTTTTCACGTTTGGATTCTGAACTGACAGATATCATGCTTCACAAGGGCTACCATCAGTTGTCTGATTTTCGGGGGAAACTCAAGGAGCGGCAGGACTAGTTTGGTCCTAGAATGATTTTAAATACTGTTATTAACGAAAGGGTGACCACACGATCGAATTGCGTGATCACCTTTTTAGTTTGAACCTTAAACTGCGTTTGAAATTTCACCAATTGGACCGGGAATTAACAGTACTAACGCCATGCAGACGAGTAGTACGATTACAAGTACAACAGCGATGGCAATAATAATCTTAGTTGACTTGGACATAAATCTCCTCCTAATCATTTTTGATTAGATCAGTCAAAAAGATGAGCTCCCATGAATTGAAACACACAATCTCGATCTTTTTGAGTTTGATCTTGTGTTCCTCATTTAAAATGGGGTCAAACGGATCGTCAACGGCTCGTGAAATCAGTGAGAAATTGGACGGTTCTCGATTTTTCATGTAGCCGATGCGGTCTTTTTTCTGGTTCTTCTTGTTAATTGTGACGACTTCAAAATTCACTTCACTCCGTGACAGATAATCAAGGACCTCCTGAAGTGGATTTTTAAAAGGAAGGTCTTCAATTGTTTTAATTTGTGGTGTATCCTTAAGCCCATATTCAGTCGCAAGGGTCCGATACTCGATCATCTGTTTTAAGTACGGAGTTCCCGTGTTAAAAACCGGAACTTCTTTCGTCAGATCGATTAATTCGTAGTTATCAAGACGACCTTCGAGGTCAATGGTCCTCATCAGCGCATACTTGTCGTTATGTTTTAAAATGTAACCAACGTCGAATTTGTTTTTCCGTTCATTTTCAAAGTATTCCACCATCGTGGTGGGATTGAGTTCATCAATATCAATGTCTTCCATTTTATTCACCTCCTGGGCTCAATTTCATCATACCCAAACGCTCACGATAGTACAAACATTTAGAAAATTGAGTTTAATTGGGTGTAAAATAGATACCAGAAGAACTAATAAAGGGGAATTTCATGTTAAAAAAACTTGTCAAGACGCGTCAATTCAAAACGTTATCGCTGGAGTTCGTGGCGTATGCTTTCGTCATTTTAGACTTACTTTATTATGAAGCTTTTCACCTGTCGGCTGAGATTGGTCTAATCTTCATTTTTATGGCGGTTCCAATGGCTTTCTTTGAGTCAAAGGGGAAGGGTTATCAGTGGTCGTGGCTCGCGGCTTCGACCTTGATTTGTGGAGCAGCCGCTTCGGTGATGAATCGACCGTACTTTGTGTTAGCCGTGCTGTTCTTCACTGCCGTCTACGCCTTCATGATTTATCACCCGATTAGTCTGTATCCTAAGTTTTGGATGATGTTGATCTACTGGATGGTGTTCATCTTGGGATGCGACATCATCACGTGGACGGGACGCAAGATTAACATTGTGACCGAGAGTCATAAGCAACTTTTGAGCGCTAATCTTGAAATTATTGGAATTACCCTGTTAGTGATGGTGATTTTGACGGGAATCGGCTACTTCTTGATTCATGGACAATTAGAACCTTTGCTCATTAAAAACAGCATCATGTTCTGGATTAACGTGGTGTTGAGCGTTCTGTTGGTCATTCAGTCGGCGGTCGTGGTTTTCTGGCTGAAATTTGGACCGTTTCACCTTCACCTTGGTCCGCATTCCGTCATTGGTGGTTTCACAATGGTCGGCGGTAGTTTGATTGCCCTGCTAATTTACATCGAACTGGTCTTTATTATCATTAATTCGATTTGGTCAAGTCATACAATGGGCAAGTGGCAGGTCTTAAGTAGCTTCGTTTACTTGGACCTAGTGCTCGTGTTTATCATGCTGCTTTTGGGAAACTCATTAATTTAAATAAAATTGACAAAATAAAATGACCTCACGTATTTGAGTACGTGAGGCCATTTTTGGTTTGCTTAACCTTTGAGATACCAATCAATTAGTGATTGGTCATCTGAATCGGGATCGATAATAATTTGACCCATATCATTAGTTTTAGTTTTTTGAGCCAGATTTTTATTCAACAGATTATTCCAAAAATGTTGGATTTTTTTATCATTATTTTCCATATGAATCCCTTTTAATTAATACCTAATTTAAAATGCCATTACCAATAACTTAATTCCTTCAACGATGAAGTAGATGCCGATGAAGATAATAACAACGGCGTTTGAAAGGTATGGGGTAAACAAAAGGATAATTCCAATGATAATTCCGATGATACCAGCCGTTACGATTAACCAGTAGTAACGTTTGGCTGACTTCTGTTGTGCTTTGGTTGCCGAGTAGATACTTAGACCAGAGTCAACGATGAACCAGATCGCAAAGGCGATGGCGATGAGGTAGAAGCCAAATGAACGGCTGAATAACAGGATCAGACCAATGATGATATCGATAATTCCATTGATGATAATCAAGTATCCCGAAACATCAAAGTTCTTTTGCAGTTGATGATGAAGCACCAAGTGATACAGGCCAATGCAGAGTGCCACGATTCCTAAAATAACGGCTAGTGCCTGCAGTGTGGCAAATGGTTTGATGAAGACAAAGAGTCCAGCGGCAACAAAGATAATTCCCGCAATTAGGGCCCATCCATCAAAACCTTTTTCTTTTTCATTAAACATATAAAACGCTCCCTTTATTTAAAGCTATTACGTGGTCAATTATAACGTAGTTTGTGGGGAATGGTGAAAATAAAAAACTGATAAGTGCACGTGGATAGTGTGTGGTTTGGGAACAGTTATGCACCTAACTATGCAAACATTAATTAACATAATTCCACTTTAGAAGTGCTATTCCTTATAAAGGAGTGCTTTATTATTCTTCTGTCTACGGTATATTTAAATTAATAAAACTTAAAGGAGTACATAAATGAAAATTATTTTTGCTCAGCAATTACAAAAATTACGAAAAGAAAAGGGAATTTCTCAAGAAGAGTTGGCAAATGATTTGTACGTGACCCGTCAAACAGTTTCGAAATGGGAACTTGGCGAAACTACTCCAAATTTAAATACAATTGAGAAAATTGCCAAAATTTTTCAAATTCCGGTAGAGGTGTTGTTATTTGGAGATAAACCAGATAATAATTCATCTAATCAAAATGGATACGATTCTCCTCAAAACGTTAACGAAAGATATCATCCGATTAATAATGTGTGGGAATTCTTAGCTAGATATTGGTGGATTGTTTTAATTTTGATTTTAGTAACTGGATTTGTGTTTACTGTCGCAGAAATGTTCCATAGTTAGGTTTATAGAGAGGAATTGGTATGCTTTCAGTAAAAGATATTAGTGTTTCTTTTGGAAAAAATCATGTTTTGAAAAATGTTTCGTTTGAAGTTAAATCTGGTGAAATTGTAGGTTTAATCGGTCCCAATGGAGCTGGTAAAAGTACGATTATGAAAACAATTTTAGGTCTTCTAAAGTTTAAAGGATCAGTTTCTTTAAATGGTCAAAGTGTCACCACCACTAACCATATTGCACTGAAAAAAGTGGGAGCGTTGGTTGAAAATCCAGCTATTTATCCATTTTTAACAGGGCTGGAGAACCTTAAATTATATAGTAAAGATTCAACGGATATGCATCATATTGTTTCGTTATTAGAGATGGATTCATACATTGACCAAAGATCTAAAAATTATTCTATTGGAATGAAACAAAAATTGGGGATTTCAATTGCTTTATTAAATAAACCTGATTTAGTTATTTTGGATGAGCCAATGAACGGTTTAGACATTGAAGCTACCATTGGCGTTAGAAAGATCATTAGGGAATATGCCCAAAATGGTACTGCCTTTTTAATTTCTAGTCATATCTTATCAGAATTACAAAAAGTCATGACGGATATTTTAATTTTAAAAAATGGCAAAATAATTTTAAGTAAGTCATTGCAAGAAATTTTTGAAACTAATGATCAAAAATACCGATTAATTACACGAAATATGAATAAGACAAAAGATATCTTAAAGAAATTCAAAATTGATTTTATTGATGAGAATGATTTTTATGTAATTAATCGAAACAATTTGGATAAAATTCAAGAAATTTTGGCTGATAATAGTATTTATCTTGAAGAGTTGACCCCTGATAATGGTAATTTGGAAAAAATTGTAGTCCAAATTCTGGAGAAAGAAGGGGTTCAATAGAATGATTGCCAGTTTACGACATGAATTTTATAAATTCATTCACCAAAGGTTACCTTTATATGGAATTGCGGTTTTGTTTGTTTTAATGCTTTACAGTGCCATAACGAGAAATAATGACAATTTAGTGGTTACGCAAGGTTTCGGTATGGGGCAATGGTCCATCGTGATTTTAATTGCGGTTGCGTCTGATTTTATTGCCATTGAATACCGTAACCATACTATTAGTACTCTGTTTTATAAAACTTCTAATAAATTCAAGATTTATTTATCTAAGTTTATGATTGTGATGTTTTATGGAATAACTTTATTAGGACTTGGTTCCTTGTTAACTTTGATATTTACGTTCTTTTTAGCTAATCAAGAATTTTCCTGGTTTTCGCTTGTTAATGATCAACATACTGTTTTAATTTCCCTCTTATTGAATGTCGTTGGTTATCTATTGTATATGATTTTTGTGATTGCACTTGCTTTTCTTCTTATTGTTTTAACTCAAAATGAATCGTTTGTAATTGCGATGGGATTATTAATCGTGTTTTTAGGATCGAATATCTCAACCGCCATCATGAAAAGCATTCCGACTTCAGTCAATTTTATAAAATGGAATCCGTTGAATATGATTTATGTAATTAATCAATTATCTAATAAAAAGTACTTTCTATTTTCAAATTTAAGTAATGTTCAACTAATAATAGGCACACTTATTTATGGACTAGGATTTTTCGTTGTTGGATATTTTATTTTTAAGCATCGACGGATTTAAATTGGAGGGGATCTAGTTATGATACGTTGTTTACATCAGGAACTTTATAAAAGTATTCATCGAAAAATTGTTTATATTGCACCATTTTTAATTCCCGTTTATATGCTCATTGTTAAGATGGCTTCTGGTAATCAACAAAATAATTTGTTAGCTATGACAAATGACGATTCTAATCAGATTATTCCTTTAGTGTTAATCATAGTTTGTTCGACACTTTTTACGATGGAATATCAGAATAATGCGATTTTAACGATCCTTTATAAAGCTCCGCAAAAAGCTGACGTTTATTTTGCTAAAGTACTGATTGCATGTAGTTATGCGATAATATTACATTTATTTTCAATAATTTGCTTTTTTATTTTCCAGTTAGTTCCGTTTACTTCTTTGTCGATAAATTGGTTAGATTTATATCAATATCACAGTCCGTTAATTATAAATATGATTATTTTTAATTTAGTGGATTTGGTTGCATCTTTATTGATAATTAGTTTGGTATTTATTGCATCGTGCATTATTAATTCAAATGCGGTAGTTATTACAACTAATATTCTCATCGTTTTGATTGGTCAATTCGTCTCAGGCAATTTAGTAGATAAAAGTAATTCATTTTCTAATATATTAAAATGGAATCCCTTTAATATGCTGAACTTGACTAATCAATACTATAACTACGGAACTTATCATTTAACAACTCTTTTGAGCAATGGTCAATTAGTGATTGGAACATTGGGATGGTCACTCACATTTTTAGTGTTAGGGTACATAATTTTTCAGAGAAAAAGTTTTTGATTAATATTTTTTATAAATAACGAAAAATACCTTTAGATTGGATTGATAAAATCTATCTAAAGGTATTTATATTGTTTAACTTTTAATAAAATGAAGGCTTTGAGAGGTCTTCTGAGCCTGGTTCAACCACGCCAATGTCTTCACGTTGGTATTTACTTGGGTCTTCAATGATGCTGACAATTAACTTGGCAATGGCTTCCCGGGTGACTTGCGCACCCTTAAACGGTTTACCAGCGGGGATAACTTCGTATTTTTCGTTGTTCTTGTCGTTATAAAGCCAGGTCATCTTCAAATAGGTGTAGTCAATGTCGGAATCAAGTAGTTCCTTATAGGCTTTCTTGGGATTAGCGTAGGTACTGCCAATCATCTCGTTGTTCCACTTTTTAAATGGTCCAACGACCGTATCGTCAACGTCCAATAGACCAGCCACGATTAAACGTTTAACGTCTGCCTGGTCCATGGTCTTAATAACGGAACTCATTGCCTTAGCGTGTGGGACATCCGAAAAGACGATGTCTTGACCTTTCATGACGTCTTTCAGGATTTCATCATCATTGATGTCGCCGTCAACGACAGTTTCTCGTTTGGGGTCACTGACAGTTAGACGACTTTTAGCGTTACGAGCTAATAAGGTCATGTCAACGTCGGTGTCCTTTAGTAATTTTTGAATTACGATGCTAGGAATTTGTCCCGCGGCACCTAAGATTAGTACTTTTTTTGTCATATGCAATTCCTCCGTTTCTATTCATCACTTTTCACGCCCTTAGTGTGACGCATTTCGTAACTAACTACAAATGTTATGAACGCCGAAAACAGCAAAATAATTGCGACAATCGTGTAGGGATAGTGCGGGTTAATGTCCATTAGAACCCCGGAAAAGATGGGTCCGATGATGTTACCAACACTGGTTAGTGACATGTTTAAGCCGTTGATTAATCCCTGATTATTCTTGCCAAAACGAGTCAGCAGTGTTGTAATGGCAGGTCTTAACACGTCAAAAGCACAGAAGACCACTAGGGTGGCAATGATGACTTCGATTTTGCTGTGAGCAAACAGAATCCAGACGATACAGATGGAACTGAGGATGAAACAGTCACGGATGAGACCAAGTTCACCGCGCATTCGGACCAAGCGGTCGAAGAAGACGACCTGAAGGACGAGAGAAATCATCCCGTTGATGATTAGTACGACGGCAATGTTATCAAGGGTAAAGTGAAAGACCTGGTTCACATAGATCGTGTAGATGCTTTCAAATCCTTGCAGGCCAAATGATGAGATTAAAATCATGGCGAAGAGGGCAATCATGGCCCCGTTTAAGATGGACTTCAGGCCCTTTTCGGTGATGTGGACTTCCTCCATGACGGGATTTTTTTGATTGGTCTGTTTGATGTGCTTGGGAAGTCCTACGACAAAGAAGATGACGGCGATGATGCCAAGGACGCCCGCAAACCAGAACGGCATCTTGTACCCAAACTTGGCGAGTGCACCACCAATCCCGGGACCGATGATTAAGCCACCACTAAAAGCGGCTGAGAGCAGGCCAATGACCTTGGCCCGTTGTTCTGAAGACGACAGGTCAGCGGCCATTGCCATGGACGTTGGCACCACCATGGCGGCTGAAATTCCACCAATTAGTCGGGAAATATCGAATAACAGCAGCGTGTTAGAGGCCGCAAACATCATTTCCGAGACGGAATAAAGGATTAGACCTCCAGCCAGAATTGGTGCTCGTCCAATCTTGTCTGAAATCCGGCCCACAAACGGCGATCCGATGAACTGAGCTAAGGCGTATAGTGAAGTCATGGTTCCCATCTGAGCGGTGGTTAGATGATATTCGTTTTTAATGAAGGGTTCGACTGGAATTACCAGACTCATCCCTAAACAAATGATAAAGTTCGCAATAATCAGGATGAAAATTGCTCGTTTGGCAGCTTTTGACACGTCGATCCCTCCCGTTTCGTTAAGTAATATCATCCATTTTAGCACGGTATCACGCGCTTGCTCCAGTCCCTTTCTGAGAAATTGTGAAGTCAGATAAGTTGAAAAGCCGTGGCTTCGGACTTACATTCCGTAAGTTAAATTTTGATTGCAAAGCGTTACACTTATTAATTGTAATTGAAAATAAAAATCAATAGAATGGATGCAACGAGAGAAGAAGGGATGATTACATGAAGAAGGAAGAATTAGATCGTAATTTAAAAAAGTATGCGGAATTGATTGTCAAGGTCGGAGTAAACGTCCAACCGGGCCAGACGGTCGTTCTGTATATCTCTGATCATCACCAGGACTTGGCCCACATGATTGTGAAGGAAGCCTATAAAGCTGGGGCCGCCGATGTGATGGTTAAGTGGGACGATACCTTTGTGTCCCAACAATTTTTAGAACATGCCAGTGACGACCGGTTGGAAAACATTCCCCAATACATGATTGATGAGGCCAACTACATCGTTGATAAACATGCCGCTCGAATCTCAGTTTTGTCGGAGGACCCGGCTGCTTTTGCCCAAATTGATCCCAAACGAGTGGCCAAGAACACGGCGGCCATGGGAAAGGCCACGAACGCGGTCCGGGTTGCTACGCAGAATAACGACTTAACCTGGACGGTCGTAGGTGCCGCTGACACAGCCTGGGCGAAACAGGTTTTCCCTGACTTACCGGATGACGAAGCCGTTGACAAGTTGTGGCGCGAGATTTTCAAAACGGCTCGAGTTGATAACGACGACCCCATTCAGGCTTGGAAGGACCACAAAGACCAACTCCAAGAAAAAGCAGCTTGGTTAAATGAGGAACAGTTTGACACGTTGCAGTACCATTCCCCACGAACTGACATGGAGGTCGGATTGCCCAAGCACCACGTCTGGGTCGGGGCTGGCAGTACCAGTGTTGATGGCATTAAGTTCATGCCCAACATGCCAACCGAAGAGGTCTTCACGGCTCCTGACAAACGCCGTATTAACGGTCACGTCACTTCAACGAAACCGTTAAGCTATTCTGGCACTGTGATTGAAGACATGGAGTTCACTTTTAAGGACGGACAGGTTGTAAAGGCTACTGCCAAGAAGGGGCAAAAGACACTTGACCACCTCCTTGCCACTGATCCAGGAGTTCGTTCGCTCGGCGAAGTTTCACTAGTGCCAGATCCTAGTCCAATTTCACAATCAGGCATCATTTTCTACAACACCCTGTACGACGAAAATGCCAGTGATCACATGGCCCTGGGTGCTGCTTATCCATTCAGTGTTGTTGGTGGGACCGAGATGAGTCCGGAAGAACAAGACCAGGCTGGCTTAAATAGCAGTCAAGAACACGTTGATTTCATGATGGGTTCTGACGACATGAACATTGACGGCGTTAAAGCTGATGGGACGGTCGTTCCCGTCTTTCGTAACGGAGACTGGGCCTAGTGAAAAAACCAACTGAAGTAGCTCATCCGCTCACGGTTGCGTCCACCACTGACAACAACATGGCACTGCCGCTGGCGATTAATTACACTTCCATCCTTTTAAACAATCCTGACGCGGACTTTGAGTTTTTTGTCGTCAATGATCATTTAAGTCCCCAAAATCAGAACTTAATTGCCACGCTCCCGAAGCTTTTTATAAACTGTCTAACGGTGAAATTTTTAAAACCCCACGAGGACCGTTACCAGAAGGCCAACACGGATGCTCCGAACAGCATCATCAAACGCAATACTTACTACCGCATTGATATTCCAGAAGAAATTGACCGTCCCAGGATTCTCTATCTTGACGCTGATATGATTTGTGTGGGAAACATTGATGAACTTTATCACGTTGATTTAAATGGGAAAGTAATTGGGGCCGTTGAAAATGCGGGGTACTTGGACCGCTTGCGTGAGATGGGGGTCAGTGAGAAAACTGGTCATTACTTTAACGCCGGCTTGTTACTAATTGATACCAAGAAATGGCGTAGCGCTGGTATTTCACAAAAAGCACGCGGACTTGCGAATGACCATCCGGAAATGTTGCGGTTTCAGGACCAGGATGCCTTAAATGCCATTTTTAACGGTGATTGGCAGTCGTTACCCTCCAAGTACAACGTGCAAAGTAACCTTATTAAGGGCAAGTACCGCAAAAGTGAGACGACGGACGGTCAGCGTTCTCAAGTAGCGGCGTTGGATCATCCCGTCATTGTGCACTACACAAACTTCGATAAGCCGTGGATTGTCAAGGTGGATCATCTGCATCCCTTGAGAAGTCTGTATGATGAGTACCAAAATAAATTACTGGATCAACTAGCGTGGTACGTTAGTAATCATCATTAGTTTTAGATCTAAAAAGCACTTCAGAAAATTCTGAAGTGCTTTTAGTTTATTTAAAGAAATGCTTTTGGTTTATTTAAATAGGTAGATGATAATGGTACCAATCATGTAGGTCAAAATGTATAACATAACGATCAGGGAAGTGTTTTTAACGATGACGTTATAAATTTCTCCCTTGTTTTGATTGAAGTTGAACACTTTGACTTTGGTCCAAACGTAAGGATAAATTAGAATGGTCAGTAGGGCAAAGTAAGGAACGATGCCGACTGCCAAAGAAAGAATCGGAATTACGATGATTGAGAGCCAGTAGACCAAGTCAAACACCTTAATGGCGTTCTTTTTCCCGATGTAGTCGACTAACGTATGACGGTTATTTCCAATGTCTTGTTCGAGGTCACACGTGTCGTTTGCGAGTTGGATGATAAAGAAGAGGATAAACGGTAATAGTGTCACCAAAAAGGCGTCCAGCACACTCATAAGGGTGAAGTTCCATCGGTGGATGCTCCCCATGTACATGTAAATCAGCGGAACAAAGAACGGAATTAACGTGGCGACCGCTAACTCACAGAATGGGGTGGCGTCTAAGGGCTTTGGTCCTGCCGAGTACGCCAGTCCCAATAGAAAACCAATTACACCGATCACTAAGGTAGGCCATCCGGTAAAGTAACTCAGGATCAAACCGGCGATGATAATAAAAGCCGCAAAACCGTATAACCAGTGGCGAATCATCGTGAGACTCAGATGATTACTCCCGATGGTGCTCGTACTGTGCTTGTAGTCCGTCTTGTCGGTGGCGTGTTCGTAGTCTTCGAGGTTATTCTGCATGTTTAAAAAGAGATGCAGGGCGATGACAATCACGAAGGCACAGATGGCGTACAGCCAGTTAAACGAGCCGTAGTAATAATAAGAAAAACTAGCCGCAAGGATGAGCCAGGTCACGTCCAGCGGTGTTGTGTAAATCTCAGTTAGTTGATAAAAATACTTCCAGGTCATGATTTACCTCCAGTGTAAATGAATTAAAGAAAGATTTTGATGATGGTTCCGATCATGTAAGTAATGATATACAACCCCATTAACATTGTCACCCCACCAACGATTTGATGATAGACTTCTTGCTTGTTCTGGTTGGTTTGAAAAACTTTAACTTTCTTCCAGGCCAGCGGATAAGCCAAAATAATTAAATTTGAAATGATTGGGACGTATCCAAAGAAGGATAAAATTGGTATGATTAAGATTGTCAACCAGAAAACAATTGTAAATAATTTAATTGCGTCTGATGGTCCGATGTAATACACCAGGGTGTAACGGTGATTTCCGATGTCTTCTCTTAGGTCACAGGTATTGTTAGCGAGTTGGGTGATGTAGGCAAGCACAAACAGGAACATGGTGACCAAGAAGACGTCAACGATACTGTCCCAGGAGAAGCGAAAGCGATTAATGCTTCCTAGATAGACGTAAACCAGCGGGTCAAAAAACATGATTAGCATTCCGGTTGCGAGTTCACAAAATGGGGTGGAGTCCACTGGTCTTGGACCCGCCGAGTAGGCTAATCCGAGGCCAAAGCCGATGATGCCAATGATTAACGTGGGCCATCCAGTCAAGTATGCGAGCGTGAGTCCAAGGACGGCGACAATTATCCCCATTATTACGACCCATTTCCAGATCATCCGGGTACTTAGGTGGTACTTACCAATGATACTGGTGGCGTGTTTGTAGTCGGTCACGTCGGTTGCGTGTTCGTAGTCTTCCAGGTTGTTATGTAGGTTTAAAAACAGATGCATCAAGAACACGATGAAGAAGGCCCAGGTGGCATACAGCCAGTTAAAGGAACCGTAAAAGTAGTACGAAAAGCTGGCACAGAACAGTAGGATTAAGACGTCGACTGGGGTGGTGTACATCTCGGTTAGTTGATAAAAGTATTTCCACTTCATTGTTTTGCCTCCGAAAGTCATTGTTAATGTTATTATTATTAAGGATAATGCTGTTATTATAGTACCATGAAAATATCGTAAGGTTACCATAAAAAAGGAAAAGACATGAAAACAACCATTTGGAATAAATTTCCTGAAATTGAATCTGAACTGGTTCAAGTTCAATCACTCATAAGTAAAGAGATTCAGGTTCCTGAGGCCGAGTTTAAACGGGGAATCGAAGAACTAATTAACGGAAATGGCAAGATGCTAAGGGCGGCGCTCCTGTTAATCGCGGGTAACTTTGGCACAGAAGCAGTTGAGCGAGAGAAACTCCTCCAGGCCGCCGCTTCAATTGAGGTCATTCATTTGGCTTCTTTGGTCCACGATGACGTCATTGACCAATCGGACCTAAGACGGGGAGAAGATACGTTAAACGCTCAATTTGGCCAGCGCGAAGCGATCTACTTGGGTGATTACCTGTTCACGAAATACTTTGAAATGCTTTTGGACTATGCCCCGAGTTTTGATAATTTGCGTTACAACGTTGAAAGCATGAAGGACGTCCTATTTGGCGAGTTGGCCCAAGACGAAAGTAAGTATGATTTAGACCGAAGTGAACAGGACTACTTTGATTCGATTCAGGGAAAGACGGCGGAGCTTTTCAAAGTGGCAATGGGGGAGGGTGCCATCCTTTCAATGGCTGACAATAACACCGTCCAGATTGCTGAGCAGATTGGTTTGAACTTTGGGATGGCATTTCAGATTCGAGACGACCTCCTAGACTTTGAGCCAGACGTTGAAACCGAAAAGCCCACCCTGCACGATGCCAGTGAGGGCGTGTATACCTTGCCCGTCATTGAAACTTTCGAGACCGCTGACGGTCCGAAGTTAAAAAAAATCCTAAAAAAAGACCAGCTTAAAAAAACTGATCTAAAAGAAATTGCTAAAATTGTGAGTGACAGTGGCGGAATGCAAGCGGCACGTCAGATTTATACTCAGTACTTAGACGACGCTTTTGACCTAATTGCGCAGTTACCACAATCTGAGAGTACCGCTGTCCTTAAAACCATCATTTCGGAATTGTTTCAGTATTCTAAATAACCGAATAATTACTTACCAACGTCCATTGCGTACAGTCTACGATAACGGGCGTTATTTTTATACAATGCTTGCGGGTTTCCTTCCATCTTGATGACACCGTTTTCAAGGAAGATGACCTCATTCATTTCGTCTAAGCCCTGAAGGTGATGGGTAACCCAAATCATGGTTTTGTCTTTTAGAACCCTACTGATGGTGTTAATCAGATTATTTTCGGTAATCGGATCCAGTCCCACCGTGGGTTCATCGAGTAGGACAATTGGATTGTCCTGCAAGAGGATGCGGGCGAGCGCAATTCGTTGCCGTTGTCCGCCAGAGAATCTGATTCCGTTTTCCTTGACGTTCGTTTCATAGCCGTCTGGTAGTGATTCAATGTAATCGGACAATCCTACGGCTTTGATGGCTTTTTTGACGTCTTCGTCAGTAGCGGTTTCGTTTCCGATTCGGACGTTGTTTAAAACCGACGTGTCAAATAGAAACGGACTCTGATCCAGCACACTGAACCACTTGTAACTGTCAGACTCAAACTTGTAGGCATCGATGTTGTTGATTAAGACGTGTCCAGTAGTTGGCGTAAGTGCTCCGGTTAAAAGCTGCAAGAGGGTCGTCTTTCCAACTCCGCTGGGTCCGATGATTGCTAACTTGTGGTGTTTATCAATCTTAAACGAGACGTCTTTGATGATGTCACTTGGATCATCTTGGTAGTGAAAAGTCACGTGATCGAGTTTAATGGAATTAAAGTCAGATGGGGCGGGCAGCTTTTTGTCTGAGACGTAAGGTTTCCTCTCTTCGTCTGAAAGTTGATTCAAGTGGACCACCGAATCACTGTACATTGGCCACTCTTCTAAGGCTTGAGAGACCGGGACGAAGGCGTCCATAAGCGGGAAGATTCCCATGACGAAGGCGGCCGCGTAGTTAACGAGTTCCTGTGACCCCTTGAAGTACAGGTTAGACCAAAGCAGGGTCCCGATGATGACGATGGCGAAGACTACTTTAATGAGAAATTCACGATTCCACTCAAATAAGTGGGTCTGATCGTTAGATTTGGCAATCTTCGGGTCGTTTTTTCTGACGTGATTAAGAAAGCCCTTTTCTCGACCGGAAATCATCCAGTCCGCGATTCCAAGGGTTGAATCCGTCAGATTTTCATAAGACTGGTGGAGAAGCGACTTCTGGTATTCCTTAGAAGCCCCCCGCATGGCCTCAGAGGCAAGTGGAACAAAGAACAAGATGATGGTAAACGCAACGAACATGAAGATGGCGTAGGGCCAACTAATGATGCCTAAGGCCACAATGATGATGATACCCGTGATGTAGGCCACAAGGGTTGGAAATATGGTTCTCAGGTACAGGTTTTCAAGGTGGTCAATGTCGTCGGCTAGGACACCCAGTAAATCACCGGTCTGAAATTTCTCACTCAAAAAAAGGGCGGATGATTCCAGGGTAGTGTAGAGCCGTTTTCGAAGGGCAGACGTTACCTTTAAGACCCAGTTATGACTGTTTAGTCGCTCTAAGTACTTAAAGACCGGTCGGCCAATTCCGAAAGCCCGCGTTAAGATGACCGGGACGTAAACGATCAGGATGTTGTAGGGATGAGTGGCCGAACGACTAATTAAGTAGCCGGCAACGAACATCAATCCAATCCCACACCCAAAGGTCAAGACGCCGAGAAAGAAGACCCAGAATAACAGGACCTTGTACTTGGTCAGGTACGGTTTAATCCACGTATCGTTTTTAAGTAGTTTACGCATTGTTTCCACCTCGAATCTCACTAATCAATTGCTTGTAGGCTCCGTTTTGGTTGGATAATTCAGTTTGAGTTCCCTGTTCAACGATTTTGCCGTCTTCCATGACTAGAATGTAGTCCATTTCGTTCATCCAATGAAGTCTGTGGGTCGCAAAGATGACGAGGTGGTCTTTGAAGATCGGAACCATGGTTTGTTTCAGTTGATATTCGGTTTCAATGTCCAAATGGGCGGTTGGTTCATCTAACAGGAGAATGGTTCGCTCGGTATCAAGCAAGGTTCGAGCCAGGGCAATCCGTTGGGCCTGACCACCACTAATTCCCCTTCCACCTTCACCAATCTTGGTGTTCGCCTTATCTGGGAGACTGGCAACAAACTTGGATAGTCCCGCTTTTTCGATGGCCGAGTTAATGGCGTAAGCCTTAGCATCGGGTTTATAAAAGGCGACGTTTTGGGCAATGCTTCCGGCAAAGATGTATGGATCCTGGGGGATGTAACTGATGTGCTTCTGCCATTCTGATTGAGCGAGACTGTCAATTGCTTGACCGTCAACGTTGAATGGGAGATGACCGTTTTCGTTGGTTGGAGACAGCCAGCCTCCAAGGAGGTTTAAAAGCGTGGACTTCCCTGAACCAGACCGACCCACGATTCCGATGTTAACGAATCCGTTCAGATTGAAATTGGCATCAGCGATATTGTCCTCCTTTTGGTCGTAACTGAAGTTTAAGTCACTGACCTTTAAGGTACTGTCCTTAGTCCAGTTGTGAAAGTTGGTTAGTTTAATTTTGCTGGTTGGACTTGGTAAATCCAGAATCTTGTTAATGTCAATCAGGGCATTTTTGCCGTCCAAAGTGGCATGGTAGTCATTTCCGTAATCTCTGACCGGTAGGAAGTAGTCCGGGCAGAGAATTAGGATGATTAGGGCTGGAAGCAAGGTCACCGTTCCATTAATTAATTTCACACCTAATAAGACGGCCACGATGGCAATTGACATGGTCGTAAAGAAGTCGAGGGCAAACGTCGATAGTAAAGCGACTCTTAACACGCTCATCGTGCTCTTTCGGTAATTTTCACTAACCCGATAGATGTTATCTCCGTAGGATTTACTGAGGCCAAAGAGTTTGAGGGTCTTAAGTCCCCGCATGCTGTCGATGAAGTTATTGGACATCTCTTTAAAGCCAGAATACTGTCGGTCAGATTTAGCCTGAGCGGCGAGTCCTAGAATAATCATGAACAAGATGATTACCGGAAAGACCAGTAGCATCACGACCGCTGAGAGCCAGTTAACGAAGAAACAGTACAAAAGGATGATCCATGGAATGATCGCCAGGTTAATGGTCTTCTGCAAGATGAGGTTAAGGTAGTTTTCGACCTTATCAATCCCTTCAAGTGCTAGGGTTACCATGTGACCTGATCCGATGTTTGAGACCATGGCGGGTCCTAGTTCGAATTCTTTTTGTAGGAGTTGTTCTTTTAACTGACTACTAGCCTGACTGGCAAATTTATCGGTAATTTGATTTTCAATTCTTGTGATCAGGTATCTTAATGCGAAAGCAACAAAAAAAGATAGCACAGGTATGGTTAACGCTGCTATCTTTTTTTGTTCCCAAGTAAGCACCATTGCCTGTGAGAGAAAAAGGGCTTCTAGAATGATAGCGACCGATTGAACGACTGCTAGAATACTTAGCTTGGCAATTAATTTTTTGACCCCAGGAATTGATAGAAGTTGTTTATCAAACATGTTTTATCAATCCTTAATTTTTAATATCCAGAATTGGCATCTTCCATATCTTTAAGCGAAATGCGATGCCATTGTGAGACGTAACTCCAGGTAAAGTAGATCGCGATGAGCGGTAGGAGGATACATGCCACGATGGTCATTACAACTAACGTATATGGTGATGAAGAAGCGTTTGCGATTGAAATCGTGTGAACTGGATCATTGGCACCCAATACGTTAGGGAATAAACCAATAAAGATCAGGATTACTAGTAAGGCGAGGGTACTGGTACTTGCAAGATAAGCTTGTACTTCATGACCAGAGCCACTAGCAATTTGACCCCAAATAGTTGTAGCAACGATTAATGCTAATACTACTACAGTTGAGACCAAATGTGTCTCGAAAAAGTTGGTTTGGAAATATAAGGCAATCACAACTAGAATTTCCACTGGGTATGCCAACCAGTACAGGTTGGATGCCATTGCTGAGGCGTGGTATCGAATTAAGCCCGCCGTGTGCAAGGAAATGTAGTGAAGGCCTTGGTAGAGACATAATGCAGTTACCGTGATTCCACCAAGGATTGAAAGTGGGTTAACAACGTCGAAGAAGGTGACGTAGATGTTACCCTGACCATCCATTGGCAAACTTTGAATCATGTCGGTAAAGAGCATTCCGAACAGGAAGGGGATGAAGACACTTCCGAAGAAGTTGGCCCACATCCATCGGTTTCGGCCCTTTTTGGTCTCTGCGTTTTCGGAGAATTCAAACGAGACACCCCGAAAAATTAGAGCCACCAGGATAAAGAACAGCAGGAGATAGAATCCGGAGAACAACGAGGCGTACCACATTGGCATCGCCGCAAACATTGAACCACCAGCGGCAACCAAGAAGACTTCGTTTCCACTCCAGTGGGGTCCAATCGTTCGAAGTACCAAAGCTGCTTCGTCGTAATTACTAGCCAGAAGTCTTGTTGACATTCCGGCCCCAAAATCAGCTCCATCGAGAATTAAGAACAGTGCAAACAGTAATCCGATTAAGAAATACCATAAAAGTTGTAATAAACTCATTTCTCAAAAGCCTCCTTTGAAAATGGATCTTCGGTATCGTAGCTCTCGTGATCGCCGACACCTTCAGGCCCCTTGTAAAGTGATTTTCGTGCGTAAATAAACATGAAGACACCCAAAGTGGCAAATAAGAAGAAGTAAATAATAATGGTAAAGAGCACGGAAGCCGCCGTCGTACTTGGCGAAACCGCTTTGGCAATTGGCAGTAATCCGTAGACAACCCATGGGTCACGACCTCTTTCAGTAACCAGCCAACCACAGGTGTTAATAATGAACGGTCCAAATGTTCCAACCGTCAGCAGTAGCGTCAACCACCACTGCTTCCCAATCGTATTCTTCTTTTTCCTTGAGAACCACAGTCCACAGATGGCTAAGAAAGCTAGTGTCATTGCACCAAATACCATGATTCTAAATGAGTAGAACAAGGTGTTTACTGGTGGGTAGTAGTTCATATCTTTGCCAAAATGACTATTCCACTTCTTGTGGAGCTTAGCGTTGGTTTCATTCATACCGGTAACTGATCCACTTAGCTTGTGGTAGGTCAAGATGTCCATCATGTATGGAATCTCAATCTTGAAACTAGCACGGTGTTCGTTAGTATGAGCGAATTCAACGGCCGTCCAAGCAGCTGGACTTTTAACGTTTTCAAATTCACCTTCAGCGGCGGCAAATTTCATTGGTTGTTGATGGCTTAAGTAAAGCATCTGTTGGTCTCCACTAAGGAAACTACCGCAGACAGCAATCAAACCAACGACTAAACCAATTCGCATTGATTTTCTGAAGAAGTCAGGCCACTTCTTTCTAAAGATCATCCAAGCCGATGCACCAGCGACGATGAAGCCACCGGTAACACAGGCTCCGAAGATCACGTGGGGAAATTCGTACCAGAGTTGTTGGTTGGTCAGAATGGCGCTAAAACTAGTCATTAAAGCGTGACCGGTCTTAGGGTCAATCCGGTAACCAACTGGATGTTGCATAAAACTGTTGGCTGATAGAATCCAAAGTGCTGAAATGGCTGACCCAAAGAAGACCAACCAAATCATCAGGGCGTGCCAAGCAGGTTTTAATTTGTCCCAGGTGAACATCCAAACCCCGATAAACGTTGATTCCAAGAAGAAGGCTAACAGAGCTTCGATGGCTAACGGCGCCCCGAAGATGTCACCCATAAATCTTGAGTAATCAGACCAGTTCATCCCGAACTGGAATTCTTGAATCAAACCAGTTACAACTCCGACCGCGAAACTAAGTAAGAAAATCTTACCCCAAAATCTCGTCATCGTCTTATAGACTGGTTTTTTGGTCACCGCATAGAAGGTTTCCATGATTGCAACGATCAATGCCAATCCAATTGACATTGGGACGAAGAAGAAATGGAAAATCGTGGTTTCAGCGAACTGAATCCGCGCTAGCGGCAAAACACTTAAACCTAAATTAAGCATTGTGAATAGTTCCTCCTTAAATCAATTTAACTTTCTAACATGGTCCGAATGTTTCCGAGTTCAAGTCCGTTCTTCTTAAAGATCATGTTCTTAAAGATTGGGACAATCCATCCCTTTAACTTAAAGGTCATGCCGAACATGTAAATTTCGGCAATTCCACTGTATGGGCCAAGTGAACAAACGGTTCCCATTGATTTGTAGTCGAACTTAATGGCGGGTTTACCATTTAGTTTGTTTAAGAAATCATTGACAGCAACGTCCGCTTCGTAGATGGAAATCTGACCAGTCGTTGGAAACATCCGACCGGACTTGTCATCTTTAACGGCTGAGACGTCACCAATGATGTACTGGTTAGGAAAGTCGTCTAAGCTCATGTTCGTGTTAACGGCGACCCGGTTTCGTTTTTCGTTTGGATACTGTGAATCGGGAATAACGTCAGATCCCTTTACTCCAGCGGTCCAGAAGACTAAGTGAGATGGGATGAATTTATCATCTTTACCATAGTAAGCACCATCTTCCGTAATCTTTGACACCGTGTCACCCATGATGAACTTAACGCCCTTCTTTTCAAGGAAGTGTTGCGCGTAGTCACCGAGTTTTTTGTTAAACATTGGCAAAAAGCCCGGAGCGATACAGGTAATTTTGAACTCTTCTTTTTTGAAACCATACTTTTTGGCCCATTTTGGCACCATGTGCACGAGATCCCCTAAAAGTTCGATGCCAGTAAAACCACCGCCGACCACCACGATGTTCAAGAGCTTAGCATCCTTAAACTCATCGTAGGCATCCAAGGTGGTTTGAATCTTCTTGTAGTCAGCGACTGAGTTATCAATGTCACTGATCTGAAGCCCAAACTCGTCTGCACCCGGGGTGCCAAACGTTTCGGGTTCAAATCCAAGCGCATTGAACAGGTAGTCGTAACTTAAATCACCGTTGTTTTTCGTTTGGACCGTGTTATCTTTACCATTTACTTTAATAACTTCATCCTCTATGAAATGAATCTTAGGATTGATCATGTCGGTAATTCTAAACATGAGTCGTTCTGGTGCTTCATCTCCTGATGCGACCTTGTAGAGGCCAGTCGAGTCATAATGATAAGCATTTTTATTAACCAAGGTAATGTCTAGATTGGCCTTACTCTTAGCTAAAAGCTTGCAAGCCCTTAATCCAGCGAATCCACCGCCTAGTATTAAGACTTTTTTCATTATTAGGATCTCCTTTCAATACACACCTATTATTGTGTAAATCTTAACATTATTTTAACGCTAATGCTGACATTGTGTCACTCTTTTTATGAGGAAATTTTAATAAAATATTTATTGATTGATAAGAAAGAGAGATAAAATCGTTTTAGTACCGTCATTTAGGCATTAATAAGTGATGTTCCTTGCAAGTGATTTTGAGTTAGGCGATTATGAACGTAGTCTCAAAAGCAAAGTAAATTTTCCGCTTATAGGAGGCAAAAAATGGCTAAAATTGACAAAATTTTAAATCAAGAGGGGATTGACCGCATTGCGATTAGTCCCTATCAAAAATATTCACGGGGTTACATGGAGCCAGGAAATCTCGGAACTGGCTATGTTACTGGCCTAAAAGTTGACGCCGGGACCCGCGAAAAGACGAACGATGGCGTCTTGGATGGAATCGTGTCTTACGACCGAGCCGAGTGTAAGAACGCCTACATTGGCCAGATTAACATGATGACGGCGTCCAGCTTTACGGGCGTTCAGGGCCACATTCTGGGATATGATCTCCTGAGAAATCCAGAAGTCGATCGGGCACAACCGTTGTTTAAGGTGACCCAGTGGGATGGTTCGAAACTACCAATTTACGATGGGAAACCACTGCAGGATTCGCTGGTAGAATTCTTTGGAACGGCTGACAATCGTCGGCACTATCCAGCTCCGGGGAGTTTCATTATTTGTGCTAACAAGGGCGTGACTGCCGAACGACCAATTGAAGACCGACCGCTAAAACCGGGTGAAAGTTACGGCGTTTGGTCCGCCATTGCCATTTCAATTGCGAAGGATCCCGTTCATAATTCCTCCATGTTCATTGAGGATGCTGGAACCTGGAATACGCCCAACGAGGACGATCTCGGCGAATTCTTGGCCAGAAGAAGAGAGGCCATCGCGCGCTCGATTGCCCAGTGTGGTCAAGATGCGGGCACTTCGTTTGCCAGTTCGTGGATTGGCTTTGCCCACGTCATGATGAAACCGGGTGAGATTGGCAACGCGATTACCGTTGGACCCTACTTTTCGATTCCAGTTGATGCGGTTCCTGGCGGTTCGATTTTGACTCCAGACGTTGACATGAACATCATGGAGAACCTGAGTTTACCAAAATGGCTTGAAAAGATGAATTACCAGTCAATTGTGGAAGACCAAAATATTCAGTATTAATGTTGCGGTTATTTGAGAATCCGACTTAAAGATTGAGGAACGTGGCGCGGACCTCTGACGGCTTTGACACCGTGCTTTTTTAGGACGGCCACGTTAAATTCATTGGGATTAAATCTGCTAAGTAAATGAAGTAACATAACGTAGTGCATGGTGATGTTTTCATCGTGGTAGTAGTGCGGTTGATTCACCTTGATGGCCACACATTTATACGTGATGGCGGCAACTGGTGCCGTCACGTAGATGTAAACTAAATCATCAACATGAATGTGAGTGGTTTGTTTCCACATGATGGTGCCGTTTTTGGCGAAGTCTTTTTCTAAGTCAAAGTATTTCGGATTGGCTGGGATGAGCCACTTTGTTTCCGTGTTGTCTGGAACGTAGTTGAAACATTGCTGCGCAATGTTTTTCAAGATGGCAGTGTATCTCTGCTTGATGGTGCTGGCAAAGCCACCCGCTGGGTTGTCAACCCGAAAGTTAGTGTATTCGGCGTGGTAATCATCGTCGATTACTTTGCCACTTACTTCGCCATTTTGCTTAACGGTAATGGTGACCGAAAAGTTGATTTGTGGGATGTTAGTAGAGTATTTAAAGCGATTATTTTCATGTTTAAAACCAAAATTAATCAGTTTGGCAAAATCAGGTTTCAGGTTAGTAAAAATTTGTTCTTCGATGCTCATTACTGACTCCTTAACATTCTTTTTAATGGAACTGGTTTTATTGTACCCAAAATATGAGTGAAGAAACGTTATAACATAATTACAACTAACTAAGAGGAAAGGTGAAGCAAAATGCATGCCAAGTTAGGTAAATTTCATGGGCTACCAAAAGTGATTGGGGCTGAGTTCGATCAATATTTAAGTAACCATTTACCCAAGGAAAAAGTAAGGGAATTGTTGGTTAACGCGATTGGCCGACAAAGAACGGTGCTGATGATCACCAAAAACGAACTACTTGTTTTTCATGATGAAGGCGGTGATGATTCCGTCATCCACTATCCCCAAAACGAGATTGACTCAATGACCTTTGTGCGCGGTGTTCCACACGGTGCCATCAAGTTTCAGGTTAATGGTCAGCAATTTAATTATCAAAACATTGTTTATGGTCGGGTTTATGACTTTACTCAGTCAGTGTTAAAACGCCAATTAACGGATGCTAAGTACGATAACACCGTTCGTGGTGAAAATAATTACATTACGAATGCCGATCATGGTGCAGAGGTTGATCGACTACGATTAGCCATGCAAAAGGGAAAAATGAGTCGCTATGAATACGATGATATGAATGGTTCGGTTTCAAAAGCCGGAAAGTAGGGAAGTGATGAAATGAGGACGGAACGTGTTGACAGTGAGATTGAGTTGCGTCTTCCTGACCATCCAGAAGACGCAAAATTGGTCTATCAGTTAGTAAAAGACTCACGTACAACCCTTTCAAAGTGGTTGCCATGGGCGGATGCGATGCAATCAGTTGCACATGAGCAGCAATTTTTACACCAAACTTTAACTCATTATCGGTTAGGAAAGTCAGTTAACTTATTAATTATTTATCAGGATCAAATTGCTGGGATGATCAGTTTTAATTCGTTTGATCATGACCAAAAAAGCACGGAGATTGGCTATTGGCTGGGTAACCAATTTACCGAGAAGGGAATCGTTTACCGGGCGCTTAACTTCATGATTGGCTTAGGTTTTCGTGATTATCAGTTGAATCAGATCCATGTTAAAGTGGCCGTTGATAATAAGCGGAGTAATGCTGTTGCAAAACGTGCTGGATTTCGGCTGGAACGAGTCATTACCAATGGAATTGTCATTAATGGCGTAGGCCATGACGAAAATGATTGGGTGAAAAATCGCAACGAATCTAAAGTTTGAGACACCGCACGCATTAGGTCATTTAGATACGTGATAGCGACGCATTCAAGCTGAATGTACTATACTAATAGTGTAATGCTTTAATTACAGTGAACTTTTAAATAATAACTACCAAGTGTTTAGTACGGTGAGGCGATTAAAATGGAATTTAGATACGCAAGCGGTGTGCCAGCTCATGTTAGTACGGTAACTTCAGATCTTTTTAAAGCGGCTTCTGATCCCAAGGTGATTTCATTAGGTGGTGGAATGCCAGCTCCCGAGTTGTTTCCGGTTTCAGAGATCCAAAAGGCCGCAAACCAGGTTTTTGAACAGTATGGGCAAACGGTTCTGCAGTACTCGCAGTCGCTTGGTTACGAAAAACTAAGACAGCAGATTGTGGCCATTATGAAAGAACGCCACGTTAATACGACGGTTGCTAACGTTGGGATCGTGACGGGGTCGGAACAGGCCATTGACATTGTTTCCAGGATGTTGATTAATCCGGGTGACGTGGTTTTGACCGAGGATCCAACCTACCTCTCAGCCATCGACGTTTTTAAGTCCTATGGTGCCAAAATCGTTGGCATTCCCATGAACGAGGACGGGATGGAGACAGATGCCTTAGAACGGTTAATCAAAAAATACCCGCAGGCCAAGTTTATCTACACGATTCCCAATTTCCAGAATCCAACCGGACGGACCATGACGGAAGAACGGCGAAAAAAATTAGTTCAGATTGGTAAAGAGGCGGGGATTCCAATCCTAGAAGACGACCCGTATGGTGCCATTCGTTACGCAGGGAAGTACTTACCACCACTCAAACACTTTGACCACGACGGTGGTGTAATCTATCTGAGCTCTTTTTCCAAGATTTTAGCACCAGGACTCCGTTTAGGGTGGATTGATGCAGCGTTAAACTTTATGGACAAGTTTATCCTGTTTAAACAAAATGCCGATTTACATACGGATAACTTAACCCAGTACATCGTGTCCCAGTACTTAGATGACGTGGATATTAACGACCACATCAAGAAGATTACCGATACCTATGAGCATCGGGCTAATCTGATGATGGACTGCATTGATAAGTACTTCCCAAAGAACGTGCGCCACAGTCATCCTGAAGGTGGGATGTTCATCTGGGTTGAAGTTCCCGGAGTGAACACGGAGGAACTGTATCAGACTTGTTTAAAAAACAACGTGGTGTTTGTTCCTGGGTCCTCCTTTTACGCGGGTAAGGTGAAACCAGGAACCTTCCGCTTAAATTTCTCCAACATGAATGACGATGAGATCGATGAAGGAATTAAACGGATGGCAACGGCCATTTCACAGGTATTAAATAAATAAAAGACTAAAATAGCACCTAACTCATGTGAGTTAAGTGCTATTTTTATTTGTCCAGGGAAGCTAGACTCGTTGACTTTTGGCCCAACTGCTTCTCAAGTTGTTTTTCCCGGTTCAATTCATGATTATAGTGGTAATCTTTTGGATTAACTGGCTTAAAGCCCTTGGGATGATAGAAACGCAACAGGTTATCCTTGTTCAACTTGTCCGACAGTTCCAGTTCGTGGTTGACCTGGTGCTGATTCTGATTGATTTGGTTTTGTTGCTTCTGACTTGGATGAAGCTGACGTTTGGTCTGATTATCATAAACCGTGCCGTTCGTGGAGGTGAACTGTGGTGAGACCCAGTCACGGTTTCTAAAGGCAACCACCTGGTCGTGTTGCTTGGAGAAGAGGTCGGTTCCAAACTGAACGTATGGTTTGGAATTAATTCCGAGAAGATGGAGAACCGTTGGTAACACGTCGATCTCACCGCCGTACGTGTGGTGGACTTTCCCACCGGTGGTTCCTGGCATGTTGATCATAAACGGAACTTTTTGGATTTGGCTGTGGTCAAAAGCGTTCCAATCGTTTGGTTTGACGCCTAAAAGCGGTGCCAGACTGCGTTCATCCTGGTCCATTAAGCCGTAGTGGTCACCGTAGATGATAATCATTGAGTTCTTGTCGAGTCCCGTCTGATGCAGGTAGTCGTAAAATTCTTTGACGGACTGGTCGAGGTAGTGGGCGGTGACAAAGTAGTTATTGACCTCGGGATTGTCAGTGTTGGTGGTCTTAAAGTGCATCTGTTTTTGGTCTTTTTGGTCCAGAACGTATGGCAAATGATTAGTGACCGTCAAGTACTTGACGTAGAAGGGTTGTTGAAGGTTCTCTAAGTACTTGTTGGAATCTTGAAACAGATATTTGTCCTTTAAGCCCATGCCTTCGGTTCGGTCACCCTTCATGTTGTAATCTTTGGAACTGAAGAAGTACTGGAAACCGAGCCGTTTATAGGTGTTGTTACGGTTGTAGAAATTGGCGTCGTTACCGTGGAAAACGGCGGACGTGTAGTTTCGCTGTTGCTTTAAAATGGCGGGAGCCGCCTGAAAGGTATTGTCGTTTCCGTACTGAGAGAACAAGGAGCCCTCCGGCAGACCGTACGTGCTGGTTTCAAGCATGTTTTCGGCATCGGCCGTTCGTCCCTGTCCCACTTGGTGATAGAAGTTGTCAAACGAGTTGGTCGACTGACTATGGTAAATTTTATTCAGAAAAGGCGTTACCTCCTTGCCGTTAACCTTTTTGTCGATCAAGAACTGTTGAAAACTTTCTAGGTGAATGACGATCACGTTTTTACCGCGAGCTTTCCCGTACATTTCGGGATTTGGGGCAGCATAGTGTTTTTTCGTAAAGCCTAAAATGTCATTTAGATCTGATTTCTTAGCGGTCGAACGCGCGATGTTGGTCTGAATGGACTTGGTCCAGTCGTAGACGGTGTAGTTGTCGATTCCGATGTATTTCACGATGTCATTCTGCTTGCTTTGCGTACTTGACTGGGCGAACAGGTTGGGATTATCGATGTGGGTAAGAAAAAGGTTGAGAAACAAAAAGATAATCCCGACCAGGGTGGTTAGTAAGCTAAACCTAAGCTTTAAAGGCTTTTTGTCGATTTTAATAACGCGAAATGCCAGTAACAGAATAATCACGATCAGGTCTATCCAGTATAAGGCGTCCCATTTGTTGATAAGGGCGGTCGCACTGGTAATTAACCCACCGTTTAAATTGGAATGACCGGTCGTCATCGTGTCCGCAGTCATAAAGCCCAGAAATCCCCGGAAGTAGACGATGTTTATGTACAGTAAGACGGTGTTTAAGAAGTCAATGAAGATGATAAAGGGATAAAAGAGCTTCGCGGGCTTGAAATACAGTGCCAGACTCAACGTAATGATGGTTGCGGCCAGCGGATTTATCAGTAAGATGATGTGTTGCATGCGACTCGCTGGGATGAGGTAAAAGACGTGGTAGTAAGCGTATACGGTTTTGAACCAGAACAGGATCACTAACAGGAAAAAGAAGCCCATTCTGGTATTAAAAAGGTTGAGAATTTTCTTAATGATTTTCAAATTGAACGTTCCTTTGTAAGAATTTATGTAATTTATCACATAGGAAACATCTTATCACATTAAGAATTAGCAAAGCAGAATAAAAAAGCTTCAAATGGCTGATAGACACGCCACTTGAAGCTTTTTATTAAGATTTATTTTTGAAAATCCTGCATCATTTCGTCCACTACTGCTTGAACACTCTTGATGTCATGAATGTTATCAATACCAACGTCAATTGAAATGACACCGTCATCAAGTTTGCCGTCAAGCATGGCGGGACGAACACCACCGGCCTTGCGGGTTTGTTCGTAGGTGTTTTTGATGCCATTTTGAAACTCCCTGGCCCACTTATCAGCTAGCGGATTCTTGATTGAACGTTGGTTAGGAGATACTAATACTACGTCATCGACTGTCGAGTTGATGATTTTTTGTTTAGCAGCGTCTGAAGTCCGGTTTTCGTCAGTCACAATGAACCGAGTTCCAACGTAGACTCCCTGAGCACCCAGTGCAAAAGCAGCGCGTACACCACGAACGTCCGTGATACCACCAGCGCCAACGACTGGAATGGAGACGGCATCCACAATGCGTGGAATGGTGGTAAACGTCCCAAGGCCAGTCGTTGGAATGATCCCACCTTCATCGTAACCAGTGGCAATCAAGATGTCGACGCCTAATTCTTCAGCTCTTTGAGCGCCCTTAACGGACGGATTAAGTTCGCGAAAGATTAGGGTACTACCGGAGTCCTTGATTTCTTTAAAAAGTTTTGGATTGATGACACCAGAAATGATGAAGATGTTAACCCCAGCGTCAAAAGCAGCTCTAAAGGTCTTATCTGGGTAATCAAACTCATCTTCACTTCCGACAATCATGTTGACAGCAAAGGGTTTGTCGGTGAGCTGTTTGGCCTCTTTAATCTGCCTTTTCAGCGTTTCCGTGGCATCTTGAGTGGGACTAGTCTTGCCAGCGTTTGGGCCAAACGTCCCGAGACCACCAGCATTTGAGACCGCGGCGACAAACTTAGCGTCAGTTAGCCAGTTGAGTGACGCCTGAATGATTGGATACTTAATTCCAAGCGTTTTAGTTATTGGACTTGTTTTCAATTTAATTACTCCCTACTTATTATTAGTTAGTTATATCTTACATTTTAGTTGAAAGTTAGCTTGAAGCAAACTAAAACGATTTGTGATTAATATAATGACATTCAAATTAATCTGTAACTCGTCTGAAGCTAGCTAGTTACCGGTGCCACGCGACGCTTAAAAATTAATCATGATTTGAATCGCTCTACCCGTATAATGGCAAGTGTTGCAAAAAGGAGCGAAATTATGAAAAAAAGAAAGCTGAAGCGCTGGCACAAAGTTACAATTGCCATCGTAATTACCGTGATTATTTTAATCTTTGTGGGAACCTACTTCCTGTTTAACTTCGCGTTTAAGCGGGGTGGATACAGCACGCAAGTCGGCGAAAAGGTTAACACCACTTGGATTAAAGAACAAAAGCCCCAGATTTGGCACCAAACGAACAAGGGTGGCCTAAAACTCACGGCTTACTACTTACCAGCTAATCAAGCGACGAATAAGACCGTGATCGTAATCCACGGTTACGGAAGTACCGGGCACAAAATGAATAACTACATTAGAATGTTTCATGACGATGGTTATAACGTTCTCGCACCCGATGACGAATCATTTGGGAACAGTCAGGGTGAGTACGCTGGTTACGGGTGGAAAGACCGGTCTGACATTGTGACATGGATGAACATTATTAACCAGAAAATACCGAATGGACGACTTGGCATGTTTGGGATCAGTATGGGAGCGGCGGCCGTTCTGTTTACCCTGCCAAAGGTCCCGCACAACGTTGACTTTGCGATTACCGACTGTGGTTATAACAGTATCTATGATGAGTTGAAATATGAACTGGGAACGTTGTTTCACCTGCCGACCTTCCCAATCTTACCCATTGCCCGCATCTACGGTGATATTTTTGCCAAGTACGACTTCTACGATGCCGACACGAAGCAGACGTTAGCGCATAATCAAATTCCACTATTCATCATTCATGGCAATGCTGATAAGTTTGTTCCCGTAAAAGACGCCTATATCAATTATAAAAACGACCACGGTCCTAAGAAATTGTGGATTGTGAACCACGCGACACACGCCGATTCTTTGAACAAAGAGGGACAGGTCTACGTTAATAAGACGAGGGCGTTCGCTGAAGAGTATTTTAAATAAACAAAAAAACTAGCAAATTATATTTATAAATAATTTGCTAGTTTTGATTCAGAAGCTAATGGCATAGTATTAATGACTAATAATTTAATGCCTTTTTTCATGATTCTCTTTCGCTCTATTTAAGAACCTATTTAGTTTTATTCCTAGGCGGATACACAAGTATAGTACTAAGATAACTAGTAAAATTAGAAGTACTGTTAACAACAAAGTACCAATCATAAAGAATAAATCAAACCAATTTATCATCTTTTTCCCTCCCTTAAATAGAATAATCTAAGTATTACCAAGAATCCAAAAGAAAAAACCCTGGCTTCGCTGAAGAAGTCAGAGCAATTAGGAAGATTCGGCTAGTCAAGTTGACAGTATAGTAGTTTGTGGATGCCTGACGCTTGTGAGTTATCGAGGTTTAAAAAGTATCTATATTAGTTAGGGAGTCCGATAAAAATGTTTCTTAACTAGTCGATGAGAGGAGTATATCACCAAAATAATAAAAAGAGACTAATTATGATTTTAAAATAATCATTAAACAAGAGTTAGGACAGCTGAAGTGATTGGCGCAGATGAGCTTGGCGCTGGTCTAAAGTTTTTTTGAGCCAAAATTAGGCTTAAGATAAGTTTCGTAAACGATTAACTAAACGTGATGGGTGGCGTTTTGGCAGTAAATCTTTCATTATTACTTTGAGTGGGGTTTAAACGACCTATGGTAAGGCATTTTACCGTGTTATTCTTTAGTCGCTCCAAAAAAGATACTTTCACAATGCTTCCTACTTCTGGAGCACACATAGCTTCAAACTCCAAAAAATGCTGCTTCTCAGAAGTGGCACTTTTTATTTATTAGACAAAAACCGGCTCAGCATGGACTTAGTCGGTTACAGATATTATTCAAATTTGGCGTGGACCATGTAGCGTTTTTTACTTGGGTCCACTTTTTTGTTTAAGATGTCGTACATGAGTTGCGCGGCGTATTTTCCCATGGTGTATGCGTCTGTCCTGATACACTTCGTTTTTGGCTGAATTAGGTTAACGATGTTGGAACTCACAAATCCAGTGATGTTTGGAATCTTGTCGCGGTCAATAATGTTGTTACGCAACAACCGGGGCAAAAAGCTTAACAACCACTTTTCCGTTAGGCAGAAAATCAAACTGTTGGGTTGCTTTTTTAATTGGCGAACGATTTCATGATAGGCACGATGAAGTGACGTTTTGGAATAACCGGGCTTGACAATTGTAATATCAGGTTCGGGGTAGACGTATTTAATCCCGGCAACGCGCTCTCTGACGACCTTCATCTCGCTCTCAGCGTTAGTAACCAAGATTAACTTGGAAAGCCCCAGGTTATTTTTAAAGTAGGCGGCGGCTTTCTGAGAAATCGCAAAGTTGTTGATGACGATGTTATAAAAAAAGCCATCGTTAATGGATTTATCGGTCAAAATAACGGGGAAACGCGGTTTTAAAAGTTCGGCAATGTCCTTGATGTGACTGTTGACCGGATGAATGATGGCGCCCCTGATGAGGCTAGTATCTAAGGCTAGAAAGAGGTCGCGTTCGTTTTTGTACTTACTGGCGGAATTAATCAGCAAGGGGATGTACTTGTAAATGGACAGTTGGTCCTGGATTCCTTCAAACATCCTGATTGAAAAGGGATCCTCGATGTCTGACACTCCTACAGCAATGATGCTCCCACTGTCATTTTGGCGGCTTAAGCCACGTGCCATTGAGTTAGGAACGTACCCGAGGTGTTTTATTGATCGTTTAATGCGATTCGCCGTGTTCTTGGACATCGAGTTAAGATGGTTGTTTAAGAACCGTGACACGGTGGCCGTTGAAACTTTGGCGTGTTTGGCAACTTCTCTAATGGTGACTCGTTTTTTGTTCATTTCTCATTTCCTCAAATTTTATTTCATAACTGCTAACTGCATGAAATTATCATATCTAATAAAATTATAAAAAGCAAAACGATCTCAATTAAGATTGAAATTAAGGTTATTGTTGTTATAAAATTGAGAAAACGGTTAACCGGGCATGCCTGCATGAGGATTAATGAGAAATATGTTTATTTTAAAAAATAAACATGAAATCAATTGAAGCGTTGGTATGACGGGCAACGCGACCATTATTTTTGACCATTCTTAAAGATTAGTGGGATTGTTTACAGTTTGAATAACGTGTATCGCTTGTAGAAGGGGTCAAGGAGTTTGAGTGACTTTAGCTGTAATTGACCAACTTAATTTAAACAATTTGCGCAAACGCTTAACCACTTAGTCAATCAGATTTTTACGTCATAAAAGGCCGTTATTTATGAAATAACTTGTGGAATTAAAGATTGAGAAGGTGGTTTCATCTCTATAATTAAAGATAAATCAAGTTTCGTTTGCGGGAGTTTTGAATGTGAGAAAAGTATTTCATATTAATCAAAAATAACTAATAACAACAACTTAGATTGTCGTATGTATACATGTCAGGCCACAAGTATTGAGGGATATAAACATAAATAAATACTAAACACATAATGATAAAAAGATCCTGGCGGTTTCTTTAATATCAAATGAGTTAATTTTCGGGTGGGCCATTTCGGAATTAATACTTGTGGAAGATGTGTATCAATCACCGACAATTGGGCATTTATGGCCTGATTGTTTTAATAGTAGGATTGCTGTCACTGATTAGTTTGTTAGCGATTATTGGAGTTTTTTCGTTTTGCGCGGGGGTGGTGGGATGTATTTTTTTAAAGCAGGTCTCACGGCCAATAACACTCCCAGTAACAAGTGGGATCTGCGAGACATTTGAGCGAATTGACAGGTTAGTCAATGGTGCTGGTATGCAAAAGAAGAAACGAAGGTAGTCAGAAGCAAATTAAGTCACGATTACGTAGTTCTACTGAATAGTGGTATCTAACGAAATAAGTCGAAAACTAATAAGTCACATTATATGTAAGACACTCTAACGTTAGGTATCCAAAAAGGGACTCCCAAGTCAAAAGATTTGGGGGTTCCTTTTTAGTTATATTTATTTTATGGCGTTTTTTAAAACATTTTGAGCCACAAAAGTTGCGTATTTTGGGGCTCCTTGATTATTTGGATGGGCTTGATCGGAGTATAACCAGTTCGAATGCTTATTGATATAATCATTCCAATCAATGATGTACAAGTTTTTATACTTCTTTTGCGAGTCTTTCAGCATGGCATTCACGGAATTTTGCCAAGTTTCAGTTGGAATGTGGACGTTAATCCAGAAAACGTGACGCTTAGGACCAGCAATCTCCATAATTTGTTTCATCGTTTCCGGTGAAATGTTACCGTTTGTCCCCAGTCCAATGACAACGTTTTTGCCTAGTAGTCCTTGATTGGCTAAACTTTTAATATTAGGGACGGCAGCGGCTGGTTGGCGTGAAACTTGGGCATCAATGTAGAAACGCGGGAAAATCTTCTGTAAATCGTCATGACCAGCTAACATAACTGAGTCACCCACTGCAGTTCCGGACAGATTTTGAGCTTCTTTTACCTGGGCGGCAGTTAAGCCATTTTTTTCTAATTGGCTTTGGTCTTTGGTAGATCGTTTAACCTTTTTACCACTCTTGATTTCTTTAGCGAGATTTTTGTTATTTTCTTTTTCGGTTTTGGCGTTCTTTTGAATTTTATTGGCAAGCTGAGTGTGATTAGCCTGTTTAGGATTAATGGTAGTGGATTGAAGAATACCAATTCCACCGATTATTGCAAGTACACTGAGAATGATTTCACGTATTTTGGTGTGACTCATGAATTCAATTAGTTTACTAAAAAGGATTTTGTAGTCATATTTGCCAAATGGAACTTCAACAAAGCGATACGATATCTCGGAAATACCAATAATCAATAGAACTTCAATAATGGCATATAACAACTGATGATTGGCAACATTCTTGAATTTATCCTCGAAAAAGATAAAGACAGGTAGCTGATAGACATAAATTTCATAACTTCTGGAACCAATCCAATCAAAAACGGGATTGGTCATCAGCCAGTTCCAATGACTAATGTTTGAGAGAATGGCCCACATAATCAGAACGGTAAATAGTGAGAACAGTACCATTCCACCATGATATAAAAATGTGGATTGAGCTCCTACCGTAAATATCAACCATACCATTCCAATGACACCGATTAGTCCAACGACGTCAAAGAAGGTCCTTTGGCCTTGATCGGATTTTCTAACGATTCGATTACTGGGCCACACAATTGCTAAGGCAGCTCCCAATAAGATTGAGAACATCCGGGTATCGGTCCCGTAGTAAACTCGGCTTGGATCAGTGCCAGGCTTAAATAAGATGGCCATCAGGACTGCTGATAAAACGGATAAGCCAATGGCAACAAAGAAAATGCTCTTCTTGTTTAAAAAACCGTGTTTGTTTCTGTTGAAAAGATACAGCAACAAAACGACAATTAAAGGCCAAATTAGGTAGAATTGACCTTCAATCGCAAGGGTCCACAAGTGGGTAAAGGGTGATTCAGATCCAGCAAAATTTTGAAAGTATGATTGACCGTTAGCAATTTCATACCAGTTGTAGACGTACGTTAAATTGGTAACGACGCTTTGCCATAAATTGGCTAGTAAATTTCGTTGGAATAGTGTGATATAAGTTGCTGTAGCAAATAACATCACAATCAGGGTTGGATATAAACGTTTTAGTCTTTTATACCAGAAGTGACCATACCGAAAATGTCCAGTTGATTCATATTCGTTAATTAAATGGTCGGTAACTAGGTATCCTGAAAGAGTCAAGAATACAGGAACTCCTAAGTAGCCACCACTAAAGATATTTTGATTGAGATGGTAGAGAATAACACAAATAACTGCTAGTGCTCTAAGTCCTGTGAAGCCAGTGATAAAACGATTTTTTGCCATATTTGTTTCCATTATTAAAATTCCCTACTAATTCAATGCTTACTAATTCCGACTTAAAAAGACTGTCAAACAACATTATTTGACAGTCTTTTCACCTACAATTGATTAAGTTAATTTAGTGTCTAAAATGATGTGCTTTTCTTGCGCGATACCAGACAAAAGCTCCAATTCCGACAATTAGAATGACAATAATACCACCGATCATCCATTCGGTATGGTCTTTTTTGGCTGATTTGTGGTTCCGCTTGTCTCTTTTATCCTTTTGGTTCTTGTCATTATGATGCTTGTTCTTCTGCTTTTGTTGGTCTTTCTTGGTTTTATTTTGATTATTGCGATTTTTAGTCGTTTGTTCTTTATTTTGTTGCTTGGTTTTATTTTCTTGATTGGGTTCGTTACTACCAGCGGTTTGTCCTTGGTTATTATTTGCTTGAGAATTACCGTTTTTATTTATCGCTGCGTTTCCGCCACTTGAACCGTTGTTCTGTCCGTTTGCCGTTGTTCCGTTTGAAGGAGACGTTGCGTTTCCACCCTGATAATTTCCACTCTGTTGTGGCTTATTGAGTGGTTGGTACGCAATGGTGACCGTCATTGACTGACCAGCAGCTGGATAGGTGTTACCACCGTTATCAGCTCGGTTACTTCCGGCAACGTAGCCAGGAATGTTGGGAACGTCGTTTGATAGGTCAAGCATGCTGTTAGGCGCACCGTAGATAACTTTACTGGCACGAATTGGTTGACCAGTTAAGGCATTGACGTACTGGACGACAACTTGACCTTGTGCTGTACCGGCCGCGACATTTGAGTCAGCGTGGACCACGTTTGGATGGGTTACAAACAGTCCACCGGCAAACATGGTAGTACCGACTAGCAGTGAAAGAGCGATTTTCTTGATATTCATAATAACCATCCTCGTTATGTATTTGATATAAAATCCAAGGATAAGTATACATCAAAATAGGGGGGGTAACTAGTACAGTGAAAAAAGAATCATTTCCAATGTTATTGAAAATGGTTCTTTTTTAGTCATAAGCTACTTACCTTTTTAAATCATTAAGGTTATCGGGGTATTCACAAAGAAAAGAAAGGTCACTTTAAAATGCTCTGGGTCTTCTGGAATGGGTTGGGTCATCCAAATTTCAATGATGGAGAGATACATATTGACGCAAAATTCACACGAAAGATTGGTAGAAATATTTTTGTTGTTTGATGACGATTTGTTAAAAATATTTTTCATTGCCCATTCCTTGTAACGCTTTTTTAAAAATTCAGTCCAATGACCACGTAGATTGGGATTATAGAGAATTTTTAAAATCTCTCTTTTATCGTATAAGGCAGGTAGTAAATAATCGGCAATCAACTCAAATGGAGAACGCTCGGTATTGCTGGGGGGGGGGGGTAGCCATGGCCTTTAGGCCACTGATAATAGGATTATCTACTTCACGTTCGATATAAACCAAGATGTCGTCGATACTATTGAAATTATTATAGAAAGTTCCTCTAGACAAGTCTGCCTTTTGGATTACATCGGTGATTCTGATTTCATAAAGTGGCTTTGTGACAGATAACTCTAGAAATGCTTGTGCAATTAAGTGTTTCGTGTTTAAAGCAATCACGGTACCGACTCCTCAAATATTAAGATTTAGTTAAGAATATTATTGTTAAATAATATACATTATGTCTAAATGATAATCACTTTTATGACGAATGTTCAACCCTAAAAGCCGATTATGACAATACTTAGACACCTTGTTCAAAAATTGGGAGTTTGTAAATAATAAAACAAATTGTTAATTTTTAATAAAGCCACTCGTGCTTTTTGTAATTATTTTTTCTAAAACAGAGTGGGAGGTACAAGAGGGGGATGTTTTATGTTGATTAACAATTCTAATTTTGACGTAAAGGTAGATGGTGAAAAGTTAATGGGATAGAAGCTTGCTTCCCTGTTGTATTTAAATAAGCGAATCACTTAAAAGTTGCTTTATGGTTAGAGATAAGTTTTGAAAGGAAGATTAACGATGGAATTTAATAAAAAGAACGTTCTTAAAGGACTATTACTTAGTTCATTAGCACTAGGAGTATTTGTAACAGCTAACACCGCTTCAACGAATGCCTCAACCACGACTGACAATCAAGTTAGTTCGTCAAAAGTTAGTAACAAAAAGGTTATTACCATTCAATGGGGAGATACGGTATCTGGTTACGCTCAAGAGTACAACAGTACTGTAAAGGACATTGCCGACGCCAACCATTTACAAAATGCTAACCTGATTTACGCTGGGTCAAAGATTGTGATTCCAGTAAACTCCCGTAAACCTGGCGAAAGCATTTATTCCGGTTGGAACAACCTCCAAAATGGGGCTGGAAACGTCCAAGCTCGACCAGTTGTCGGAGCTAGTCAGAAAGCCGGAGTTAATGGCCAAAATTCAGCGGCAACTACTAAAACTCCAGCCAAAAATGCTGGTCAAACCACTGGTAACGGAGCAGCAGTTAGTTCAAAAACAGCTGGCAAAACGGTTTCTAACGCACAAATTCCAACTCAATCACAAAAGAATAACGGAACAAGTCAAAGTACCTCCGCCACTCCAACTTACAACGGTGGTTCAGTAACACCATCACAAAATAGCGAAAGTACTAGTAATGGTAATCAAAATACTCCCTCAAATAACAGTGGACAGGTAGCACCATCAAAGGGCGCGAACACTAATCCAGTTCCATCTACTAATAATGGTGGAACAACTACACCGTCACAAAACGGAGGTTCCACAAGTAATGGTGGTTCGACCAGCAATGGTGGAAGCACAACTCCATCCAATCCAGTTAATAACGGTGGAAACACTAACAACGGCGGCCAAGTGACTCCACCTGCTAACAACAACGGTAGTGGAAGTACTGGCAATGGCGGTTCAACTACGCCTACTAATCCATCTAACAACGGTGGCTCAACAAATAATGGAAGCAATACACCAACACCAGCTTTCACTCCTGATGAAGCTGGTGTCAGAGCTGCTTTACAAGCTAAGGTAGCTTCATTTGGTAAGCCACAAGTTGATAATGATTTTGAATCTACTCACGGAACAATTCACGGTAGTGTCGATGGTTCATTATCAATGATTACTTCTGATCAACAATTAGCTGATTTGATGTGGGAAAATAGTAATGCTTCTTTGATTCAAAACACCTTAAGTCGTATTACTGGTCTTACATTGCAAGGTGTTTCGGTTTCTAGCTCGGATGGACAGGTACATGCCGAATTCACACTCGAATATGAAGCTAAATAGTAATTAATTTAATTAAAAAAGACTAACTGACGTTAGCCCTTTTTACTGATTGGGAGTTTAAAAATATTATGGAAAATCACAATCATTTTTGCCCGTATTGTGGCAAACCCATTGAGGGTGACCCTGACTTTTGTCCGCACTGTGGACGTAAACTGATGGGTCCGACTAATTCCAATAATCAGGGGAATCAAACTAAGGGAGAACATACCTTTCAGAATGCTTCTCAGTCAGTTAATCATGCCTTTGAAAATGTTTCTAAAAAGATGAGTCAAAAAACGGGGCACGAGATTAAAGCTAGTTGGGTTAGTATTGCTGCCATCGTTGCTGTGGTTGTCGTGATATTTGGTGTTGGATTTGGAATCTACCACGATCAACGGACTCATCTTAGCGGAACTTATACACATAATACCAATCTCTTAATTACGAACGTGAAGAGTAGAGTTACCTTTAAAGGCAACGGTTTTACTGAAGATGACGGCAAAAAGGGAACTTATAAGATTGATGGTAATAATATTGAGTTGACCGAAAAGAATAATGGCAAAAACAGTACGGTTGAGGGAAAGTTATCTGATAATCGGAAGTCGTTAGATGTGATGGGGATGAAATATACCAAAGATGAAAAATGATAAAAAACAAGCTAATCATCACAGTTGGTTGACTTGGATTGTGATGTCGATTTTAGTGCTGCTGTTACTTGGAATTGGAGTTTATACCAATTATCGAAATCATATTGATGGCACATATTCTGCTGATGGTAAAAGTGTACCGGCCAAAATGAAGCTGAGTTTTACGTTTAAAGGAAATTACTTTACCCAAATGGGCGATAAAAAAGGTTCCTATGAAATTAAGGACAACCAAATTAAGTTGACCGAAGAAAATGGGAAGCACAAAGCTAAAACGGCTGGACAAATATCACATGATAGAAAGTCATTTAAGTTGATGGGAGTTCAATATACCAAAGATGAATAATGATAAAAGATTTTGTCCCAATTGTGGTAAGCCGATTAGTGGTGATGCTGAGTTCTGTCCTAACTGTGGCTATCGGTTAGCCAATTCGACCAGTAGTGGTGCTACTTCTGAAAATCATAAGGGAAAAACAAACGGAAAGAAGTTTAATTGGATTATTTCGGCATTATTATTAGTTGGAATAGTTGGATTTGCCATCTATTCTTCTTATGTAACTCAGCTTAGTGGGACTTATACGGATCGTAATAATAATTTGGCTGTTAAAGTTAGACCGCGATTTACGTTTAAAGGAACCAATTTTACTGAACAAAATGGTCGAACTGGAACCTACACTATTGATGGGAATAAGATTAAATTTTCTGAAAATGATGGTACTACTGGAACTGGAAGACTTTTCAACAATAAAAAATCAATTAAAGTTTCGGGGGAGACGTATATAAAAGATGAAAACTAAAAAAATTATGTTAATGGGCATCACCGCCTTGAGTGTTCTAACCCTTGCTGGATGTGGCGCTTCTAAAAATAACAGTCCTAAAAAGGAATCGTCGAGTTCTTCCAGCGTGGTTAAACACAAGAAAGAGAGTGCGCCTAAAAGGGCAACGACCAGTAAGTCTGATACTAAGACTGCAGCCCCTAAAGTGGCGGCAATGAACCTTAGTCAGATTCAGTCCGGTGATTACAGTAGCATTGCCGGTCAGTGGAAAGAAGTCGGTCACATTGAAAATAATGTGGGTGGCTCTGGTACTCAAGGTCCAACTGTTCAACCTGGTGGAACGGACAACTTGAGTGTTACTAAAGATGAAATTTCAAACAGTGACATCAAGATGAACGCTAATTCGTTAACCGACAATAGTGGGTCACATTCATTAACTTATAAGGAAAATAACGGTTCATTAGTGGCTTCGCTTCAAGACGAAGACACACCAATTAACTGGTCGGTCAGTTTCTTTCCAAAGGGAACCACAACTTCTTACACGTCTAACGGCAAACCAAATGACACTGATATGATTGTGGTTTGGACTAGTAATAACAATCACACGGTGGTTTATGGACGGAGTGGCAACTAAGGAAGAGAGAAATGAACAATAAAATAAAAATACCCGGCAAATATAAATTATTTGAATTCACCGGACTTCCAGATTTTGCGCATTCTGAAAAGGGCGAGGAAATTACTAGGAATTATGTTCAAACTGAATCACAAGACGGCACTTACTTGGTGCTTTTAAACTTCGGTAAATGGATAATGATTGTTTTAGGTTTCTTCTTTTTGGTGGCAGATGGTTTGGGAATTCTGTTCTGGATTCTAGCTTTTTTGATGCGTAAAAAAGGGCTTTTTCCTAACATGGTTAGAAAAAACTTAGCCAATGCTAGAAAGACTTATTTGGATTATTACTATCAATATATGGATAAATTGATTAATAATTTAGTGGATCAATTAGGATTGAATGACAGTTTTTGGCGTAGCTTTAAAACTGATAATCAGGCCATTATTTATTACGATAAGGGATTTATGTATTTTGAATTGGATAAAGACCTGCTAGTAATCTATAACAAAGATAACATCAAAGAAGTCAGCCGTGAACGGGTTCATACTGGTTCGCAGACCACTTCTAACTCTGGCACGGTTGGTGGAGCAATCCCACTACAAATTAAAAATATTAACTTTGCGGTCGGAGGTGCTAGTACGACCACCAATGGAACGACGAGTGATGTCTATGAATGGCACTTTGATATTTTGACTAATTTTGCATTTTATCCGAAAGTTTCATTTGTATTGCCAGATTCTCAAGCAATTGAAGACTTCATTGGCAAGGCGTATGCGGTGTTGAGACCGTAATCAGTAAAAAAGATCCTCACTTTTAGTGAGGATCTTTTTTGTATATTTATTTTTATTGATACTCAATGGTTGCCGGTGGCTTCCCGGTAATGTCGTAGAGTACACGGTTAATCCCGGGCACTTCATCGACGATTCGTGATGAAACCTTACTCAAAACGTCCCACGGAATTTCGGCAAATTCAGCGGTCATCCCATCAACCGAATTAACGGCTCGGATGTTGATGGCTTCATCGTAGGTTCGTTCGTCACCCATGACACCAACGGTCCGAATCCCAGGAAGGGCAGTGAAATACTGCCAAACCTTCTTGTCCAGACCGGCCTTTTTGAACTCGTCGCGTAGAATGGCGTCAGAATCTCTGACCTTCTTTAATCGTTCGGGAGTCACGTCACCGATAATGCGAATGGCAAGACCGGGACCGGGGAAGGGTTGCCGCCAAACCATCTCGTCTGGCATTCCCAGTTTTTCACCGATTTCTCTGACCTCATCCTTGAAGAGTTTGTTTAATGGTTCAATTAACTTGAACTTGAGGTCTTTAGGTAGTCCACCAACGTTATGGTGAGACTTAATCGTTTGGGCGGTATCCGTTCCGGATTCAATCACATCAGTGTATAAAGTACCCTGTGCCAAGAAATCAACGTCCTTGAATTTGCGGGCTTCCTTTGAGAAGGTGTCGACGAATTCTTTCCCGATGATTTTACGTTTCTTTTCGGGATCGGTGACGCCTTTTAGTTTGGATAAGAATTCGTCACTAGCATCGACAAAGTCAATGTTTAAGCCAAATTCATCGCCCAAAGTGTGTAAGACCTGTTGGGCTTCATTCTTTCGCAACAGACCGTGGTCAACGAAGACGGAGATGAGTTGGTCCCCAATTGCCCGGTGTAAGAGAACGGCGACCACACTGGAATCAACTCCGCCAGAGAGACCCAGTAAGACGCGTTTGTCGCCAACTTCTTCCTTGATGTTTGTAATGGCATCTTCAATGAAGTCGTCCATTGACCAGTTATCCTTAGCGTGGGCAATATCAAAGACGAAGTTGTGTAGCATTTGGTTCCCCTGTTTTGTGAGGTTAACTTCGGGATGAAATTGGACGGCATAGATGTCTTTGTCAGGGTTTTCCATGGCAGAAATGGCACACTGTTCACTAGTGGCAGTTACTTTGAAACCGTCTGGCACTTTGGTCACAAAGTCTCCGTGACTCATTAAAACGGTTTGATCGGGGTCCAGTCCTTTAAAGGTACCGGAGTCATTACTTGTGACCTTGATTTGAGCGGGACCGTACTGACTGTCGTCAGCGGTGGTGGTTTGACCACCCTTTAGGTCGTGGGCCAATAGTTGCATGCCGTAACAGATTCCCAGAATCGGAATGCCCATGTTTAAAATCTCGGGGTCGACGTCTAAAGCGTCTTTGCCGTTGACACTGTTGGGACCGCCAGAAAAGATGATGCCCTTAGGGGCGATCGCTTTTATTTCTTTGGCAGTGATGGTGTGTGGTTTTAGTTCTGAATAAACGCCCATGTCACGAATACGACGGGTGATTAATTGGTTGTATTGACTCCCAAAGTCGAGAACTAAAATCTCATCATAATCACGTTTTTTTGTACCAGTTGCCATCAAATTCCTCCTATTTATCGATTGAATAGTTTGGTGCGGATTTGGTGATTTGCACATCGTGGGGATGTGATTCGCGTAGTCCTGCATTAGTAATTCTAACAAATTGAGCGTTATTAATTAAGTCGGAAATGGTATGAGAGCCAGTGTAACCCATTCCAGAACGAAGGCCACCCGCAATCTGAAAGAGAACGGTTGAGACGTCACCCTTGTAAGGGGTTTGACCCTCAATTCCTTCTGGGACGAGTTTCTTTTCTTCTTTGACCTTACCTTGAAAGTATCGGTCAGAAGAACCATTTTCCATGGCTGCCAGTGAGCCCATGCCACGGTATGCTTTGTACTTCTTGCCGTCAGCACCCGTATAAACGTCTCCAGGGGCCTCCGTTGTACCTGCCAGCATACTTCCTAGCATGACGGCACTTCCACCCGCTGCGAGCGCCTTAACGATGTCTCCGGTGTACTGCATCCCACCGTCAACGATGATTTGCTTGCCGTAATCGGCGGCCACCTGGGCGGCATCGAAGGCAGCGGTAATTTGGGGAACTCCCACACCGGCCACGATCCGGGTGGTACAAATTGAACCGGGACCAATGCCGACTTTGGCAATGTCAACACCAGCGTCAAAGAGAGCTTTAGCACCAGCACCGGTCGCAATGTTTCCGGCAATCAAAGTCTTGTCTGGAAACTTGTTTCTGATTTCAGCGATTTTTTCTAATACACCCTTGGAGTGACCGTGGGCGGTATCGATGATGACGGCGTCTGCCCCGGCATCAAATAATAATTGAGTTCGATCGAAGGTATCGTTAGTTACCCCAACGGCCCCCGCTACTAATAAATGACCATTGTCATCAACTGCAGCGTTGGCACCGGTAACTTCAGCATTTTTAACCGTTTTAACTTCAGCTGCTTGCTTTTTGGCGCTCATGTTTTTGTGAACTACGCCGAGTCCACCGTTTTGAGCCATCGCAATCGCTAAAGGTGCCTCTGTGACAGTGTCCATACTTGCGCTTAGAACGGGTAAGTTTAACTTTAAGTTCTTACCTAAGGTTGTTCTTAAGTCAACTTGGTTTGGTAACACGTCACTTGCTGCAGGAATTAAGAGAACATCGTCAAATGTTAATCCTTGTTTCCCGAATTTATAATTCCAATCCTTCATCGTACTCCTCCTATTGTTCAGTTTTATATAAATTGTTAATAGAATACCATAAAAAACGTTGCAACATCAATGACAACTCGAACAATTTTTCTTTGGTTAACTTTAATCATATGTAGTTGGCGCTTGACTGATTTATAAAGACGGACAAGACAGAGTAATTCAATAATGGTAAAATCTACGTATATCTATTTGACAGAATTTTAATTAAACAATTAATAGAAAGATGGGAATATTATGGATGACAAATTTAAGAAAGTGCGAGGGATGTCAGACATTTTGCCTGATGAGACCAGTGTTTGGCAACGAATCGAAGATACGGCGCGGGACGTTTTCGCTCGATACGACTTTCATGAGATGCGCACTCCGCTAGTTGAGAAAACCCCTGTCTTTACCAGAACCTCTGGTGATAGTTCGGATATCGTCACCAAGCAGATGTACAGTTTCCAGGACAAAAGTGGGCGAGACATCTCACTCCGACCGGAAGGAACGGCTGGAGTAGTCCGTTCCTTCGTTGAAAACAAGCTCTTTGGACCAGAACATCCCAAGCCCGTTAAGGTTTTCTACATGGGGGCGATGTTTAGATACGAACGTCCGGGTGCTACTCATAACCGGGAGTTCCATCAGATTGGGTGTGAATCAATCGGAGCTACCAGTCCCCAGATTGACGCTGAAACGATTGCGTTAGCCCTGGACATCTTCAAGGGCGTTGACATTAACGACTTAAAGGTTGAAATTAACACGTTAGGTGATGAAGAGAGTCGGAAACGTTACCATGACGTTCTAGTAGCCTACTTCTCAAAGTATGAGGACCAATTAAGTGAAGACTCCAAACGGCGCTTAAAACAGAATCCGCTCCGGATTTTAGACAGTAAGGATAAGGGGGACCAGCAGTTGGTCGCTGACGCTCCGAAATTAGAAGACAGTTTAACGGATGAATCCAAGCAGTACTTTAATGATGTTTTATCGGCCCTTGATGCTTTAGACATTCCGTACACCGTTGATGATCGGCTGGTTCGCGGACTTGATTACTACACTGATACGGTGTTTGAAATCATGGCCAAGGATCCGAGCTTCGGAGACGATTACACCACGATCTGTGCCGGTGGCCGATACAATCACATGGTGGAAGAGTTCGGGGGACCTGAAAATACCGGAGGCGTTGGCTTTGCCTTTGGTGAGGAACGGTTGGCAACCATCGTGAACTCTAACGATGACAGTGATTCGATTGACTACTTCATTGCGACCGACGTGAAAGATAAGGAAGCTGACGTTAAGAATCAGATTCTTGATAAGGCCCTAAAAACCGCTGAAGACTTGCGTAACGACGGGAATTCCGTTGAAGTCAACTTTCAGAGTCGAAGCATGAAGAGTCAGATTAAAGAAGCCAAGAAATTAAATAGTAAAAACATTATGCGAATGGATTAATTATCAAGAGGAGGGCGAATAATATCGCCTTTTTCTTTTAATTCAAGATGAAAGAAGTGAGGATTTGAGTAGTAAAAAAGAAAAGGTCGGAACCATTGGTTTGACCGCATTTGTACTATCGGCGATGGTTGGTGGTGGAATCTATGATTTACCGCAAAACATGGCACTCCATGCCGGCGCAATTGCCCAAATCATCGCTTGGGTGCTATCGGGATTAATTATCTGGTTTATTGTGCGTTCGTTTATGACCCTATCGGAGGTTCGACCACAGTACACCACAGGTTTGTATCATTATGCCCACGCTGGCTTTGGCAACTTTACCGCCTTCTTTGTAAGTTGGGGGTACTGGATCTGTCAGTCGTTTGCCGTTGCCGCGTATTCGGTCCTCTTGATGTCGACGTTAAACGCGTTTTGGCCTGGGACGTTTACTGGTGGCAATAACTGGATTTCAATTATTGGGGGAACCATCGTGTTATGGCTGATGACCTACCTAATTTTAAAGGGAATCCGGGTTACCAGCCACGTCGATATTTTTGGGACGATTTGTATGCTGACAATTGTGGCCATCTTCATCATTACCATGATTGTGGTGTTTAACTGGCACGCTTTTTCCACTAACATGTTTGCGTCTCAGACGTTACCAAAGGTTAATGACAAGGCCATGGGGAGTTTGTTTTCCCAAGTCCGAAATGCCATGATGACCACAATGTGGGTCTTTTCTGGGGTTGAAGGAGCCGTGGTACTGTCAAGTAACGCCAAGAGTCAAAAGGACGTGCGTCAGGCCACTAAATATGGCTTCTTAATTTGTTTGGTACTGTATGCGCTGGTTTCAATTTTGCCACTAGGCTTACGCAGTTACGGTCAATTAGCAAACCTGCAAAGTCCGTCAACTGGGGCCTTGATGCAAATTGTTTTGGGACCACTGGGACGCTTAATCATCACCTTTGGTGTCATCGTGGCCGTCTTATCCAGTTGGTTGACGTGGGTCTTAGTTCTGTCTGAGATGCCCCGAGCTGCCTCCATGGACGGGACCTTCCCGAAGTTTTTTAGAAAGATGGGTAAGAACAACGTTCCGATTCACTCGCTGTTCATGACGGTTATCGTCATTCAATTAATCATTATCTTTACCCATTTTGCGGGGCGGGCCTTTAATTTCACGCTGACGATCGTGGGAACGATGACGGTGCCACCGTACCTGATTTCGATGATGTACCTGTTCAAGATTAGTCGCAATGAGAAAACGTTCAATCCTGAAGGGCACAAGCTATCCGTTTCTAGAAAGAGTGCCTATTTGGTTTCAGTGCTCGCAATTTTAGGAACCATCTTCATGGGATACGCCGCCGGATTGGAATACCTGACGATTGCCTTCGTGATTTATGCCTTAGGGATTCCACTGTTTATGTACGCTCGAAAACAGTACGCACCGGGTCAACCAATCTTTGGTAAGTACGAACGCTACTTTGCCATTGCCATCTTGGTGGTAGCGGTCATCGGGGTCATCTTACTGATTCAACCGAAATTGTAATTAAATTTGGAAAAATTAAAAGACGATTGAACTTTCAGATAGTTCAGTCGTCTTTTTGATATTCATTAATTTTAGTTTAAATAGAAGCCGATAGGTGCTCCGTGGCTATCCTTACTAGCGGCATTTTGGTAAAATTATAAAATAACTAAATTTAAGTGGGGATTAATTATATGAGTTTTTTAGTCGATTTTGTGCTTCACATTGACCACCACCTAGTCACACTCGTCAACATGTTTGGCAATTGGACCTATCTGATCCTGTTTGCGGTTATCTTCATCGAAACCGGCGCCGTGATCATGCCATTTCTGCCGGGTGATTCACTGTTGTTTGCGGCCGCTGCCCTGGCCGCCGCTAGTACCAATGATTTAAACATCTGGATTTTTGTGATTTTGTTCTTTCTGGCGTCTGCTTTGGGGGACTCACTGGATTTCTTCTTGGGAAGAAAAGTTGGCCTAGCCATCACTGACAATAAGTATTTGAGTCGGTTCATTAAGCCCAAGGATTTTGAAAAAGCCCATCAGTTCTTTGATAAGTATGGCTCGTGGGCCATCCTACTTGGTCGCTTCATGCCAATTGTGCGGACGTTTGTCCCGTTTGTCGCTGCCAGTAGTGACTACTGTTACCAAAAATTCGTGAAGTATGACGTTACCGCATGCGTGGCATGGGTCGTCCTGTGCTGTGGTGGCGGATACTTCTTTGGCAACATCCCGTTCGTTAAAGAACATTTCTCGGCCGTGATTTTATCAATTATCTTGATTACCTTACTTCCGGCTCTGATCGGATTAATTAAAACGCGTTTCACTAGCAAAAAGGATGAAGCTTAGGCTTCGTCCTTTTATTTTGGCGTCGTAGTTAACGTAAATCCTGTAACTCGTGACTAATCTTTTTCGTTTGGGGATAAATTTGTTGATAAATTTTAAAAATTTTGGCGTATTTATCGGCGTTAGCGGCAATTGGTTCGTAGGTCTTACCGAACTTGATGAACTGATCGGCACAAGCCGGAAAACCGGTAAACCAACCAAGCCCGACGGCGGCAATCATAGCCGCTCCAATGCCAGGTCCCTGTTCGTTTGCGAGGGTGATGACGGGTTTGTCGAAGATGTCCGCCTGCATTTGGGTCCAGACGGAACTCTTAGCGCCGCCACCAATTGAAGTTACGTGGTCGATGGTAGCTCCCATTTCGGCGTAAATGGTAAGGATATCTTGGAGACTGAAGGTGATCCCTTCCATCACGGCTCTAGTGAAGTCGCGTCGGACCTGGGTGCGGTCAATGCCAATGAAGCTCCCACGAATTTGCGAATCAGCGTGAGGCATTCGTTCCCCAGCAATGTACGGAGTGAATAAGAGACCGTTGGCTCCAATCGGAGATTTACCGGCTTCATTAGTCATCTCGGTAAAGTCTTCGTCCTTGACGAAAGTGTTCTTGTACCATGTTAATGAATCACCCGCGGCCAGCGTGACACCCATTGAATAGTAGGTATCAGGAATGGAATGGTCTTCCATTTGCAGGCGGCCACCATAGTCGGTTGAGAGATCGACCTCGTGATGGAGGACTACGCCCGAGGTTCCGACACTGACTAGCGCGTTATTGGGTGACATGATGCCCGCTCCAACCGCGCCAGCGGAGTTGTCGGCGGCTCCACCATAGACCTTGGTAATGGTTGACATATCGGCTTGATCGGCGAAGTCGGGAATGACGTTTCCAGCGTAGTCAATGGACTGAATTAGTGGCGGCAGGATTTTCTCGGGAATACCTAAGGCCTTACAGATTTCAAGGCTCCACTTGTTATCGTGAATGTCTAAGAGGGTGGTTCCGGTGGCGTCAGAGAAGTCGACTGCGATGTTACCAGTCATCTTGAAGCGCAGGTAGTCCTTTGGTAGGAGGAAGGTTTTTACTTTCGCCCAGTTCTCCGGTTCGTTTTCTTTGACCCAGAGGAGCTTGGTGATGGTAAAGCCCTCCAGTGGTTGATTACCGGTGATTTCAACGAATCGCTTCCCTAGTTTATCCTCAATCTCTTTGCGTTGTTTTGTGGTTCTGGTGTCGTTCCACAAGATGGCTGGTCTGATGACCTGATTATCTTTGTCCAACAAGACTAGTCCATGCATTTGGCCCGAGAAACTAGCTCCACTAATGGACTCTGGATCAACATTATCATCATTGACTAGTTTTCTGATGGCCGCAATCGTACCATTCACCCAGTCATTGGGATTTTGTTCACTCCAACCTGGTTTGGGATGCGGATTCGGATACTCCGTTGATTCTTGTCCCACAATGTCACCCAGCTTATTGACAGCCGTGACCTTAACCGAACCCGTACCGAGGTCGATTCCTAAAACGTTCTTTTCCATGTGTGCACCAACTTTCATAAATGTTCCTTGTAGTTACAACTCTTAATTTAAGGTTAGCAGGTTATGTAATCGTTTTCAATGTATGCATATTAATTTGCTTATTCTAAATCGGACTATGGTTTTAATTAAGATTAAGTTATAATATTCACATTATGATAGGAGTGAAATTATGATAGGATTTGGGGAACCAGCAAAGGATTTACTAATTGTTGGAAATGGATTTGATTTGGCATGTGGATTATCTACTGGCTTTGTAGATTATTTTAGTTGGATTGAAAATAAAAAAATAAATGTCAATGAACTTAATGTTAGCCAATTCTGTGATAACTTAACAAAGGGAATAAAAGATTTAAATATTTTTGTATTAAAAAATAAAGATCCAGATTTTATATTTGATAATATTTTGAATAAGTGTGTTGGCGATTCTTCTATTTACAAACATGCTGAGGGAGGAATAGATACTCAAATAAATGATGATACTTATTTACCATCTTTATTTGATATTTATTTTAAATGTAATCAAATATTGCATAAAGAATCAATTAATGACAATAAGTGGGCAGATGTTGAATCTAATTTAGATGAATTATTGAATGATAGTAATTATATGGGATCTATTTCTAATATTATGATGATATTGAAGAAATCAAAAGAATATCTAAATAATGAAACCAAAGAAAAAAAGGAAATTATTAAACAAGAAATATTAAATATGATTCCCACTGGTGACAGCAATGTTATTGGAAACAATCTAATATTATTGTTTTTAGTAGTCTATACTTATAATTTTGAAGTTGAAAACTACACAATAAATAATTTTGTAGACTTTTTATTTAATCAATTAAATCATTTTGAAAAAAGTTTAGGAAAATATATTGAATCTATCGAAAATGAGCCATATAAACAGAAAGCAATAAGTTTATTAAAAAGAATAGAGAAAAATATTTCACATAATAGAAAATTTAATATTTTAGATTTTAATTATACAAATCCATTTCCTGAAGATTCAACGGTAGATAATATTCATGGAGATACGTCACAACCGATTATTGGAGTCGATGCTAACTCAATAAAAAATGATGACAATTTTTATAAGTTCAGTAAAACATATCGTATTATGACTAGATCTACGAATAATAAAGAACTGATTTTGCCAGATGATCCTGAAAATATTTATTTTTATGGGCATTCATTATCTCCTGCTGATTATTCATATTTTCAAACAATTTTTGATCATTATGATATTTATAATAGTTCAATTAAATTAGTATTTTGTTATTCAATTTATGATGAACGTAAAGAAGATGAAATTAAATCTAATTATTTTGAAGAAGTATATAAACTTATAAACACTTATGGTAAATCAACAGGAACCCAAAAGGGACGGAATATACTTCATAAAATGATTCTTGAAGGGCGCCTTGTTTTAAAAGAAATTGACACAACTGATTTAAAAGCTATTGAACCTGAAGAAGTTAAAACTAAGTAATAAAAAACACGCATTACATATTTATTTACGTAATGCTTATTTTTTATTCGTCAATTTCCATCGCCATTTTCACCAGCTGCTTCTTAACTGGTCCGATGTTATCACGATGGGCGAGGACGATCAGCGTGTCACCGGCTTTAATCTTAGTGTTTCCATTAGGGATGATGTGGAGATTACCCCGACTAATTGTGATTAGAATGGAGTGGTTCGGCCAGTGGATGTTTTTGACTAATTTGTTTTCAATTGAACTGAATTCGTAGACCGGGACCTGAATCTTGTCCGTCTTGCTGTCAGCGTTGAAATACGTCTTAATGGCTGTCAATCGTTCCGCTAAGGCTTGATAGATTGGTTGGCCACCCAGCATGTCGACCACGACGTACGAGATAAGGACCACGAGCGCTAACGCCATGAAGTTCTTGGTGTTACCGACCAGTTCGGTGATTAACATGATGGAGGTGAAAGGCGCCTTACTAACGGCCGCAAAGTATCCGGCCATCCCGAAAATCAGCAAGTTATTGACGTACCCGGAACCAAGTAGTCCAGTCTGTGACATAAAGCCACCGTAAGCGGCACCAATCAGTGATCCAACTGCTAAGACCGGCATGAAGAAGCCACCTGGAATTCCAGCACCATACGTAATTAATCCGAAGACAAACCGGACGATTAAGAAGACAAAGATGGCGGTTAAGGGCACGTTGTGGGTAGCAACGGTCATGATGACCCGACTACCACTTCCGATGGTGGTCGGAAAGAACATTCCAACGGGAATAACCAGTAAAATCGGAATCGCACACATAAAGTACCATGGAATAATTTTAATCTTAGCGAACCACTTTGGCAGGTCCAGTAGACCTAGGTTATAGACGTAGCCTAGGACACCCAGAATAATACCTAGGATAATCAGTTGCCAGTAGTTCTGCAGTTGAAAAATGTGACTGTAGAAAATGGGCAGAATGGGTTTTAAGCCGAAAACTTTTAAGGAAACAAAGTTTGCACAGATTGACCCCGTGAGTGACGAAAGCCAGACGGCAGGGGAGAAATTGCGATAAACGCCCTCCATGACGAAGAACGTCCCCGCCAGTGGTGCACTAAAGGTGGCCGACAGTCCAGAGGCTGCTCCGGTCGCAATCATCAATCGCCGCTCAGAACCGTCTTCTTTAAATCCCTGGGCAATTCCTTGACCAATGGCACCACCTAACTGAACGGAGGGTCCTTCTCGTCCAACGAAAATTCCGGTTCCAACGGTTAGGACACCAGTGACAAATTTCCGCCATAAGACAGAGACCCAATTAGTTTCAATGTTGCCCGCAAGTTGAGCTTCAACCTGTGGAATCCCGGAGCCTTTAACGTCAGGATCGCCCTTCATGATAAGACCGGTCACGATTGAGATGAGTAAGAAAGTGGGAATTACCAACCACAGAAGATTGAGATTGTGGTCAAGTCCATGATAAATTGTAAGCGACCACTTTAAAGCGACCTGGATTAGGTAACGAAAGGACGCAATTACGGCACCCGTCAACGTTCCAATAATGGTTGCAAAGAGAACGTATCGAATGTCTGAAAAATCAATGTGGTGTGTGCGTTTCGGCAAGTTGTTCATCTCCATTAAGCAATTACACCAATTGTATCACGATTAATTTCCCCAAATGAATTCGATTTTAGGGTAAAATAATAATATAGAAAAGATTTAATTGGAGGAATTTATGAAGAAATCAGATATTGTTCAAAAGTTAGACTTCTTGTATGTTCTAACCCTAGTAATTTCAATTATTGAAACGGTTTTGTTGTTCCCAATTCTTGGCGGGATCATCATTGTTAGCATGCTTTGGGTTCCACTACTGGTGCTATTAGGTCTCTACATTACTTGTTTCATCATCAGTTCGCAGATGGTGAGCTCACTCAGTGATGGTAAAGTTAAGGCTGAGATGAATAACATCAAACCAAGATTTATCGTTGGGATTGTCTTGTCAATAATCGCAGTCATTCCAATTGTGGGATGGATTTCACACATTGTAATGGCCATTATCATGTGGCAGGTATTTACTAACATTAGTACGCTTAAGACGAACTTGATTAACGATGATGGAGCTAAAGGTGATTGGAAGGACGTTACCCCAGACTCTGAGAAGCAGGATTCGAGCCAGCAGGGTTCAGATAGCAATTCTAATAAATAAACATATTAGCTAATTAATAATTTTATCCTTATACAAGCACAAATACACCTATGGTTTTCATAGGTGTATTTTATTTTCATTAATTTTTCACTAAACTGAACCTTTTTTGTGTCATTGTGTCTGACCTCCACTAAGATAGTACATAGACTTATTAAAATCATTTTTAAAAGTGAAAATCAATTAGAAAGGAGCAAGGCCAATGAAAAGAATACTGAAATGGACTGGAGTGACGGCTTTCTTCTTTGTCATTTTCGCAATCATCCTTGATTTGGCGGTTGGCTATCTCCTGTTTAACTTTGCATTTGGGAAGACGGGACTAGCCAGCTTGTACAACGAAAATGCTGGGACGCCCGATACCGAGTGGTTTAGTGATAATCACGCACAGGTTCTACACGAAAAGGCGAGTGATGGGACCAATCTAGTTGCTAGATACGTCCCATCGGAAAAACCAACCAACAAGACGATGATTGTCGTTCACGGTTACGGTAGTAATAGTGAAGAGATGGAATCCTTTATAAAAATCTTTCATGAGGCTGGTTATAACGTTCTCGCACCCGATAACCAGTCATTTGGTGGAAGTGGTGGTAAGTACATTGGTTACGGTGTCAAAGACGCTACTAATCTAGAAAAGTGGGCTCGAGTGCTCAATTATGACCACCCTGATGGTGAATTAGGTCTGTTTGGGACAAGCATGGGGGCGTCGGCCGTCATGTACTCTTTACCGAAAATGCCAAGCAACGTGAAATTTGCGATTGAAGACAGTGGTTATGCCAGTGTCGAAGGGGAGTTGGGTGGCCAATTGAAGCGGCTATTTAACATTCCGAGTTTCCCACTGGTTCCGACCGTTAATCTCTATGTAAGAATGTTTGCGAAGTATAACATGAACGATGGGAATACGAAGAAGACCCTGAAGCACAACCAGATCCCGTTGTTTATCATTCACGGCGACGTCGACAAGTTTGTCCCCGTTAAAAATGCCTATGAGAACTACAAGAACGATGCTGGTCCAAAACAAATCTGGATCATTAAGGGTGCTGGCCACATTGAAGGTCGGAGTCAGGATCCAGATACGTATACGCAAAAAGTCGTCAACTTTTCTCAGCAGTATTTTAAGTAGTTGAATTTGGTGAAATGATTGGTAAAATTGAAACAGGAATGCTGAGGAGATGAAGACCAATTAAAGCCAAAATTAGACTAACAGTTGCGTGTTTACTTGTAATCGGGGTGATTGCTGCATATTTTATCCTGGATCAAAGAGAACGGTTGGTCCTCTTTTTTGAAGGAGTTGGATTAGTTGCTGCATGCGTCCTGTTTGGATGGCACGGAATTAATGAGTTAATCAAAAGAATTTTAAAGGTATTTTAGACCAAAAAAAGACTACGAATTTGAATTCGTAGTCTTTTTGGTTGGTAATTTTAACCGTTACCATTTTGAAATGATGGGTATAAGGTCATTCCACCATCAACGTAAAGTGAGATTCCAGTAACGTAGCTAGCTTGGTCAGAAGCTAACCAAACGGCAGCAGCTGCAACTTCGGAAGGTTTACCAATCCGGTGCATTGGAACCATGTTAACAGTTGATTCGTAAGTCTTTGGATCAGCAAACTTCTTAGCGTTGATTGGGGTGTTAATGGCACCAGGACAAATCGAGTTAATTCGAATGTTTTGTTGAGCAAATTCCATTGCGGCAGTTTCGGTGAATAATTTAACGCCACCCTTACTTGCAGCGTAACTTGCAAATGTCGGCCATGGAATTTGTTGGTGAACTGATGAAGTTTGAACGATACTACCCTTCTTGTTGTGCTTTAAGAAGTAGTTTAAAGCAGCTTTAGTACCCAAGAAAGTACCAGTCAAATCAACGTTAACGACTGCTTCCCATTCTTCAAGGGTAACTTCGTTTGTAGGGGTCTTCTTTTCCATCCCAGCGTTGTTGAACCAAACGTCCAAATCACCAAAGGAATCAACGGCGGCTTGTACTAATGATTCAGCACCAGCATCATCGCCAATGTCGCCTTGCTTAGTAACGGCGTGGCCACCGTTTTTTTCAACGATTTCAACAACTTGGTTAGCTGCATCTTCGTTTTTGTGGTAGTTAATAACCACGTTCATGTGTTCTTGACCCAAACGTTCAGCAATGGCAGCACCAATCCCTGAGTCTCCTCCAGTGATTACGGCCGTCTTGCCTTCAAGATCTTTATACATAACCATATAATATACACCTCTACATTTCTAATCCTGTTAAGCGGATTGGACTTGTTTCTGACACTATAATAACCCATTAAGAGACTAATATAAAGGGGAAAGAACTGATTGACCCTTTAAAATTAAGTTGTGTACATTTTACTTGCGTTATGGTGAATTCCTGCTATCATAAATAGTGAAGATTTGAAGAGGTTCATTTCTGAATCACTTATAGGAGGTTATAAATATGAAACTAACAATTACTGATGACGCAATGGCCTACATGAAGAAAAGATTAGCAGGTGCTAACGCATACCTGTTGGCCGCAAATGACGGATCAAATAACTTCTCTGAAGGTGCTGGTGGTGCCTGCACCGTTGGAGATGCCTTTCAAGTTGTTGGTGTTTCAAAAGCACCATCAGACTATGATGTTAAACTTGAAAACAATCAAGGTGCTGACGTTTTAACCAGCAAGAATGATATGACTTTCTTCGGACCAGGTCTAAAACTTGATTTCAAGAATAACTTCTTACAGTTAAAAGATGACGGTGAAATGATTGATGGTCAAGTTACGACCAACAATCAAGTTGAAAAATAGAATAAGAGATTAATAAGCCAGGGAAGAACCGGAGTAATTGCTTCGGTTCTTTTTTATTAAAAAATGGGATTCACGTCACGTGAGTCCCATTTTCGTTTATTTAAAATGTTTTTTGTAAAATGCCAGCCCAAGGTATACCAGTAAAAGTAACCAAGAAATAACGCTGATCCAAATCCCAATGATGTGAACGCGGGTGCGGTGATACGTCAATTTGATGGTGTTTGCTCCCTTTTTGACGGGAATGTGGATGGCACGCTTTTGGTCTACTTTAATTGGAACGGCCTGATTGTTAACGGTCACTACGTAGCCAGGGAAGTAAACATTTGGCAAACGAACCCTGGTGGCACTTTCAGCGTCTAACTGGTACTTAATTTGATTGTACGAGGTAGTCCGTTGCTTTTGCTTTAACCCTTTCTGACCTGGATTCATTTTTAAAATAGAGTGTTCTTTGAGTAGCGGTTCTAGTGAATCGGAAGCATGAGGGAGGTAGTCCCAATAAACGGCCGATTTTCCCACCTTTTCAAATTCCTGTGGTGAAGAAGCCTGAGGTTCCCACGATTTGAGCTGCAAATTGGTGGCAAGTGACGAACAGAGACTAAGTCCTAAAACGCCTAAAAGCAGGAGAGCTCCCGTAGAATTGTTTTTGGCAAAAATCTTGGTGATAATTTCTCCGCCTAAAAACGCTAGTAGAACGGTGGTGATGATCAGAAAACGGAATGGGAATTGGATCATTCCCACCCGTTTTTGCAAAAGGTCCCACGGAAAGAGATTGGAACTAAAAAGCAGAAAGAGTAGTGAGAGGACCGTCATTGATTTGGAGAACAGGTCAAGTCGATGCCAGAAGACGAACAGCAAAATGATGATCATTAGTCCGACAATGCCAATACCAGCTCCATACTGCCACGGTCCGTTTGGAGTGGGGCCGAAAAACAGATTGGAGGCCGGGATGCTCATGTCTTGGAGCCTACACTTCATGATTGAAATTTCTTGGTCGTAGTGGTAATTCTGAATTAATGGCAGTAAAAAGAAAGCTGACAGAAAAAAGGTTCCGACGGCAGCGGCGATTAGCGCTAGGCCTCGCTTCACCTTAAGTTTCAATGAATCATGGGTTAACACGATAATAATGATCGTCATGGCAGAAAAGGCACCGGCAATCAAAAACGACAGTAGGTGGGTTAATACCAGCAGGGTTAATCCAACACTTAAGACCCACCACTGGCGATAGTTTTTGATACATACCTGATAAATGCCGTAGAGAACAACTGGCAGAAAGACAAACGCCATTCCCTCAGCCACATCAAAGCGCACAAAGAGGTCGAACGTTAGATACGTCGATAAACCATAGATGATGGCGGATGCGAGCCCAGTCACTTTCCGATTGGTAATTTTCCAGGTTGCTAGGTACATGGAGATAAATACCAGAAAGTTGATTAGGATTAGGTAAAGTAAGTAGGATGTGTACGGATTCTTAATGGCCAGATGAATCATGGCCTCAGGTAAGACGGCAAAAATCGGATAGAACCCGTTTAGCGGATAGCCAACTTTGACAAAAGTTTTCGTCATCATTCCTGGAATCATATGTAAGAAGCCACCGTGTTGAACTTGGATGTAACTCTCGTACGTCCGGGCCAGATGAAACTGCATGTCTTCGCGTGGTAGGATTGGATTGCCAAAGAAATACGGACTGATGATTGCCACACTTAGAATTAAAAATAAAATCATTGAAAATAGCGTAAAATGTTTATGTATGAACTTCGAGATGGTAATTCCCCCTTGTGAGTTAATATCGTTATTATAGAATAACTTTAAAAGTTATTCTATTTTTTCTCAAAAATGATTGACATTGAGTTTTAAAGCATGTAAAGTAACGACCATTAAAAACAATAAATTAACTAAACGGAAAAGTTGAGTAGGCAGAAGAAACTCAAAGAGAGTCTCAGGTTGGTGCGATGAGATGAGTTGGCGCTGTTGAAGATGGACTTGGAGTTTTCACCAGTAAATCGTGAGCTGGTGACGGGATGCCGCCGATATCATGGCCCGGTTATTTTTACAAGTAACCGTTGAGGTAGTCGTTGTGAGACGGCTATGAACTAAGGTGGTACCGCGAAAGCATTCGTCCTTTTTACAGGATGGATGCTTTTTTGTTTGGTTAATAAATGGGAGGAACGCAGATGAGAAGATGGGTTAAATACTTAATTTGGATTGGAATTATATTGTTTATTGGAATCACCGGATACTTCAGCTTTTTCCACCAATCAGAAGCTGAAGCGAACACCATTACCGTTGGCATCATGGCCGGATCCAAACAGGAACAGGCCATCTGGAACGAAGTGGCTAAAGACGCCAAGGATAAGTACGGCCTAAACGTTCAGTTTCAGACGTTTACCGATTATTCACAGCCTAACAACGCTCTGACTAACGGAGACATCGACGTGAATGCCTACCAAAACTACCCATTTTTGGACAATTGGAATGAAGTTCACCACACGGACATCGTGCCGGTGGGGGATACCGTGATTGAGCCAATGAGAATCTACTCCAATCAGTTTAAGTCGGTTAATGAAATTTCCAGTGGAACTTCCATTGCGGTGCCAAACGACACTAACAACGAGTCCCGGTCTTTACACGTCCTTCAGAGTGCGGGGTTGATTAAGTTAAATCCGAAAAAGGCGTTCACCACCGTCAAGGACATTACTAGTAATCCGAAGAACCTGAAGATTAAGGAAGTTGACGCCTCGCAAACGCCACGATTACTGAATTCAGCGGGAGCTTCCGTTGTGAACGGGAACTTTGCTGAAAGTTCGAACCTGAGTCCGAAGAAGGCCATTTATACGGCACCATTTACCAAGGATTCGCATAAGTGGGTCAACTTCATTGCCGCAAAGAAGCGCGACGAACATAGCAAGAAAATCAAGGAATTAGTGAAAGCCTATCAGACCGAGAAGACCGCTAAACTGATTAAGAAAGAGTCCGGGATTAATCAACAAGCGGCTTGGAACCTTAAATTTAAGTAACGCAATAAGAATTCATCAATTAATTGATGAATTCTTTTATTGGTCTGAAACAATGGTTTAATAAATGGTAGAATGAAAAAAACGATGGGAGGGGTCCAAATGAGTTCAGTAGCTACGATTAGAGACGTTGCGTCAGAAGCAGGAGTGTCAACTGCCACCATCTCACGCTACTTAAACGGAAAGACCAACCACATGTCCGATGCTACTGCGAAGCGGGTTACCGAAGCGATCAAGAAGTTGAACTACGTGCCAAACGAATCCGCCAGACAGCTCATTACCAAGCAAAGTCGATTGGTGGCGGTCATTGCGGCGGATGTTGATGATTACTTTTCCACGGAGATTTTTAAGGGTGTTAATTCGGTTTTAAAAAAGAACAACTTCATCGCGGTTTTAATGGATTCCGATAGTGATGAGCAACGAGAACTTGGAACCTTGGCTTCACTTAACCAACAAATGTTTGGTGGCGTCTTGATTCAGCCGTTAAGTAACGACCTGGACGCCTTTCAAAGCTCAATTCCCGTAAACGTGCCGGTGGTCATGTTAGATCGGCAGATTAAGGGCAGTCCGTGGCCGAGTGTGGTTACCAATAACTATGAAGTCAGTAAGAAAGCGGCGCGATACTTTAAAGACCAGGGATTAAGCCACGTCTTTGTGATTACAAATAATGTAAAAAACGTTTCCACCCGAGAACAACGACTGAACGGGATTAAAGCAGTCTATGGGAACCACGTCACGATCATTCAACCGGGAAACGATGAGGCTTCATTTCGTCAGGCATACGCCAAACTGAAAAATGACATCAAAGAAACAAATGGGGGTCTGATTTTTGCTTTAAAGGAACGGTGGCTCTTGAAGTTTTTGCCTAAGTTAATTCGGGATGGAGTCATCCGGAAGTCCGATGGGGTGCACATGACGGGATTTTCCGACACATCACTGGTAGATAATATTGATCCAGGAATCAAGGTTATTAATCAGGATCCGTTTCAGATTGGGGTTAGTGCAGCTCAGATCCTGATTGAAGGGATTGAGAGTGATTCCCAACCGATTGCGAAAAAAATTGAGATTCCAGCCCAATTTTAAGTATCAAGGCTAGCCTAGTGAGGCTGGTCTTTTTTTATGGCTTTATGGAAAACGATTACATTATTTTATAAAAATATTATGAAATAGTATTGACTACTTTTATGTAAACGTTTACCATAAATATCAATATGAAAGCGTTATCAAATAGACAAAGGAGTGGATACTGATGCGATTATTTTTAAACACATGGATCTTTGTAAATGACATCGAGGCCGGTACGAGTCAGGCAGCGTTATTCCCGCGCGTGAAACAAATGAACGTTGACGGAATTGAAGTTCGACGAGAATACATCAAGGATTTTTCAAAGGAACTGGATGAGATTGATAATGCCAGATTGAGAACGGGATTACTGGTGAATTACAGTGTCCCCGATGAGCTGTTTTTAAAGGACGGTTCAGTTAATCCCAAGTTGAGGCAATACTTTGATGAGGGTCAACAAATGGGAATTACCAAAATCAAGTTTAACGTGGGAAACTTTCGGGCGTTTGACGGTGATTTGTCCCATGCTTTTGACGGTTTACCACTCGATCAGATTCAAATGAACGTGGAAAACGATCAAACCGAGGTTAGTGGCAAAATGGCTAATGTTAAACACTTTTTAAACCAAGCGAAAAAGAATGGGCTGCCCATTAAGTACGTGTACGACCTTGGCAACTGGGCGTTTACCCATCAAAGTGCGGACTATGCGGCTGATTCTTTGTACCAGTATACCGATTACATTCATCTAAAGAACGTCAACCAGTTTGACGAAGATGACTTACAGACCGCGGACAATCTAAACGACGGCATGTTTGATTGGAAAAACATCCTGAACGAGTTACCGAAAACGGCGGATTTGGCGCTTGAATTTCCGATGGAAGACGACGAACACGTTGAACGTCAGGTCAAGTTGCTGAGAGATGAGGTGATGTAGCTGATGAATACCATTATCGCAATTCTGTTACTGATTACCTTTGCTGGCTTTATCTTTTACATTGTTAAAGGTGGGGACCTGACCATTGGGTTCTTCTTCATGGCAATTCTTTGGACCGTCATTGGTCTAATCCCATATCACATCGCTTTAACGGCGGTCTTTTCAACGCCCGCTTTGAAGTATGGTTCGACAATTATCTACATCGTCTTTGGTTCGTGGTTTGGACGAGTACTGGTTGACAGTGGCATTGCGCCATCGATTTCGCAGAAAACGAATAAGGTTGGAAAATCGCATCCCTTACTGGCAGCTATCCTAATTGTCTTAGTTACGGCCCTGCTGTTTGTCAGTTCCTACGGAGTGGGTTCGGTCATTGCCATCGGTGTCATTTTGTTACCAATCCTTTTATCGTTGGGGATTCCACGAGACGTGGCCCTAACGACGTTTGCCTTGTCGATTGGTTCGGCCATGTACGTCAACGTCGTGCTCTTTAATCAGATTAAGGCGTTCTTCCCCAAGGCTCAATACAATCTGCATTACCTTGAATTTGGGTGGGCGGCCATGGCGGTGCAACTAATTGCGGTCATCTTGTTCCTGGTGATGAAACGCCACACGTTCAATCCAAAGAATGCCGAGGCCAACCTGAAGAAAATCGGGGCAACTGACCCGGGAGACGTCGACAAGATTCCGTACATTGCGTACGCTATCCCAGTTGTTCCCGTTATTTTGAACATGGCGCTCGGCTGGGATGCCATTCCAGCCTTGATCCTTTCTAGTATCCTAGCGATGCTTGTGACTGGTAAGATGAACGGCTACAAAAAATTCAAAGAATTTCTTAATACCACGATTAAACAGTCCATTAACGACATTTCGGGCTTAATCATGTTCTTGATGGCACTGGTTATGTTTGCCGGTGCGGCTCAGTTAAACGCTGGTCGTTTCAAGGGAATCTTCAGTGCCATCCTACCAAACAGTCATTTACTCCTAGCACTTGGAATCGGGGTTCTTGCTCCCTTAGCATTGTTTAGAGGACCACTTCAGGTCTGGGGTGCAGGAGCTGCGACGGCTGCCGTACTTTCCGCTACTGGAATGTTTAACGACATGTTCTTGTTACCGTTAATGTACGTTCCAACTCTGATGGCGGTTTCAACTGACATCACTCAGTCATGGAACGTCTGGGGTCTTGACTACATGAAGGTTCGTCCCCAGCAACTACTGAAACTGGGAGTTCCGGTCATGTGGATTGTCTCCATTTTAAACGAAATATTAGTGTACTTATTCTTCGGATAGATGATTAAAGAAAGGTGAAAATTATGAGTGAATTTCTGACAATTGGTGAACCAGTGGTGACGTTCGCCTCAACCGATCCTGACGCTACTTTAGCTGATTCGACCCACTATCTAAAAATCCTTGGGGGAGCGGAACTAAACGTGGCCATTGGTGCTAAACGACTGGGACATTCCGCCGAGTACGTGTCTCAAGTAGGAACCGATCCGCTGGGTAAATATGCCAAAGACGTGATTATCGACCACGGTGTTGGCATTGACTACGTTAAAGACGATCCCGATCACTGGACGGGTCATCAATTAAAACAGATGGTGACACATGGTGATCCCCAGACGTTCAACTATCGCACGGGATCGGCCGCTTCGCATTTAAAACGGGGAGTCATTGACGAGATTAATCTTGACGACGTCAAAATGGCTCATCTAACGGGGATCTTCCCGGCTTTGTCATCTGAAGCGGAAGACTCATATCGTGCATTAATGGACCGATTGATTAATAATGAAATCAAGATAACGTTTGATCCAAACCTGCGTCCCGGACTGTGGGGTGATCATGATCGAATGATTAAGACGATTAACGAATTGGCTAAAAACGCTGACATTGTGATGCCAGGTGTAAACGAGGGCAAGGTTCTCATGGGAAATGATGACCCAGAAAAAATCGCTGACTTTTATCTCCAAAATGGCGAACGCACGAACGCGGTGCTCATTAAGTTGGGCCCTGATGGTGCGTATGTGAAGACCAAGGATGGTGATTCATACACGGTCTCCGGTTTTAAGGTCGATCACGCCGTTGACACGGTTGGTGCCGGTGATGGGTTTGCACTCGGGGTAATTACCGCACTACTAGAGGGCAAAAATCTAAAGAGTGCGGTCATGCGGGGAAATGCCGTTGGGGCGCTCCAAGTTCAGACGCCCGGTGATAACGACGGCTATCCTACTCCAAGTGAATTAAATGAATTTTATAAAAAAGAACACGTTAGTGAATCGTAAGTAGATGGGAGAGATTATGATGGCTAAAAAAGTTGCAGTACAAGCAAGTTTGGCTCCAGATGGAAAACAGCTACTGAAAGACAGTGGCTTTGATGTTGTGGAATTACCTGACAAGAAGATTTCAACGTTGCTTGACATGGCCGCCGATGCTTATGGCATCCTGATTGGCACGACCCCGTTTCCAAATGACACCATTGAAAAGATGCCGAACTTAAAAATCATTGCTAGAAACGGTGTGGGTTATGACAACATCGATGTTCCCTTTATGTTACAACATGGCATATATGTAACAATTACGCCGCTCGCCAATGCCTCAACGGTTGCGGAGACGACGTTAGCCGAAATCTTTGACGTATCAAAGAACGTTACCAATGATTCGCACGAGATGCGTAAGGGGAACTGGAACTACAAGAAAGATCATATGGGTTTTGATTTAGAAGGCAAGGTCCTCGGAATTCTCGGTTATGGCCGAATCGGCAAGATGGTCGCTAAGAAGGTGAGTGGACTGGGGATGAATGTCATCTACAATTCACCCCATGCTGAAGACTCTGAATACGGTAAAGCGGTTAATCGCGATGCCATCTTTACTGATTCAGATATCGTCACTTTACACATGCCAGTGCTACCCTCTACTAAACAAAGCGTTGGTAAACGTGAATTTGAGATGATGGACAACTCGGCGGTTCTCATTAATTTGGCTCGTGGAGCACTCATTAATACGAATGATCTAATCGACGCTTTAAAGAGTCACGAAATTAAGGCCGCTGCCCTGGATGTGTTTGATTCTGAACCACTACCAATGGACAGTCCACTCTACAAGCTGGATAACGTCTTGTTGACACCGCACATTGCCTCTAACACGGTGGAATGCATGAACCGGATGGCGCATGACGCTGCCAGTGAAATTGTAAAAGTCCTAAAGGGTGAACAACCACAGTGGGCGGTTAAAAAGTAAAAAAATTAATTAAGAACTGGGATGCAAGGGTCTCAGTTCTTTTTTATTTAAGAAAATCTTTAAAAAGTAATTGTCATCATCTTTTTTTCACGGTACAATTCAATGCAATACAAATGAAAAGGAGTGATGCATATGCATAATATGTTCAAGAGAGAATCGGTTGCTAGTTTCGTCAAAGCCGATGCCGGCTTAAAGCGAACACTGACCGCTAAAGATCTAATCGGTCTGGGCGTCGGAGCCGTTGTCGGAACTGGGATCTTTATTCTTCCAGGACACGAAGCAGCTTTACACGCAGGACCAGCAGTCGCACTGGCATTCTTGCTTGCTGCCATCTTAGCTGGGGTCGTGGGCATGGCGTATGCCGAGTTTTCGTCGGCAATGCCCGTTGCTGGTTCAGCATACTCCTTTGGAAGCGTCGTTTACGGCGAGATTATCGGGTGGATTCTTGGTTGGGGACTAATCCTAGAGTACTTCTTGGCAGTCTCCGCTGAGGCCACTGGATTTGCTTCGTACTTTAATAACAATATTTTAGCCGCCATTGGGATTAACATTCCGAAGTTTCTTCAAAGTGGGCCGATGGAGGGTGGTATCGTCAACATCAGTGCCGTTGTCATTACCCTGTTAGTTGGATTACTCGCTTTAATGGGAACTAATTTTTCCAAGAAGATTGAAAATGTTGCCGTGCTGGTCAAGATTGGCATCATTGTTTTGTTTATCGTTGTGGGTGTTTTTTACATCAAGTCAAGCAACTACGTTCCGTTTTACCCGAAACAATTTCACACCCCTCCGTTTGGTTTAGGGGGAATCTCAACCGCCGCTGCCACCGTCTTTTTTGCTTTCATGGGCTTTGACGCGTTGGCATCGAACTCCGCTGAAACCATTAATCCTAATAAGAATATGGCCAAAGGAATTCTGGGAACCGTTCTAATTGCGGCCGTCCTATACGTCGGGTTCTCTTTGGTCCTGACCGGAATGGTTCATTACTCACTACTAAACGTTGACGATCCAGCCGCTTTGGCATTCTCCATGGTGCACCTGAACTTTATGAACAAGTCCATCACGATTGGAGCGCTGTTTGGGATTTTCACCGCCATGGTCACCATGGTCATCGGGAGTTCCCGACTGGTTTATTCACTTGGACGTGACGGACTGATTTCTAAGAAAATGGGAAAGATTAACCACAAGACCGGAATTCCGACTTATGCGGTTTGGTTAGCCGTCATCATTCAGGCCATCTTTGCCGGGGTTGTTCCTTTGACCCAACTAGTTTCATTGATTAACGCTGGAACTTTGGTTGCGTTTGCCTTTATCTCATTTGGGATCATTCCATTGAGACGAAGAAAGGACATCAAGAATACTGGTTACAAGATGCCACTTTACCCATACCTGCCAATTCTAGCCGGACTGATGAGTATCTACTTCATTATCATGTTACCGAACGTGACCAAGATTGCGGTAATTGGTTGGTTAGCACTGGGAATTGTGATCTACTTTGTTTACGGGATTCATCATTCTCGATTGCAAAATGAAGAATAATTGATAAATGGGAAGCCGTGAGATGGCTTCCCATTATTTATACATAATTGTTGAGAAATATATTCAAATGTGGTGAAATAATATCAAATAAATTATGGGAGTAAAATATGACTACAAAACAACCAATTGAAATTCTTGTAACTATCAATCAAGGGTACATTAATCCATTAAAAATTATGTTATATTCACTTAGACTTAACAATCCAGATGTTAATTTTAGAATTTGGGTTTTACAAGCTGATTTTACACCATAAAATAATCAACAACTTATTAATTATGCTGGTGAACTGCATATGGAACTTCAATCAATCCAAACGGGTCAAAATTTAAAAATTCCAGATTCTTTTTTAAGTGTTTATCATTATCCAAAAGAAATGTATTTTAGATTATTATGTGGTAATGTTCTACCAAAAGATTTAAAAAAAGTAATTTATTTGGATCCTGATCTTTTAGCTATTAACGACATTCAACCTCTTTGGAATCTCCCCCTAGATGGAAAAATGTTTGCGGCTGCAGTTCATAAAGGGCTTACTGACATTATGAGATCTATTAATAATCTACGTCTTGATACCGATGGGGGTTATTATAATTCAGGAGTTATGGTAATGGATTTGGATCAAATGCGTAAAAAAATTAGGCTTCAAGACATTATTGATACTATTAAAAAGTACAATGATTATCTAATTTTACCAGATCAAGATATTCTAAATTATTTATATGGCAATGATACCAAGGAAATCTCTGAAGATATCTGGAATTTTGATGCGCGTCAATCCTTAAATTATTTAACTCGTAGTGGGGGAAAAGAAGACCTTGATTGGGTTATGAAAAATACGGTTATAATTCATTTCTGTGGTAAACCCAAACCATGGCAGCTTAATAGTAATTCTCCATATACAGCACTTTGGCTTAATTACCAACAAATTGTTACCAATCAATTAAATTAAAATACAAAATATATAGATTATATACTGGTTAATCATGATTTATTTTTGAACTGGCATTTAAATTAAATAAGTAAGAATGGAAAACTAAGAATAGTTTTCCGTTTTTTATATCTTAGAAGCATTTAGCTGTGATAAAATTAACATAAAGATTGATTATTATAGTAAGTGAGGAAATTGAACGATGGATAAGAAAGTGGCTCTAGTGACAGGTGCTGGACAAGGAATCGGAGAGGCTATTACCAAACGATTGAGTAAAGATGGCTTTTCCGTGGCACTGGTTGGTCGTCATTTGGATAAGGTGGAAGAGGTTGCTAAAGAGATTCAAAGTGACAATGGGGACGCCATTGCCATTAAAACCGATGTTGCCAATCGTGACGAAGTTTTTGCAGCCGTTGAAAAGGCCGCTAAACACTTTGGTGACTTCAACGTGATTGTGAACAACGCTGGAATTGCGCCAACCACACCAATCCAGGCCGTTACTCCAGAGGTCCTGGAACAAGCCGAAAAAATTAACGTGGGTGGTACTATTTGGGGAATCCAGGCTGCCGCTAAGAAGTTCAAAGAACTTGGGCATGGCGGTAAGATTATTAATGCTTCATCTCAAGCTGGGATGACCGGTAATGAGAACTTGACCGTTTATGGTTCAACTAAGTTCGCTATCAGAGGAATTACTGAAACAACCGCCAAGGAACTTGCCGATGACGGGATTACCGTTAATGCATACTGCCCTGGCATCGTGGTCACTCCCATGATGAATGATATTGCCCAAAATGTGGCTGATGAAGCCGGGAAACCATTTGAATGGGGAATGGAACAGTTTGCAAAAAACATTGCCTTGAAACGACTTTCAAAACCTGAAGACGTTGCTGGCTGTGTTTCATTTTTAGCTGGTCCTGACTCTAACTACATGACTGGTCAGTCACTTTTGATTGATGGTGGAATGGTATTTAACTAAATAATGGGACTCTGGCAAGGTGTCAGAGTTCTTTTAGTACATATTAAAAGGAGAGATTAAAATGACTTTAAAAACAAGATTTTGTCCTAACTGTGGAGCTGAAATTCCAGTTGACGTGAAGTTCTGTACGAAATGTGGGTACAAACAACCTACTATTGATGAGTTGGAAGAAATGAATCAGGAAGAGGAGACAACTACGGTTGAAGTTGGCTCAAATGAAAAACAAGACGATGGTCAACTTAAAATTGTGATTCCTGTTTCAGTTGGTGCAATTCCTGATGGATATGAATTCAAGCAAAACGGGTCAGTGGCGTTAAGTGACCACTATATTCCAGATGATGATCAGATTTTGCGTGAATTTCAACAGGAAGCTTTTAATAAAATTAGAGATATTGTGAAAGAAAATAATTGTGATGGTGCCTTTAACTTGGCAATTCAGACTCAAATTGACGGAGATAGTTCAAAAATGTTCACTTTCGCCTATTTTGACATGGCAAATAGTGTAAAATAAAAGTAGATGTTACATTAGCATCGATTTAAATACATACTATGGAGGTTTTACGATGGATGACACCAAGCACTGTCCCAATTGTGGCAAGTTGTTAAAGGCGGATGTTAAATTCTGTCCTTATTGCGGTCAAGCTCAACCCGAGATGGCTGATGCCCAAAGTAATCAAAGCACTGATAATCAACAGGCTAATTATGGTTATCAAGAAACTAATAATGAACAGCAGACTTATCGGCCAGAATCCAATAATAGAGCGGATATTCGCTCGAAATATTCATCACCTAACATGATTACATCGTTTAAGGATTTATTTGGGAACATGTTTCATATTTCTGGAAGGATGAGCAGGGCGTCGTATTGGTGGTCATACTTAGATGTATGTTTAATTACAGTTGCTTTTTATTTCTTGATGTTTGTGTTCGGTAGTATAGATTCTTCGGTGGCATACGCGATTACAATATTGATTGGAATTGCATTTCTTGTTTTTGGTGTTGCCGCGGGTATTGCACAAATCACTTCTACGTGTCGTAGATTTCATGACATCAATTATTCAGCTGGTTTCTGGTGGTTACAACTGATTCCATTTGTTGGAAGTATCATCGTTTTCATTTTCATGCTGTTTAGCTCTGTGGACGAAGGCAATCGCTTTGGCGGACCAGATGTTAGCTATTTGAAGAAATTAAAATAGTTAGTAAAAAAACACTGCTTAATGGGCAGTGTTTTTTTATACAGATTATTATTGTTGTGGACCCATAATAAAGTGTTTTCCTGATTTCATATTATCTCCCCAATTTATATTAATAGCGGTTTTAGTTAGGTGGAAAGTATCAGTGAGACTACTAGCTAATTGTAAGGGGAGTTTTTTAGGATCTTCGTTAGAATCGTCATTGTTTAGAACTTTATACATGTAAAATGACTGATTTTGGTGTGGTAATTTGGCCTTGATCAAGTAGAAGCTACCATAATTTGCATTCTTTTTATCGTTTGGATGCTTTATGTAAAATTTATATGATTTGTCTTTCGTATTATACATTAACGTGGCATGTGCTTCATTAAGTTCATCACTTAATGAAGCTCCATTAGGTGCATCATTATCAGGACGTGCTGTATGATTAATCGACTTAATCACGCTACTAGCATTCGTATCCTGATTAGGGAAAACATGGCGCGCCCTAAAGTAGAAATTCAAACCGAAAATAACGGCAAGAACGACCGTTCCAATCCCACCTAGCAGTTTCTTCAAGTTACTTTTATTGTTTTGGGGATGATTCTCAGTCGGACTGGTTTTGGTTTGTTGCTTGGTTGTCTGAGGTTGCTCAGCTCCACAATACGGACAAAAGCTCGCGTCTTTTTTGATCTTTTTACCACAGTTGACACAAAACTTTGTATTATTCATTAGATTTCATCCTACTTTCAAAATACTTGTGAACCCATGACCATCCCGAAAATAATTCCAATGATCATCAAAACGACTGACGCAATTATCAAAATAATTCCAGCATTTTGGTGGTATTTGAGTTCGATTGCGCCAAGCACAATTCCAATAATTCCAAACACGATGGGGACAAAGAGGGTCGACAAAACGGCGGAAATCCAACCGAACACCAGTAGAAGGGTACTGATGGTTTTGGGATTGCCCTGATTGCTAGTAGTCTGGGGTTGCATACTTGCTGGACTTGGTTGTGACTCATTATGCGGGGTCGAATTGATTTCTGGCTGTTTGGCACCACAATATTGACAAAACTTCGTTTCTTTGGGAATCTTCTTGCCGCATTTAACGCAGAATTTTTCGTTAGTGTTATTCATTGAGATAAACCTCCATCTTGTGATTGAATTAATTATTCACATTAATAATACCATTCCCTTGTTACTCCCGCAATTGAAGGCTGAATTAAGAGAAATAAAAAACGTTCGACTGAATTTATTTTCAATCGAACGTTTTTGAAACGGCTATTTGTATTGTTGGGCTTCCTCATCACTACAGTAGAGCCAGTGACCAGGACGGACTTCCTGAAGGTATTGGTCTTCTTTAAATGGTTGACTGTGGTCGAACTTGATAATCTTGTGCTGTTTCTCTGAGTGTGGGTCAGGAACTGGTACTGCTGACAACAAGCTCTGGGTGTATTTATGAAGGGGATGGTTGTATAACTCATCGGTATCAGCCATTTCCACGATTTTACCAGCATACATGACGGCGATTCGGTCACTAATGTACTTTACCATTGAAAGGTCATGAGCGATAAATAGGTAGGTCAGACCTTCTTTTTCTTGAATGTCCTGCATTAGGTTTACGACCTGAGCCTGAACGGAAACGTCAAGGGCGGAAATTGGTTCATCAGCGATGATGAACTTCGGTTTAACTGCTAGGGCTCTAGCGATTCCAATTCGTTGTCGTTGACCACCAGAGAACTCGTAGGGGTAACGACTGGCATGTTCTTCGTTTAGGTTAACGAGGTGAAGGAGCTCTCGAACTCGGTTATCTCGTTCATCAGAATCTTTAACCAGGTGATTGATATCAAGGCCTTCGGCGATGATGTCCTCCACTTTCATTCGGGGGTTCAGTGAGGCATACGGATCCTGAAAGATCATCTGCATCTGACTACGCAGGTTTTTCATCTGTTTTCGTTTTAGCTTCGAGATGTTTTGCCCCTCAAAGTCAATTTCACCATCAGTGGGGTCGTATAAACGAATGATGTCTCTTCCGGTCGTACTTTTACCAGAACCAGATTCACCAACCAGTCCCAGCGTTTCACCAGGATAAATGTTGAATGAGATGTCGTCAACGGCCTTAACTTCATCGGGCTTTCCGACGTTAAAGTATTGTTTTAAATGTTTAACTGAAACAATGGGATCTTTTTTAGTCATGGTCGTTTTCACCTCGTTTCTTAAATTCAGCCTGGCGCTTTTGAATTGATTCCGGTGGGGTAACCTTTGGAGCTCGCTTATCTAACAACCAGGTGGCGGCGTAGTGGCTGTCACTGACCTTGAAGAAGGGTGGTTGTTGTTCATGGTCGATCTTTAAAGCGTACTTGTTACGGGCATAGAAAGCGTCACCCTTTGGTGGGTTAATCAAGTTTGGCGGGGTCCCTGGAATCGTGTTTAAGCGGTCACTCTTCATTGAGAGGGTCGGCATGGAATCAAGGAGTCCCCACGTGTAGGGATGTTGTGGATTGTAGAAAATGTCGTCAACGGTTCCATACTCGACAATCTTACCGGCGTACATGACTGCTACTCGATCGGCGATGTTGGCAACCACTCCTAAGTCATGAGTGATAAAGATAATCGACGTTCCAATTCTGTCCTTTAACTCTCTTAGTAGCTTAATGATTTGAGCTTGAACCGTAACGTCCAATGCGGTAGTCGGTTCGTCGGCGATTAGAACATCAGGATGGTCAATAATAGCCATCGCAATCACGATTCTTTGTCTTTGACCACCAGAAAATTGGTGGGGATAGTCGCGCATCCGTTCTCTCGCGTTGGGAATGCCGACTTCTTCTAGTACCTCAGCCGCCCGCTTTAAGGCTTTTCCTTTGGACATTCCCTCGTGAACTCGGAGTGGTTCAGCCACTTGATTACCGATGTTCATGGTGGGGTCCAGTGAGGTCATGGGATCCTGAGAAATCATGGCAATCTTGCCACCACGAATCTTGTCCATTTGTTTTTTGGATTCTTTTAAAATATCTTTGCCTTCAAAATCAATTGTACCGTTGGTGATGGTTTCGTTATCAGCTAGAAGACGCATGATCGTTCTCACGGTGATTGATTTCCCTGAACCAGATTCACCAACAAGGGCGAGCGTTTCTCCTTTGTCAAGGTGGAAGCTAACGTCACGAATGGCCTTCACGGTTCCGTTTAGGGTAGCAAAATCAATTGACAGGTTTTTAACGTCTAAAACTTTTTGAGCCATCTTATCTGTCTCCTTTACTTAGATTTTGGATCGAACGCATCTCTTAATCCATCTCCAAGCAGGTTGGTCGTAATCATAATGACAGACAGTACGATTGCTGGAACCCACATTTGATATGGTAAGAAATGAAAGGCCTTCTGACCATCGTTTAGAAGTGTACCAAGGGATGCGTTTGGTGCTGGGATCCCAATTCCAATGAAACTTAGGAAGGCTTCAAAGAAGATGGCCGATGGAATAGTGAACATGGTTTGAATAATGATAGTAGAACTGAGGTTTGGAATCAGGTGTTTCATCGCAATCTTGAATGGTGATTCACCAAGAGTTCTGGCGGCTAAGACGTATTCGGATTCCTTTAGTTTAAAGGTCTGAGCACGAACTAAACGTGACATGGTGATCCATCCGGTAAAGGCGATGGCGATAATGATTGAAGTGATTCCGGGTTTTAGGATTAGTAGTAATAAAACAACGACGATTAGGTTAGGAATTGATGAGAGGATTTCAACGATTCTCTGCATGAAGGTGTCAACGGCACCGCCAACCCAACCGGAGATTAAACCGTATGGAACACCAACAAGAAGGTCAACGGCTGTCGCAACAACCGCGATAAACAGTGATAACCGGGTCCCGTACAGAATTCTTGAGAAGAGGTCACGACCAAGGTAGTCGGTCCCCATGATGTAGTAGGTTCCCTTTGGAACGTGTTCTGCTTGATATGCGTTGACCATGTGGCCACCGGCTTCGTGAATCCCATTTAGACCGGGGATGTTAAGTGAACCCCACTTTGGTGGTAAGTTCGCATACAGGACGTTTTGAGCGTTTGGATCGTGTGGTGAGAGGATCGGGGCGAAGATTGCGACTAGGGCGATAATGACTAAGAGAATCAAAGAAGTCATGGCAACTTTATTTCGAACTAGTCTTCGTTTAACGTCTTGAAAGTACGTTAAAGATGGGGTGTTAATTGATTCCGATTCAGTGTCCAAGTTTGAAAGATCGTCACTTGCGAACTGGAACTGATCTTCAAGTGGTGGTAAGTTTTCGGCCATTATTCTTTACCTCCGTTTCCTAGTCTGATTCGTGGATCGATGATTCCATAGAGAATATCGACAACTAAGATAATGACAACTAATAAGAATGAGTAGAAGATTGTCAGTCCCATGATGGTAGGGTAATCGTTCGTCAGAATGGACTGAACGAATTGATTACCAATTCCAGGAATTGAGAAGATGTTTTCAACCACCAGTGAACCGGTCATGATTGAAACGGCCATGGGACCAACGATGGTGATAACGGGAATCAGTGAGTTTCTAAGCGCATGATGCGTAATCGTCTTTCTTTCCGAATCACCCTTGGCTTTCGCCAGTTCAATGTAGTCACTATCTAAGACATCAACCATTTCAGTTCTCATGAACCGGGCGACGTTTGCAAGTGGAAAGGCCGCAAGCGCTAACGTCGGTAGGATACTAGAACTAAAGTTCTGCCAGAGGGCAACTGGGAACCATTGCAGTTTGTAGCCGAAGTAGTACTGAAGCAGAACGGCTAAAACGAAACTTGGAATTGAGATTCCAAGGATTGAGATGAAGGTGGCACTTGAATCAACCCAGGTATTTTTCTTGATGGCGGCAACGGCACCAAGGATGATGCCAAGAACCGAACCAACGACCATGGCTTGGGTACCAATCTGCATTGAAGGACCAATGTCATGGGCAATCAATTGAGTAACTGGTTGGTTGTTAAATTGAAATGAAGTACCTAGATTTCCGTGGAGTAAATTTCCCATGTAGATTAAGTACTGATCCCAAAGTGATTTGTTTAATCCGTACTTTTGGTTCATTATTGCGATTTGACTTGGCTGGAGTTTTGCCTGGTTTGAGTAAGGCGTACCGGGTAAAAATTTCATCAGGAAGAAGGTAACCGAAGCAACAATGAATAAAGTGAGGATTAGGTAGAAAATTCGACGGATGATGTATTTAGTCATTTTAATTTACCTCTCTTTATTTCTTGTAGGTAGCCGCGAGATTGAAATTCCCGTTTGGTGACAGGTTGTAATTGTGAACGTCGCTTCTGGTAAGAGCAGCGGTGTTTTGCTGGTAAAGTGGAACGACTCCCTCTTGCTTAGTCAAGATGGTCTGAGCGTTCAGGAGGTTCTGCCAACGGGCTTGATAGTTGCCGGCGTTTTTATCAGATGCTTGTTTGATCTGTTGGTCGAACGCTTTATTGGACCAGTGACCATCGTTCATAGCGCCACCGGTTTCAAAGAGGTTCAAGAAGGTTACTGGATCTGGGAAGTCGGCGTTCCAAGCTGAGACAACCATGTCAAAGTCCCCACTAGATGAACGTTGAAGTCGGTTCTTAAACGGCACGTTTGAAAGGGTGACCTTCAATCCAGGTAGTTTCTGTAGTTCAGCTTGCAAGAACTCGGATTGCTTTAGGGACGAATCGGTATCGTCACCCAACAAGGTTAAGTTGAGGTTTTTCTTTCCGGTCTCCTTTAGACCCTCAGTCCAAAGCTTTTTAGCTAACTTGGGATTGTAGTCGTTATAACTTGCGTCCTGTTTGCTTTGGCTTTCGTTTTTGAAATCAACTCCAGTTTGTTTGTTCCAACTCATCTTAGCTGGAACGACACTTGAATCTGGTGTGGCGGTTTTACCTAACACTTGGTTAGAAAGGAGCTGACGATTGATGGAATGACCAATGGCTTGTCTAATCTTGGTGTTCTTGAAGAACGGATCCTTCTTCTCGTTCATCTCAATGTAGAAAGTACTTGAAGTTGGTTTCGTTGAGAAGTCTTTTTCGTTTTTCAGTTGGTTAGCTGAATCACCGGTTAGGCCGTTGTACTGGTCAATTACGTGACTAGAGTACAGGTTCAAGCCGGTGTTAGGATCTTTAACAACGTAGTACTTAACGGCGTTCAATCTAATGTTCTTTTGGTTCCAGTACGAGTTATTCTTGCTCTCAGTCCAGGCGGTGTTTCCGACCTGCCATTTATCTAACTTGAATGGTCCATCGAATACCATGTCCTTACTGTTTAATCCATATTGACTTCCAGCCTTTTCAACCACTTTTTGGTTGAGTGGCAAGTATGACGCACCAGTTAAGAGAGAATTGAAGTAGGGAATTGGTTGCGACAGGTTAACTTGTAACTTATGGGGACCAATGGCCTTAACGCCTAAGGTCTTTGGTGAAGCCTTCCCGTTGGTAATCTTGTCAGCGTTTTTAACTCCCTCAAAAATGTAGGAGTATTGAGAAGCCGTCTTTGGATCAACGATTCTTCTCCATGCGTAGACAAAGTCATACGCGGTCACGGGGTCTCCATTTGACCATTTAGCGTTTCTCAGATCGAAATTATACTGAGTTCCACCTTTGGTTGGGGTAACGATTTTGGTCGCAATGCCAGGTTCAATCTTGCGGTTATTGTAGCGATAAAGACCTTCCATCGTGTTGTTTAGGTTTTGCGCTCCAATACTATCCGTTACCATACTTGAGTCCATCGTAGAAATAATATCGCTGGAGTTGACTGCCATGTCCTTACTCCCCGATTTACTACTTCCAGAAGAACAACCAGTAAGCATTAGCGCTAAAGCGGCACCAATGAATGCTACTGAAAATATCTTCTTATGGTTCAAATGAAACACCTCCATGTTTGCTGTTTTGCTTTTTGTCGAATATACGCGCGTGTTTCACAAAAGTAAATACGTTTTTTATATTTTTCTTAAGAATCTTAATAAATCTTTAAAGCAAGTGACGTTATATCAACGTTTTTGCTTGACGTTACAAAACTTGTGACATGAGTAAGGGGAGCTAAATAATGAAAATGATACACATCTTTGATTATGTAACTTTTAGCGGATGAGAATCCCTTTGTGATGGGGTTTAGTTATGCAAGTTTTTGATTAACGATTGAAATTGAGGTTTGATTAGGATTGGTCAAGTTAAAAGTGTCTCAAACGAGAGGACAAGTGATACAATACTGACAAGAAAAATATTAAGGAGTGATCATTTTGGATAAGAAAGCAATTAATCCGCAAGACCTGGAATGGTATGAAAAAAGTTATGAAGACAAAGACGACAGTCTGGTCTTAGAACGGGCCGTTTCTCATAATGGAATTAACAATAGTGCTGCTGATTACAAGGCTGATGAAAAAATGAAACGAGTTTTCTCGGTCGAAGTTCCCGAACAACACGTTGCTGATCAGAAGCAAAGTGGAAGGTGCTGGATGTTTTCAGCACTTAACACCATGCGTTTTAAGATTGCCGAAAACTACAAGGTTTCACCAAAATTTGAATTATCACAGAACTACGTTAACTTCTGGGATAAGTTTGAAAAATCAAACTACTTCTTAGAAAACGTGATTAAAACCGCTGATCAACCATTAGGTTCACGCAAGATCGACTTCTTAATGGAAACCCCACAACAAGACGGGGGCCAATGGGACATGTTGTGCGCCATCATTGAAAAGTACGGAGTTGTTCCAAGTTCAACCATGGTTGAAACTTACAATAGTAATCGCTCTGATGAATTGAATCAGACTTTAAACCTGAAATTACGGCGGGATGCGGAAGAATTGCGTAAAATGGTGAAGGACGGTGCGACGGAAGGAAAGCTTGAATCAACTAAGAGTGAGATGCTAAACGATGTTTACCGCATTTTGGCATACTCGCTGGGTCGCCCAACGAAGCGCTTTGATTTTGAATACCGTGATACTGACAATAAGTACCACATTGATAAGGACCTGACTCCGAAAGAATTCTTTGATAAGTACGTCAACATCAACCTGGAAGACTACGTTTCATTGATTAACTCACCAACTGGTGACAAGCCCTTTGATCAGACCTACACGATTGAAATGTTAGGCAACGTGGTTGGTGGCAGACAGGTTAAGCATTTAAACCTGAAGATTGATGAATTGAAAGACTTAGCTATTAAGCAATTAAAAAACGGTGAAGCGGTTTGGTTCGGCTGTGACGTTGTCCAAGATTCTGACCGTAAAAAGGGCATCATGGATACGCACTTGTACCACAAGGATGCTTTGTTCAGCACTGACCTGAAGATGAGTAAGGGTGCAAGACTTGACTACAAGGAAAGCATGATGACCCACGCCATGGTAATTACTGGCGTTGACCTAGTTGATGATCAACCAACCAAGTGGAAGGTTGAAAACAGCTGGGGTGAAAAGGTCGGTGAAAAAGGTTACTTCGTCATGAGTGACGACTGGTTCAACGAATTTGTTTACCAGACCGTTATCAACAAGAAGTACATGTCTGACAAGCAACTTGAGGAACAAAAACAGGCACCTAAGATGCTTGAACCTTGGGACCCAATGGGTTCACTAGCTAGTTTTAAAAAATAATTAAAATTTTTGTTGACAGATATTGGTCGACGGATTAGTATACTTACAACAAATTAAATAAACGAGATGGAAAAGCTGAGTACCCGTTGAATTTTCTAAGAGAGTCTCTGGTCGGTGTGAAGGGATGAGATGAATTCGGGGAATATGGACTTTTAATCATTTACTGGCAAGAATTTCGAACCAGCGACGGGGTTGCTACCGATATCATCGCAAGGCTCTTCTAGTTCAGACGTCGACTAGAGTAGTCTTTGAGGCAGTTACTTGAAAGGGTAACTGTAAACTAAGGTGGTAACACGAAAGCATTCGTCCTTTTTAATTAAAGGGCGGATGCTTTTTTTATTTAATTTAATGAATTAAGCAATCAAATAAAAATTAGGAAGTGGACATCATGAGGAGAAGTACTAAGTGGATTATTGGAATTATCATTGTGGTTGTGATCGTTGGGTTAGGTTGGTTTAGTTTTGCCAGACACTCGGCTGAGAGTAAAAAGACCGTTAACGTCGGTCTAATGAGCGGCTCTAAATCAGACGATGAGATTTGGAAGTCAGTCGCTGAGACTGCCAAGAAGAAGTATGGGGTTAACATTAAGTTCACCCACTTTACTGATTACACGCAACCCAACAAGGCTTTGACTCAACACGAGATTGATTTGAACTCATTTCAACATTATGCCTTCTTAGATAACTGGAATAAGCAAAATCATTCTGACATTGTTTCCGTTGGTAACACCTACATCGCTCCTATCAGACTTTATTCAAAGAAGTACAAGAACGTTAAGGATATTCCGGATGGTGGGACGATTGCCGTTCCAAACGATACTTCCAATGAGAGTCGTTCGCTTTACCTCCTTAAGAACGCGGGACTTATCACTTTGAAAAACCAGAAGGGCTTTTTAGGATTAAACGCCATTCAGAGTAATCCGAAGCACTTGAATTTCAAAGAAGTGGATGCATCACAAACCCCACGAGTACTAAACAGTGTCGATGGTGCCGTTATTAATAATACTTACGCCGTTCCCGCTCACTTAGGTGATAAGGAAACAATCTTTACCGAACCACTCAACAATGATTCGAAACAGTGGATCAATTTGATTGCTGCTAACAAGGACCAGAAGAATAACAAGAACTACAAAGACGTTGTAAAATCATTCCAGACCAAGAAGACCGAGCAACTGGTCAAGAAGTATTATGGAAACACCGAAATTCCTGCTTGGAATCGTAAATTTTAGGAGGAACTAATGAGTAATAATATTGTGCAATTCAAGGACGTCTCAGTTACGTTCAAACAAAAAAAGAATGTGATTCACGCCGTTTCCGACGTATCGTTGAAAATTCCCAAAGGTGAAATCTTCGGAATTGCTGGCTACTCCGGTGCCGGTAAATCGACGTTAGTTCGAACCATTAACCTGCTACAAAGACCAACCGACGGGGAAGTCGATGTGTTTGGGAAAACCTTCTATAAAAAAGAAGGCGACCAAGTTTCTTCAATTAATACGAAAGAGTTGCGTGACGAACGGCGCCAAATTGGGATGATTTTTCAACACTTCAACTTACTTGAGGAACAAAATGTCCAACGCAACGTTGAATTCGGATTAAAGCACAGTGGTCTAAAGGAAAAAGAACGTGAAGCGAAAGCCAAGAAGATGCTCGACATTGTTGGTTTGGGTGATTACCTAAAAGCCTATCCATCCCAACTCTCTGGTGGTCAACAGCAACGAGTAGCGATTGCTAGAGCGCTCGCTAACGACCCTAAGATTTTGATCTCTGACGAAGCCACATCTGCACTTGACCCTAAAAATACCGATCAAATCTTGGATTTACTGAAAGAATTGAACGAGAAATATGGCTTAACGATTATTCTGATCACCCATGAAATGGAAGCCATCAAACGCATTTGTCAGGAAGTTGCCATCATGAGTCAAGGAAAAGTGGTTGATGTTGGTAATCTACTTGATATCTTCGTTGATTCGAAGAATCCAACTACCAGAAAGATTGTTGGAAACAGTTTCAACGCACTTGAAATCTTGAAGTCGATGAACATTGACGTTAACAAGCGAAATCTAGTTCAGTTGACGTATCTATCAGATGACATTAGCGATCCAATCATCGTGAGCTTGTACGAGAAGTTCCATATTTCGGCAAGTATCATCTACAGTAATATTGAAAAATTGGGTGAGCAGGTCGTTGGAACGTTGATTGTTGATTTACTTGGAAGTCAAGAGGATCAAGAAGCAGCGGTTAAGTACCTTAATGGTCAAGACATCAAGGTCACTGAATTGAAGGAGGCAGAATAATGGGAGCTTGGTTTGCAACTCATTTTCCCAACGTGGTTTCACAGGGATTAAATGGTGAAGAAGGCTGGATTACAGCCGTTAATCAGACAATTTACATGACGTTTTGGTCCGCAATCTTTGGTGGAATTGCAGGAATCATCTTTGGAGTTTGTTTAGTGATTTTTGCGGATAACGGGATTATGCCGTGTCATCCACTGTTCTGGATTATCGACAAAGTTGTTTCGCTATTCCGAGCCGTTCCATTTATCATCTTGCTGGCCTTCATTGCCCCAGTGACGCAAAAGATTGTTGGAACCCAAATTGGAACGACGGCCGCTTTAGTACCTCTATCAGTCGGAGTCTTTCCGTTTTATGCGCGGCAGGTTCAAGTCGCCCTGGAGAGTGTCGATCATGGCATCATTGAATCAGCGGAATCACTAGGGGCCACGAACTGGGACTTAATCTTCGGCGTGTACCTTAGTGAAGCGCGTTCAGAGTTGATTCGAGTATCAACCGTAACTTTGATTAGTTTAGTTGGTTTAACCGCAATGGCCGGTGCCATTGGTGCTGGTGGTCTTGGTAACATGGCCATCTCATATGGGTACAACCGTTTCGCAAACGACACGACCTTGGTCGCAACAATCCTAGTTGTCATCATGGTTCTAATTATTCAAGTTGTTGGTGATGTCTGGGCTAAGTTTGCTAACCACGCCGATCGCGGTTAATAAATAAGAATTTAAAGAAGGGTGTTTAAGAATGGAAAAAGCAGAGAAAATCAAAATTCTACAGGATTTAATTCAGATTAAGTCCGTGAACGGTAATGAAATTGAGATCTCAGAGTACTTGTCGAAGCTGCTGAAAAAGCACGGTATTGACAGTAAGATTTTTCCGTTTGGCGACGGTCGTGCCAACCTGATTGCTGAACTTGGAACTGGTGAATCTGGGAAAGTACTGGCTTTAGAGGGACATCAAGACACAGTGGCAGTTGCTCATCCGGAAAATTGGAAGCATGATCCGTTTAAGGGTGAAATCGTGGGTGACAAGATCTACGGTCGTGGTGCCGCTGACATGAAGAGTGGGCTAGCGGCCGAGGTGATTGCGCTCTGTGAGTTAGCTGATAAGGGCGAAGTTCCTGATGGGAAGATTCGTTTGATTGCGACTTCAGGAGAAGAATTCGGTGCTCCTGGTGCTTATAAGATTGAACCAAAGTATATTGATGATGTGGACGCTATGATTGTTGGTGAACCTTCCGATGGTGATGTCACCTACGCTCATTCTGGAAGTCTGAACTATCAGATTACTAGTACTGGAAAACCAGCGCACAGTTCGACTCCTGATTTGGGTTTGAACGCTATTACGGGTTTGGTTAAATACATTCAAGCTGAGCCGGATTTCTTCAACGATTTACCAGTTGATCCAGTGCTTGGCAAAGTCCAACACAGTATCACCGTCATTAACGGTGGGGAACAGGTTAATATCATTCCTGGTTCGGCTAGTTTGCTTGGAAATGTCCGTCCGACCCCTGCATTTAATAACGACAACGTGATTGAATTGATTCAAACAATCGTTGATAAAGTGAACGACGAGACCCCATATCACCTCGAATTTAAGTTGGTTCACAACTTTTATCCAATTGAAACCGATAAGGACAATCAGTTCGTCCAGGATGCTTATGAGGTTACCAAAAAGGATTATCAGAATCGCAAGCCCGAGTTGATTGTCAATAACGGTGCGACTGATGCGAGTGTTTACGTTCAGGAAAACGACAAAATGGCCGTGATCTTATTAGGTCCCGATAAGAACAACACGTCACACCAGATTAACGAGTATACGACACTTTCGAGTTATCTTGATACGATTAATGCTTATCAAGATATTGCGAACGATTTCTTTGCAAAAAAGTAAAAAAAGGCCTTGAACTGTGGAGTTCAAGGCCTTTTTGTGTGGTTAGTTATATTTTAGAAAGCATTTTAATATATCTACAATTGTTGAATACAGTAATTTGTTGCTTTGCGTGAATTGTTTATATTAGCGAACTAAGGCAGGTCGTTTTGGATCAAACTTCCAACCTGGGATCAGATATTGCATTGCCTTTGCATCGTCACGTGCACCAAGTCCTTTGTCAATGTAAAGTTTATTTGCGGCTTTAACAGCATCCATATCAAGTTCTATTCCAAGGCCTTCGTTTGTGTGTGGCACAGTGATTTTCCCATTTTCAATTTTATATGGATTCTTAGTTAAGTTTTGACCATCTTGCCAAATCCAATGAGTATCGATATCGTAGACATTTCCCGGTGCAGCTGCTGCAGTATTAACGGCCATTGCTAACGAGATATCGAAATGATTGTTGGAATGAATGCCCCAATTTAAATCGAATGCTTCACATAATTGTGCAACTCGAACAGCACCTTCCATTGTCCAGAAATGAGGATCGGCTAGTGGGATTGAAACTGCGTTTAATGCAATGGCATGAGACATTTGACGCCAGTCCGTATCCACCATATTAGTTGCGGTTGGCATATGAGTTTTTTTCAAGAATTCTGAAAGAATTTCACGTCCAGAAAATCCATCTTCAGCACCACAAGGATCTTCAATATAATGCAGAACACCTTTAAGTTCACCAGCATACTTTAAAGCTTCTTTCAATGACCAGCTGCCATTTGGATCTAGATCGAGTTTTGCAGTGGGGAATGCTTTATGGAGAGCCTTCATTACTTCAACTTCTTTTTCACCGTCCATAACTCCACCCTTTAATTTAAAGGTTTTAAAACCATAGCGATCCTTTGCAGCTCTTGCTAATTTAACTATTGATTTAGCATCCATAGCAGGTTTACGACGTAATTTACCCCATTCATCAGAATTATCATCGTCTTTAATATAGGGTAAATCTGTCTTTGAAGGATCACCAATAAAAAATAAATAACCTAAAATACCAACATTTTCACGTTGTTGGCCGTCACCTAATAATGCAGCAACGGGAACGTGAAGGTATTTACCCATTATGTCTAAAAAGGCAGTTTCTACAGCAGTAATAACATGAATCGTCGTACGTAAATCAAAAGTTTGTGTTCCACGACCACTTGCATCGCGGTAACCATACTTTTTTTGTATTTCTTGAAGCACATGTTTATAGTTTCCAATAGAACTACCTAAAACAATATCTTTTGTGTCATTTAAAGTGTTGGTAATTGAATGACCTCCTGGCACTTCGCTTACACCAGTAAGTCCATTATTAGTTGTTAAAATAACTAAGTTACGAGTAAAGTAAGGACCATGAGCGCCGCTTAAATTCAATAGCATGCTGTCATAACCTGCTACTGGATATACCTCCATTTTTACAATTATTGGTGTTTTCATTTTAAATATACTTCCTTTGTTATTTATTTATCATTCACATAATTGTATTGTAATAGTCATAATAATGATGAAACAGTCACAAAAATGTCAGTATGGGAACCAAAAGTACATATGTATTATATTAGTTAATAATGTCACATGAGCTACAATGATAAAGTGGAGGTTTAGCTAATGGATATTAATAAATTGCATACTTTTTTGACGATTGCTAAGTACGGGAGTTTTAGAGCGGCAGCTGAGAAACTTTACTTGTCACCACGTGCAGTATCTAAACAAATGGATCAAATTGAAAATGAGTTGAAGGTTAAACTTTTTACCCGACAGAAGAATAACACTAGTTTAACGACAATCGGGCGTGAATTTATTGTCACAGCGACTGATATTTTTAATAGTTACATGGATGCATATAATAAAATTCAGTTAGAAAATACGCATGATGATCGCAAAGTCATTGTGGGATTTTCGTCACCTAATCAAGCTACTATTATGCAAAGAAAATTTTCTAATGTTTTGGCGAAAAAAGATGATATCCAACTCGAACTTCGAGAAGAAAGTGGGCAACAGTTGCTTAGTCTGGTTAAAGACGGTCAAATTCACCTAGCTGTCACTCCTGAATATTATCCGAATTTGACTTATGGAGACAATATTGGGGTAAAACGACTTATAGTTGGCAATATGGTTGTTGGAATTAGTCGATTGGATCCATTGTCTAACCAGGCAACAATTGATTTGAGTAATCTAGGTAATAGATATGTATTTTATTATAGTAATGTTCAATCAACGTATTTGAGAGATATTTTCTTCTCGAAATATAATAAGATTTTTCCTAGGGGCAATATTATACGAGTGTCTTCAATTGAGCAACGTGATATGATGGTCGCTACTAATAAAGGAATTGGGTTTTATCCAGAGCCATTGATATCAGTTGAAAATGTGCGAAATCCAATGATTAATTTCTTGAAAATAAGTGCTAAGGAAAGTTCTTATTATGCTTCCGTGCTACTTTATAATAAAAAAGAAGAAAACCCTGTAGTTCGTGATTTTTTAAAATATATTAAATAAAAAACGTGAAGCTTTTTAAAGCTTCACGTTTTGATTTTTAAGCTAGAAAATCCGTAGCCTCTACCACTCGAACACAAGCATCATGTTTAATATGGCGTTGAACTACGTGTAGAAATCCACTTTCTATATCACGTTTAAATAAAATTAAATCATTAGTATTTTGGTTTGCACAAAGAATAAAATTGCCATCTTTGCTTATTCCGAAATCTCGTGGAAAAACGCCCTCAGTTTTAATTTGTTGGTTTTTTTCTAGACGTCTTCCGCTATCTAGAACGCGATACATTGTCAAAGAATTGTGGCCTCTGTTGGAAATATACAAATGATTTTCATCAGAAGAGAGGCGAATTGCAGCAGATCCATTATGTCCGGCGTACCCTTCTGGAATATTGGAATAATCTTCGATAAAAGCTAGTTTGCCAGTTTTGGGATCGTATTCAACGACAGCAACTTTACTAGCTAGTTCTCCTAATACATAAATATAGTTGGTTTTGCTAGACATAGCGATTTGTCTAGGACCAAATCCTGGTTGCATTTTCAATTCGTAAACTAGTTTAAGCTTGGCGTTTCTAGTATCGACGTCAAAAACGAACAGCTTGTCACATCCCAAACCACAAACGATTAATCGACCGTCTGGTAGTAGTCGAGCATAGTGAATATGGGCGTGATCCTGTTCGACTTTGGGCCCGTTTCCCTTGATTGGATAGGTATTACGAGATAGGATTTGATAATTATTATCCATTTTATAAGTGTGAATAGCATTGGTATTGTAGTTTGCTGCAAATAAGATCTTGTGATTAGTATCAATTGAAATATAAGATGGAACGGTATATGTCAGTTCATTCCAAAAGTATAAGTTTTTTGTAGCATCATACGCTTCATAAGATCCATGTTGTTTTGGTAAATAGTTCTCAGAAGTGATTTGACCTGTTAAAGCATCAATAATGGCGACCCCACCTTCATTTTCGTTTTTTGTTAAAACGGTAGCGATTTTTTGATCTTTGTTGGAAAAGTTAAAAAAGGCTGGATTTTCAACTTTAGCAAGTAGTGAAATGTCAGTTATTTTTTCTTTATCAGTATCCAAAGTTGCTACGTAAAGTCCCTTTGACTGGTTGTTCTTAGTGTAATTATCACTTGTGTATCCACCTAAAATAAATTTATCGATCATGTTGGTTCACCCTCCTCGTTATTTAACGGTTATCATTTTGCTTGAAGCAATTGTTTCATCAGTTAATTCTTGACCAATTCCTGGACGATTGGGGATGTTTATGCGACCATCGACTGCTTGAAAGTCGTCGTACTTACAGGTTGAACGGTCTTTAATGTTTCTAGCGCGTTGATAAACTTCGTGAATTAAAAAGTTAGGAATAACTGCCTCAACTTGAAGGGCAGCCGCAACTGCAATTGGACTTCCACAAACGTGTACTTGGGCATTAACATCGTACGTATAAGCCATATCACAAATTTTTTTAGCTTCAGTGATACCACCACAAAGGCATATGTCAGGCTGAGCAATTTTGATTGACCGATTTTCAAAGAATGGTTTAAATCCAAATCGAGTAAAGAGTCGTTCTCCAGTTGCAATTGGAATATTAACTTTTTCTGAGACTTCCTTTGTGTTGTCAGGATTTAATGTTTGAACGGGTTCTTCATAATATAAGATATCTAGGTCTTCGATGGCTTGACCGATTTTTATTGCTGAGGTGGTATCAGAATTAGCATGCATATCAATTATTATGCCCAAATTATTTCCACCAGCTTTTCTTACTGCTTTAACCCGGTTATAAGCAACATTCAATACATGCCTAGAAATGGTCCCGCGAGTATTAAAATCTTCACGTCCACTAGGATCATTACTAAGTAGAATTGGATCGAATTTCATGGCATCGTAACCTTCTGCCATAACTCGTTTTGTAACCTCAGCATATTCATCTGGAGTATAAAGTTTTAGTTTTTTGATATTTTCACCCCAATTGTATTGTAATTGGCTAGCATAAGAACGTAAGTGATCATTCGTTTTGCCACCCAACAATTGATAAACAGGAGTGTGATAATATTTGCCTTTGATATCCCACAGAGCAATATCAATAGCACTAATTGCGGCATCAACAATAACTCCTCCAGCAATCCCCCAATAGGTGGTTGTTAGGAGTTTATTCCAAATCTTTTCAATGTTTAGAGGATTTTCTCCAAGAATAACGTGACTAAAGTCTTGTAGCATTCCAAATCCACCACGATATCCTTTTCCGTATGCTAGCCCAGCTTCACCAAATCCCGAAATGCCTTTATCGGTGTTGATGCGAATTACCAAGGGACTCCAAGCCTCTTGACTACCAGATCCATTTCCACTAAAACTTGGGTCTTTACTAGGGATTTGCATAATATCAATACTAGTGATTTTCATAATTAACCTCCTTAAAAATATAATTCCTATGCTGATAATAGTTATATTTTTATTTGGCTGACAGATACTTTTGGTTCCAATCACTTACTTATGATTCACGTTTATTATGAAAGAATTTTGTAAAAAATCAGAATACATACATTTGAAATCAATCAGCAAAAAAGATTCAGCGTAATTGGTTGTGATATTTTTTGCTATTTTAATTTGGTCTAATTATTACTACAGCTACTATTAGTTCGCCTGGAGACGTGTTGGTACCTTTATAATAGTGAATTATGTCACTTATAATCAGTTTAAAGTAACAAATTGTTATTTTAAACTGATTATTTATTAGGAGGTTACTTTTATGAAGAAAGTACTCATAAGTGAAAAAATTGATGATGCGGGTATCAAATTACTTAGAGACAATGGCTTTCGAGTGGTAATTTCACCAGATACTGATTTAGATACGATGAAAGAAGAAATTAAAGATGCTTATGCTGTTATAATGCGTTCATCACGTTTGTCAGGTGAAATGATCGCAGCGGGCAAAAAATTAAAAATCATTTCAAGAAATGGAACTGGAATTAATAACGTGGACGTGGCAAGTGCTACCAAACACGGTGTTTTGGTGGCAAAAGTAAATGGTGCCAATTCTTTTGCAGTTGCTGAATATGCTATCGCTACCATGCTGATGTTAACCCGAAAGATTGTAGCTGATGATAAAGCGGTTCGCGAAAACAAGGATAAATTAAGTAGATACGGATCCATGCCTAATTTTTCTAATGAAATGGGACTTAATGGAAACGAATTACGTGGAAAGACATTGGCGATTCTTGGTGTTGGAAGAATTGGACGTCAGTTAGCCAAATTCGCAGAAGCATTTGAAATGAATATTATTGGATATGATCCACACATTAAAGATGATCCAATAACGATGTACAAAAGTTTGGAAGATGTTTTACCAAAAGCTGATTTTGTTTCTATTCATATGCCATACACTAAAGAAACTGCCAATACTATTGGGTATAAACAGTTAAAAATAATGAAAAAATCGGCGTTTATCATTAATTCAGCTCGAGGTGGAATTATTAATGAAGCGGATTTGGCCCAAGCGTTAAACAATGGAGAAATTGCTGGGGCAGCCTTGGATTCGTTTTTGCCAGAACCTCCAAAGCCTGATAACCCTTTATATAATGCAAAGAATGTATTCATGACTTCTCATATGGCAGGGACAACAGTAGAAGCTAACCGTGCACTTGGGAAAGGGGCAGCACAAGCAATTATTGATTTTGCAAATGGAAAAATGCCCGAGTTTACTGTAAATCCAGGAGTTTTTAAACGTTAATTAGAGGAGGTGTTGAGTGATGAAGTATGGAAAGTTAGTTGCAGGTATTATCGGTTTAGTATTAGGAATTATTATTGCATTCTTTATTCCGGTGCCACACGGATTAACTCATGCTGCAATGGTTGTTTTGGCCACCCTTGTAACGGCTAATATTTTTTGGATTTTTAATGTTATTCCTAGTTTTGCCACTGGGTTACTAATGTTATCTGCTTGGGTAGTTTTTAAAGCGGTGCCGTTTGAAACTTCGTTTGCTATATTCTCATCGACCACGATGTGGATCATTATTGGTGGACTTGCATTAGGAGCCGCAGCAACTAAGACAGGTTTAATAACACGAATCGCTTATAAGATTATGTCTTATTTCCCAGCGAACTTTAGGGGTCAAACGGTGGCGTTGTTTCTTTCGGGAACAATTGTTGCTCCGATGATTCCGAGTGCTCATCCAAAGGCAGCAATGAGTACGCCAATTGCTAAGGGGATTAGTGATGCTTTAGGATATAAACCTAAAAGTGCTGCAAGTTCTGGTCTTTTTTTGGCAGCAATGTGGGGATTTTTCGTAACTGAAGGTAGTTTTTTAAGCGCAACTGCCCAAAATTATGCTTTTAAGGGGCTTTTGCCAACAAAATATCAATCTGTTCTTTCATGGGGAAATTGGTTTGTTATGATGATTCCTTGGACCATTATTATATTGTTAGTAGGTTATTTTTTATTGACATTTCTATTTAAACCAAAAAATGATACTCCAATATCCAAAGAATTCATTAATTCTCGATTAACAAAATTAGGACCAATGTCGAAAGCAGAAAAAATTACTGCAATTTCTATCTTACTTGCCATCATCATGTGGATCTTTGAGCCAGTTATAGGTATTCCATCTGCGGTTACTGCTATAATCTGGGTCAGTTTATTAGTTGCTATGGGGGTATTAACCCCCAAAGATTTTAAGACAAGATTAGATTGGTCTACTATTATTTTTATTGGTACAGTTATGGCTTTAGGGAATGTTATGCAAACTGTTGGACTGACTACTTGGTTAAGATACATTTTAAAGCCAGTTATTGGGCCGATCATTGGTAATATTTGGATTGCTGTCATTATTTTGCCAATCGTGATTTACCTGATTAAGTTTGTAGTTGTTTCTCTAATTTCAACAGGGACCCTTGTTACGCTTGCATTGCTTCCATTTGTTACACAGATGGGTTTTAGTCCAGCTCTGATTGTTATTATTGTTACAACAAGTGTCAATGTATGGTTACTTAGTTATATGAATGCGCCATTTTTGACTGGTTCGGCTGCCGTTCAAGATGGAATGGCATCTCGATCTTCTTTAGCCAAATCTTCAATTGGATACATGGTTATTAATATTATTGGAATGCTTGCTTGTGTTCCAGTTTGGCAATTCATGGGATTAGTGTAAATTAAATTTGTAAGTTAAAAATGATAGCATGAAAGCATAAAAAAGAAGCCTCCTTCGAGACTTCTTTTTATTATTAAAAACTATTACCAATTTTATATCTTAGAAAGCATCTTGAGTGCTTTTATTACCTTAGGGTTATCTGTTACTTTCTTATTAGCTTCTTCATTAATTCTTTTACGGTTTTTGGGATCCATTAATTTATCGAATAATTGGTTCAGCTCTTTATCGGTTATATTCATGTTAATTTCTCCTTTCTTAAACCATTATCTATACTTTCAATACGTGATATTTTATAAATTTAGTTTTGTCAAACGCCAAATGTAGATTGCATTAAATCTAAGTCTAAATAACAATGAGAGGTAACATATTCTTTTAATTCAGCTTGTGACATGCTTTTTTGAGCAATTGCAACGGAAATCTTATAGAGAGTCATGTCATCATGTATATCAAATGTATAATAATTATTACTAAGGAAGGTGAGGGCAGCTAACATGGCTGTTCTTTTGTTACCATTTGTAAAAAATTGGTAGCTTGCTAGGGAATGCCAAATATAAGTTGCCTTATCAATAATGGTAGGATGAAGGTCTTTATTAAATAAATATTGATTAATTTGGCCCAAAATTCGTTCTAAACCTGCCTGATCATTTAAACTGTAGATATTTTTTTCTTTAATTAGAATTTCGGCTTGTTTATTGATATTTTTCATTTCAGGTACACATAAATTAAATTGTGGCAAAGTCAAGACTAATCTGTCAGTTAAATGATTATGGACATTAGAAACTGATAATTTAAGTGCGTTTTTTTCATTGGTTATTGATTTGTAAAAATGTAGATTAATTTTTGTTATTTCTTTTATATTAAGTGTTTTTTTGAGTAATTTTTTATACTCATTAATTTGTTCTATTTTACTGTTTTGATAGTTTGTGATTATTAAGGCTTGAGGTAATTCTCTGTTTAGCTGCTCATCTATTGACATATTTAAATTCCCTTAATATACATACGCTAAAAATACATTAAATTTGCGCATAAAAAAAAGAGCTTGGTAATCAAGCTCTTTTTTAAAATTACCATCTTAAGATAGCTGCAACTTTCTTGTCAGTTGGCATATCGTCAGCAGGCAATACAGTAACGTCACCATCAAGGCCAAGAACCGTCAATGCTAATGAGTTTAATTCATTAGCTGGACGTGAACCTTCGGCGTTAACTTCAACGTCTTCACCGTTGTCTTTGCTTTGAACGTAAGCATCCTGTTGGATGATTAGGTTAGCAATTCGGTCGTCAATGGCAGCCTTCAAGATTTCATCGTAGTCATCGGTGGTCTTCTTAGCACCGTCGGCTTTGTCATAGACGTCTTTCATTGATTTCTCACCATCTGAAACGAAGTTATCATGGATGGTTTGAGCAACTTCTTGGACGTTTTCGCCAGCATTCTTAACGGCGGCATCCATTTCAACGTGTTTGTCTTCAACCACGTATGGGTTGTGAGTAGCACGGTTGAAACGGCCTTCGTCTTCAGCGTTTGCAACAACTACTAATGGATTGTGGTCCTTGTTTGAAACATGCTTTTGAACATATTTGTCAACCAATTCGTAGTATTCGTGAGTGTCCCACTTAGCTCCGTTCTTTCTAGGATCATCTTGGGTCTCAGTCTCGGTCTTGTCTGAGTCAAATGGATCTGGAGTATCGGTATCGTCATCAACAACGCTCAAGTCGTTAACGTGAAATACTTTGAAGTCGTCACGTTGTAAGAACAACATGTCAAAGTCAGGAACAAATTGGTATTGTCTTACGATTGGTAAGATTTGGAGTCTGTCTGAGAATGAGAATGCTGTTTGTGGAGCGTAGTTCAATTGAGCAACTTCGATGGAATCGTTAGTTACGTACATGATGATCCCCTTAGCAATGGTTGCCTTAGGTTGTAAAGTCTTTAAGTAGTTCTTAATTTGAAAATCATAGGCGTTCCAAAGTTCTGGTTTATATTGCTTTTGAAATGCTTTTTTAGCAGTGTCAACCAAACTATTGATTTGGGTGTTGTCTCTACGAGTATTGTCTTCCTTAGGATCCAAGGGTACAGTGATTGTTAAAACTGGGCCATTATCGGATTCCAAGTCAAGCAAGTTTTTAATTTGATCTTTTTTGTCATGCTTAGCCATAGTAAAACCTCCATTAATAAATTGTTACTATACTCTACTATATTACCATTTTTAAAAACAATTGGAAACGGGTACCTCGATTAGAGTTTATCGGTTACCAGTCGTTTAATTAAAAAGAACACAATGAGGGCAAAAACGACGATGATACCGATTAACACCATCAACTTCTTGAAACTCCCTTGCAAAATCGTGTCACCACCAAGCGAATAGATGATTGAGATGGGAATGCTTCCTAGAATCGTCGCAATCTTCACTTTCTTGTCTGGAAACCGTTTCTTATCCTGATTGGCCTGAAAACTGACTAGAAACGTTGGGATAAAGGGGATCGAATATCCGATAATCAGACCGAGGAGGGGATGCTTTAAGTGTTTAAAGTGTTTGGCATACTTATTGTTCTCATATTTTCTAGCAATCCCTTTAAATGATGAAACAATCTTAGTCGTCCCAAAGTTTCCGGCTGAAAGTCCAATCACGTTGATGATAATGCCAAGCCATTTTCCAAAACAAATCCCAGTGATAACGCCGACAACTGCGACTGGTGCCCCTGGAATCATGGTCAAGATGTACAACAAGAAGATCAATAAGACAGCATCAATTAGACCGTGGTCACGGATTTCTTGAATCGCCGTGCCGCGGGTAGCGGGATTGAACATCATTTTAATCTCTGGCCAATAATCCATGAATAGGATGTAAAAGAAGAGGACGGCGATGACAATGCCAAGGTATTTTAAAATGTCCATGCGATGTTCTTTAATGAATTCTACGATGATAAAAGACTCCTCCAAATGTTATAGCTATATCTTATAAGAAAATCTTAGCCACGTCTATTCTTTCGAAAAAAATAAGCCAACCATTTGGGTTGGCTTATTAATTATTTTTCGGCGTGCTTCAAAACGTTTTGAGCGATGAAGGAAGCATACTTTGGCGTTCCTTGCACGTTAGGGTGCGTCTGGTCTTGATAGAGGTACTGTGGATGTGACTTAGCATAATCATACCAGTCGATCACATACAGGTTCTTATACTTCTTTTGAGCCTTCTTTAGAAACGAATTAACCTGGTTCTGCCATGGCTGGGTCGGAACGTAGGTGTTAATCCAGAAGACGTGCCGGTTCTTTCCCGCAATTTCCATATACTGTTTCATTGTCTCATCACTAATGGCACCGTTAGTTCCAAGGCCGATAATGACGTTTTTACCCAACAAACCTTGTTGTTGCATACTCTTCATGATGGCAACTCCATCTTGAGGGTGACGCGAGGTGGCAGCATCAATGTACAGTTTTGGAAAGATCTTTTGCAGATTATCGCGTCCAGATAACATGACTGAGTCACCAATTGCACTTCCAGAGAGGTTCTGAGCTTCTTGGAGTTGTTGCTTGGTTAGGCCGTCTTTTTCCAGCTTCTTATTGACTTTCGTGTTCTTTGATTTTTTACCGGATTTGATTTCTTTGGCTAGTTTTTCGTTGTGCTTATCTTGCGCCTTAGAGTTCTTTTGAATTCGGTTGGCCAGTTGCGTGTGATTGGCAGCCTTCGGATTAACCGTGGTTGATTGGAAGATACCAACCGTGCCAATGGTTAATACAATAATTGCTAGGACCTTTAGGACCATGTGGTGCTTAAAGCACGCGGTCAGCCAATCTTTAATTTGGTCAAGACTCATCTTGTAAACGTGAAAGAGAGTCTTGAAAAACTCAGGGACCCGATGGTAATCGTATTTTGCGAGCGGAACCTCAATGAAGCGGTACGATAATTCTGAGATAACGATGATAATCGCAATTTCGATAAGAGCATACAACCATTGATGATCAGCTACATCCTTAAATTTGTCGGCAAAGAAAACAAAAACGGGGAACTGATAAACATAGATTTCGTAACTTCTAGAACCGATCCAATCAAATAACTTGTTGGTTAGGATGCGATTCCAGTGACTATTAGGATGAACAACCGCCATCATGGCCATTATGGTAAAGATTGAGAACAGTGCCATGCCACCATGATACAAAAACGGTGACTGTGAACCAGTGGTAACGATGATCCAACCCATTCCTACCATTCCGATTAAACCAAAGACGTCCAGTAGAAATGACTTTTGGTTGTCATTATCGCGTTTCTGGGTACTCGGCCAGAAAACGGCCAGGGCAGCGCCAAAAAGAATTGAGAACATTCGGGTGTCAGTCCCGTAGTAAACTCGACTAGGATCACTACCAGGATGATACAGAACGGCCATTAAAAGGACTGAAAGAACTGATAATAAAATGACAGTGTAAAAAATGGGGTGTTTGTTTCCGTGGAATTTTTTAAGTAAGAAGTAGGCAATTAGTGGCCAAATTAGGTAGAATTGTCCTTCAATTGCTAGGGTCCAAAGGTGAGTAAATGGGGAAGCACTTCCAGCAAAGTTCTGGAAGTATGATTGACCATTCATGATTTCCCACCAGTTATATACGTAAGCTAAGTTAGATACGACGCTCTGCCATAGATTCGCTAGTAGATTACGTTGAAACAATGTTATGTATGCAGCGGTCGCAAATAACATCGTAATGAGGGTGGGATACAGCCGCTTTAATCGTTTTGACCAAAAGTAGCCGTAGCGGAAATGGTTCGTTTCATGGTATTCGGTAATCAGATGGTCGGTAACCAAATATCCTGACAACGTCAAAAACACCGGAACCCCTAGGTATCCTCCGGTAAATACGCTAGGTGACAGGTGGTATAAGATGACACAGATAACGGCAAGTGCCCGTAAGCCGGTGAAGCCGGTAATAAACCGACGTTTTGTAGTTTTATTATTCATATTATTGGATCCCTAATTATTAGTTTGTATAACAGCAAGTCTAGCACGCAAAGACCGCACTGTATACGGGTTTCAGCAAATCTTAAGAAAAAGATTTTGGGCACAAAAAAACATCTACCAGAATTGGTAGATGTTTTTAAAAATATAACTAACTTAATTAGTCACCACTAGCAAGTTTAGTCTTGTCAGTATTCTTAGTGATTTCGATGGTGTCTTTTCTAAGATCAGCCTTAAGATGTTTAACATCTTGGTGATCCAAGTAGTACATCGCAATCTTATCTCTTAATTGTTGTTCGATTACTCGACGTAATGGACGAGCACCCATGGCTTCATCGTAACCTTGGTCCATCAACCATTTCTTAGCATCTGGAGTTACGTAAAGTTCCATGTCTTTTTGAGCTAAGGTGTCATTTAAGTTACCGATCATCAGGTCAACAATCTTGCTCAAGTCTTCCTTAGTCAAGTGTGAGAACTCAACAATGGCATTGAATCGGTTCAAGAATTCAGGTCTGAAGTATGGAGCCAACCGGTCCATAATTGACATGTCCTTCTTGTTGTTCTTGCTCATTGAATCGTTTCCGAATCCGGCGTTTGAAGTAGCAATGATAACGGTGTTCTTAAAGTCAACCACGTTACCTTGACCATCAGTCAAACGACCATCGTCCATAACTTGAAGTAATAGGGTAATTACTTGTGGGTTAGCCTTTTCAATTTCATCAAGCAATACGATTGAGTATGGGTTTCTTCTTACTTGTTCAGTAAGGGTATTACCATTGTCACCGTAACCAACGTAACCAGCTGAAGTACCAATCATCTTGGATACAGCAGTTACATCTTGGTATTCTGACATATCAAGTCTGATGATTGAGTTTTCATCGTTGAACATGTCTTTAGCCAATTGCTTAACTAATTCAGTTTTACCAACACCAGTAGGTCCAACGAATAAGAATGAACCAATTGGACGGTTACCCTCGTCAAAACCGGCACGGTTTCTACGGATAGCGTTAACAACTAGGTCAACAGCTTGGTCTTGGCCAATGACACGGCCCTTAAGACGAGTATCCATACCTTTCAATCTTTCAAGGTCGTTAGCACTCATTTGTGAAACTGGAATACCAGTTAATCTTTCAACTGAGTCAGCAATGTCTGATACCTTTGCAACTGGACGGTCAGTGTTAGTGTCGTCACTCTTAAGTTTCTTTTCAATATCTTCGATCTTAGTCTTTGCTTTAGCTGCATCTTCGTACTTTTCAGCTTTAGCTGCGTCTTCTTTTTCCTTCTTAGCATCCTTTAATTCACTTTCAAGGGTAACCTTGTCAGTAACAGGGTGCTTTGCGGCTAAGTGAGCAGCGGTCATATCGATCAAGTCAATGGCCTTATCAGGTAATGAACGTTGAGGGATGTATTGAACTGAGTAGTCAACGGCAGCTTTTAAAACATCGTCAGGTAAGGTAACTTGGTGATGATCTTCGTAAGCTTTCTTGATGCCCTTCAAGATTTCAAGGGTAGTAGCTTTACTTGGAGCGTCAACAGTAACGTCATTGAAACGACGTGCAAGTGCAGAGTCTTTCATAATGGTGTTTCTGTATTCGTCTTGAGTGGTGGCACCAATAACTGAGATTTCACCACGGCTCAAAGCTGGTTTGATCATGTCAGCTAAACCTTTACTTCCAGATTCGTCACCAGAAGCACCGGCACCGACGATTTGATGAATTTCATCAAAGAATAGGATAACGTTTTTACGTTCTTCAACTTCTTTGATTAATTTTTGAATATTTTCTTCGTATGAACCACGGTATTGAGTACCGGCTTCAAGAGAAGATAAATCGATTGAAATGATTTGCTTGTCTTTGATTGCGCCAGGGACATCACCCTTAACGATCTTTTGAGCTAAACCTTCAACGATGGCAGTCTTACCAACACCAGCGTCACCAACTAAAATTGGGTTGTTTTTGATACGACGACTCAAGATTTCAGCGGTTTCTTGGATTTCTTTGTCACGTCCAATAACTGGGTCAAGTAAACCTTGTTTAGCTTCATCAGTTAGGTTTCGACCAACTTTATCCAAGTAACTTTCAGCTTTCTTTTGTTGCTTGGCGTTGTTGCCTCCGCCGTTTCTACCACGACGACCAGGAATTTGACCTGATTTTCTCATTGCTTCAACTTCTTCAGGAGTAAGTTCGTGACCGTTAACAACGTAACGAGCATTAGGGTTTTGACCCATTCCTCCATTCATTAGACTATTAAATAAATCGTCCATTCCGTTTCCGAATGGATCATTTCCAAAATTGTCTGCCATGTGCAATTTCCCTCTTTCCTATTTTCACCACTTGGTGAGTTTATAACTACATAAGATAAACAATAGGAACATATCTCAAGTTCCAATTCTAATTATACCAGTTTTGAATCGAATGCATAGTAATTAGCTCATATCTACCGGGTTTGGTCAACGTTGGTCAAACTATTTCCCTTGACTGGTGCCGATTTGCAAGATTTTTAATTTATAGTTTACTTCGGGGGCTTTTACTGAAATTGTTTCATTAAGATGATGACCTAGTAATGATTTTCCAAGTGGAGAATCGTAAAAAATTTTGTTTTCATTTAATTTAGAGAATTCAGCTTCTTGTTTCCCCACAATAAGGAAGGAATCTAAATCGCCGTCTTCTAAAAATTGCACTTTAACCTCGCTACCAATGCCGATTCGGTCATTATCAGGCTTTCTAACAATCTCAGCATATTGTTCCTGTTTTCTAAAATAACGCAAGCGACTTTCTAATCGATGGAGTTCTCTTTTAGACGTACTGTATTCCGCGTTTTCAGAACGGTCACCCAGAGCAGCGGCATCGTGTAAGGCTTGGATTTTTCCCGGACGATTTTTTTGCAGCTTTTTGATTTCATCTTGAATCTGTTTGTAGCCGTTGCGTGTCATTTTATTAAAGTATGTCGCCAACTTAGTTCACCTCAGTCCTTTTTCGCCCAAATTTTAACATAATGTAGTTTAAATAATGGTAACAAAAGGTAACTTATTGCCTTATAAAGTTTTCATCGTTAGCAGCTTATGATATTATTACACTATGATTAATTCAAAATCGATTTTATTCTAAGGAGAAATAGTATGAGAAGCCGTCACATGGAGAAGAAATCTCATAAGACTCGTAACATCATTATTCTAGTTGTGATCGTGATTGTAGCGATTGTTTTAGCGTTTTTAGGGTATGGTGCTTACAAGTATAAATCTGCATCAAATGAAATTAACAAAGCTTATAAGAGTGCAGGAATCAAGAAACAACGAGATACTGACGCGCTGTTAAATCATAAAAAACCAATTTCAATCCTATTACTTGGGACTGATACGGGTGCTCTTGATCGTGATTATAAAGGTCGAACCGATACTTTAATGGTTGCCACTCTTAATCCAGAGACCAAGAAAATGACGCTCACAAGTATCCCACGTGATACTGCCGTTAATATTCCCGGGTATCCACAGTATTCACCATCTAAGATTAATGCCGCTTACACTTACGGAAGTGCTGGGACTGCCATTCAGACCGTTGAAAAACTGTTAAACGTTCCAATTGATTTCTATGTCTTAATTAACATGGGTGGCTTAAAGGAAATCGTTGACCAAGTAGGTGGAGTGACTATCACACCAACGTTGTCCTTTAGTTATGAAGGCTATAACTTCAAGAAGGGTCAACCAACTAAGATGGACGGAAAAGAAGCACTTTCTTATTCAAGAATGAGATATTCTGACCCAGCTGGTGATTATGGAAGAACAATGCGGCAACGTCAGGTTCTCCAAGCCATTGCAGCTAAGGGTGGTTCGGTATCACATCTCATGAATAATGACTTCATTAGTTCAATTGCCAAGTCCAGTCAGACTGATTTGGACTCAAGTGATTTGACGAAACTTGCTACTAGTTACCGAGAACACGGTGACTTTGTTGATAATCATCTTCAGGGTGAAAACCAGATGATTGAGAACTCAGCAATGCAGGTGCCAACGGAAAGTCAATTGCAACAGACTACCAACTTCATTCGGAAGAATTTAGGTTTGCCTGCCGCTAAGACTGGAACCGCAGCTTATCACTAGATTTAAATAGCAACGAAATGTTCTCCTAAGTTTATGAGGAGGACATTTTAGCGTAAAGGGTAATTAAAGCCTAAATATTTATTTTCGGGAGAGTTTATAGTGGAAAATACAACAGATAATAATAAATCTAAAGAAAGAGAATATAGTCCCAAAAATACGTTATTTTATCGTTGTATAAAACGGGTGTTTGATATTTGTGTATCAAGTGTGGCGTTAATTTTTGTGGGTATTATTTCAATATTTTTATTACCGTTATATTTGTTTGGTAATAATCGAGGCCCAATGTTTTATAAACAAAAAAGGATTGGCTTACATGGTCAACCCTTTTACATATACAAATATCGCTCAATGGTTGTGAATGCTGATGAAATTCTTAGATCTAATAAAGAATTATATGATGAATATGTAAAGGAAGGATATAAATTACCTTATGGCAAAGACCCACGTATTACGAAATTTGGTAATTTTTTGAGGCAAACATCATTGGACGAATTGCCGCAATTCTTTAATATTTTTATTGGCAATATGTCTTTAATTGGGCCCCGTCCAGTCGTTAAAAAAGAGCTAATTGAGTATGGAGACAAGGTAAATGAATTTTTGTCTGTGAAACCTGGTGCAATGGGGTATTGGCAGGAAATGGGGAGAAGCGATATTACTTATCCTAAACGATGTGACATAGAACTTTATTATGTAGAACATGCTTCTCTAATATTTGATACTAAAATCATGTTAAAGAGTTTTAAAAGTATTTTTGCAGGCAAAGGAGCTTATTAATAAGATGAATATTAAAATATTAGTTGCTTCACACAAAGATGCTCCAATGCCGAAAGACAAAGATTTATATTTACCTGTGCTTGTTGGGTCAGATAGAAATTATCATAATCAGAAAGGCTTTCAGCTTGACAATCAAGGTAAAAATATTTCATCCAAGAACCCTAATTATAATGAATTAACAGCTATTTATTGGGCATGGAAGAACTTACACAACATTGATGCAATTGGCCTTGTCCATTATCGGCGATTTTTTAGTATGCATCATAAGCGTTCTATAAATGGAGTTTTAACAAAGAAGCAAGTCGAACAATTATTAGATAAGGCACCTGTTATTTTACCGCGTAAACGAGATTATATTGTTGAATCTAACCAATCCCATTATGAACATGCACATCATAAAGAACCGTTAATCAAAACTCGAGAAATTATTTATCAAAATTATCCAAAATACCTTGAAGCTTTTGACAAACAAATGAATAGCAGAAAGGCACATATGTTTAATATGTTTATTATGAAAAAGAGTTATTTTTATAGTTACTGTGAATTTGTGTTTGGCGTACTTGGGAAAGTAGATGAACAAATAGATATTTCTGATTATTCTGTCCAAGAGGCAAGAGTGTTTGGATATCTTTCTGAAATGTTGATGGATGTGTGGATTAAAACCAATAGTGTTCAGTATACTGAATGTAACTGGATTCAAATCGGGGATCGTCACTTGGCTAAAAAGGCTTGGGGATTTGTAAAACGAAAGTTTTCTAGTAACATCAGCAAAAACGAAACACACTATTAATACTAGGAGAGGTGTATGGAAAAAGTACTAATCATTACTCCATTTATGACTGGTTTTGGAGGAACTGAAACTGTTATAAAAAATTTATTTGATGCTTATAATATTTCTAATCATCAATATCAAATGGAGTATTTAAATGTTGGTGGTTGCAATAATTATGATTGGTGTAAAAGTATAAAATTAAAAAAAATTATAAATATTCCAGGTAATCATTTTACTAGAAGATTTGAATATCTTGCTGTACTGCCATTTATACTAAAACATCAAATTAGTTTAATTCATCCAACTAAAATTATCTCAACCAATCCATATATTTGGATGCTTTGTTATCGTATGAAAAAAATATTTAATTTTAGATATGAAGTTTTTGCTTGGTATCATTATTCATTAGCAGCAAAACCTATAAAGAAATCTATTCTTAAAAGTGCTGATAAATACTTATCTATTAGCAGTGGTATAACAAAAGAACTTGAAGATAATGGCATACTGTCTTCAAATATTTCTACAATTTTTAATCCAATTAAGAAACAACAGCAAACAATTAATCCTACAAAAAATGTTAAGAAATTTATTTATGTTGGGCGTGTAATGCTAGATGGTCAAAAAGACTTAAGAGAATTGTTTGATGGCCTAAGTAAATTGGATGGAAATTTTGAATTAGATGTTTTTGGGTCTGGCGAAAATGATGAAATAGATAATTATATTAAATATAAAGGATTATCTAATAAAGTAATATTTCATGGCTTTAGCAATAATCCATGGGAGAATATTAAAAATGCTGATTTTCTTTTGTTGACTTCTAAATATGAAGGATTTCCTATGACTTTGTGTGAATCTATTTCTAGAGGATTACCAGTTATATCTTCTAATTGTCCTACGGGACCTAATGATATTGTTAATGATACCAACGGAAGACTGTATGCTACTAATAATTCTAAAGAATTTGAGAACTTGCTAGAGCTTGGTACGAATGGGAATATTAATGTTGGAAATAGAAGTGAAATTAAATCTTCAATATCTAAGTTTTATAATAATAATTATTTAAAAAATTTTGAGCAAGCGTTATTAATATAAAAGGGGTTTTTTCTGTGTCGAAAAAAGATTATTTAGTGGTTGGTTCTGGATTATTTGGATCAACCTTTGCATACGAAGCTGCTAAACGCGGTAATCACGTTGAGGTGATCGAAAAACGTGATCACGTTGGTGGCAATATCTATACCAAAGAAGTAGAGGGCATCCAAGTTCACGAATATGGAGCTCATATTTTTCATACCAAAATGAAAGACATCTGGGACTACGTGCATCAATTTGCGGACTTTAACAACTACGTTAACAGTCCCATTGCCAACTATCACGGTGAGATTTATAACATGCCGTTCAACATGAATACCTTCAATAAACTCTGGGGTGTTAGAACACCAGCAGAAGCTAAGGCTAAGATTGAAGAACAGAAGCGGAGTGCTAATATTCCGGATAAGCCAACTAACCTGGAAGAACAGGCTATCTCACTGGTGGGTCCTGACTTGTATGAGAAATTAGTAAAGGGCTACACCGAGAAACAATGGGGCAGAAAAGCCACTGATCTCCCGGCCTTTATCATTAGAAGAATTCCAGTTCGATTTATTTATGATAACAACTACTTTAGTGATCCATACCAGGGAATTCCAATTGGTGGATACACTCAAATTATCGAAAAAATGCTTGCTAGCGACTTAATCGATGTTAAAACTAACACTGACTTCTTTGATAAAAAGGATGAATATTTGAAGTCCGGTAAACGCATCATCTTCACCGGAATGATTGATCAATTCTTTGAGTATCAGTTAGGAGCTCTTGAATACCGGAGCTTGAAGTTTGATACTGAAGTGAAAGACGTTGACAATTATCAAGGAAATGCGGTTGTCAATTATACCGATGCTGAAACTCCATATACCAGAGTCATTGAACACAAGCACTTTGAGTTTGGGAAGGGTAACAAGCACAAGACCGTAATTACCCATGAATATCCCAAGACATGGCACCGTGGGGATGAACCATACTACCCAATCGATGATAAAAAGAATCGTTCTTTGTACAAGAATTACGTAGAATTAGCTGAAAAAGATGCGCCAAATGTTGTCTTTGGTGGCCGCTTAGGACAATATCGCTACTACAACATGGATCAGACCATCATGTCAGCTTTGAGACTAGTTAAAAACGAATTTGGTGAATAAATTTGGGTAAAGTAATTAAGAATTATTTGTATAACGCGTCTTATCAACTATTCGTGTTGATAGTTCCCTTAATCACCACTCCTTATCTGGCCCGTGTTTTGGGACCACAAGGAGTTGGTATTAATTCATATACAAATGCTAATATCCAATACTTTATTATTTTTGGAAGTGTTGGGGTCGCACTCTACGGTAATCGGCAGATTGCGTATGTGCGAAACAATAAGCAAAAACTAACCAATACGTTTTATGAAATATTCTTTATGCGAATAGTAACAATTGGTATTGCTTACATCGCCTTTTTTATTTTTTTAGCTCTCGTTCATCGTTATCATAGTTATTATATTGCGCAATCTTTCTCATTGCTTGCGGCAGCTTTTGATATTTCCTGGTTCTTTCAAGGGGTGGAAAATTTTAGAGTAACGGTATTAAGAAATTTTGTTGTTAAAATAATTACACTTATTAGTATTTTTGTATTTATAAAATCGTATAGTGACTTATGGTTATATATATTTATTCTTTCTATGTCACTTTTAATTGGAAACTTGACTTTATTTCCAAGTTTGAAAGGATATTTAGGGAAAGTCGATTGGAAAAGCTTTCACTGGTTTAGGCATTTTTGGCCATCAATGGTTTTATTCGTTCCTGAGATTGCCACTCAGATCTATTTAGTGGTTAATAAGACGATGCTGGGGGCAATGACCTCCGTTACGGCGGCTGGTTACTTTGATCAATCCGATAAGATTGTTAAATTATCATTAGCGGTCGTTACCGCGACTGGAACTGTTATGCTTCCACATGTGGCAAATGCATTCATGAGAGGGGAACGTGGAAGGGTAAAGAGATATTTATATCAAAGTTTTGAATTTGTTACTTCTTTGTCTGTGCCGATGGCGTTTGGAATTGCGGCAGTTGCACCAACTTTTGTACCATTATTTTTTACTCACAAATTTTTACCTGTTATTCCTTTAATGATGATTGAATCTATTGTGGTTGTTTTTATTGCTTGGAGCAATGCTATCGGAGTCCAGTATCTTGTGCCAACAAACCAAAATAAAGCCTACAATTATTCGGTCATTATTGGTGCAATTGTTAATATCGTTGCCAATGTTCCTTTGATTTTACTGTGGGGAGCAGTTGGTACAGCAATTGCAACGGTTTTGTCAGAAGCAAGCGTAACTAGTATTCAGTTATATGCTATAAAAGGTCAGATTGATTTTAAAAAATTATATCGGGGATTTTTCAAATATTTAACTTCAGGATTTTTAATGTTTCTTTCTATACTCATATTGAATAAATTTTTACAAGTAAAATGGATGAATCTTATTTTTGAAATTTGTTTGGGGATAATAATTTATGTATTGATTATTTTAATATTAAAACCAAATCTTGTTTCGGTAATAATAAGTAAAGTAAGCTCTAGGAGAAAAGATGAATAAGTATATAGTTGATGTGGCAAGGAGGAAGTTTAATGATGCTTCTACTAAGCCCAAGTCTGACATTAACAAAATTTTAGTAGAAAAATGTGGTTATAAACTATTATTTATTAATAAATTGCATCCTCATATTATTGATGCTAATTTTTTTGTTTCATCAAGAATTAAAAATGCTTTTAGTAAAGTATCATTTAAAATTGGCGATATTGTTGTTGTTCATTACCCTATAGATTCTGGTAGAAAATTTGAGAACATTTTAGTTAATGAGTTACATAAAAGAGGAATAAAAGTTATTGCTTTTATTCATGATGTTAATTCATTGAGAATGAGTACAGGAGTGTATTCAGATATTAAAGAAGAATCCAATGCTTTGAACAAATTTGATGTTGTAATTTCTCCAAACGAGTTCATGACAAGTGAATTAAATAAAAATGGATTCGAAAAACCGGTTGTCAATTTAAATATTTTTGATTATTTAAATAATTCAAAATGTAAGCCAAATAATAAAAACTATAAGAATAATATCACATTTGCGGGGAATTTAACTAAGTCTCCATTTTTATCTGATTTTGAGGTGCGTAATCCACTGCATGTTGACGTTTATGGAAACAAGAATAAGAACCAAATAATAAATAATAGCTTAAAATACCATGGATCTTTAACCCCTGAGGAATTGAGTGTTAACCTTGGAAAGGGTTTTGGATTAGTATGGGACGGAGACGATTATAAGACCGTATCGGGTATGGTAGGAAATTATTTAAAATTTAATAATCCATATAAAGCATCATCTTATCTTAGTGAAGGAATGCCCTTGATAGTATGGGACAAGGCTGCAATTAGTAGTTTTGTTAGAAATAATAAGGTAGGAATAACAGTATCAAGTTTAGATGATTTAAATAAAATTTTAAATAATGTGTCAGATGAAGAATTTGATGTGATGTGTAAAAATGCTTATCATGTTTCTAAAGAATTACGAGATGGCCATTTTACCGTGGATGCTATAAAAAGGGCAGAAAATGCATTAAGCTAGATTGTTTGGGTGAAAAATATGAGTGGAAAGATGACAAATTGTGACTTTAAATACGCAAATAGAATTGGCTCCATTGTTATTACATACAATCCATCTATTCATCTCTTAAAAGATAATATTGAAGCAGTTAAAGAGCAAGTTACAAGTGTTGTGGTTGTTGATAATGGATCTAGCAATATAGAGGAAATAAAAAAATTAATAAAGCAATATCAAAATGTATTTGTTTATGATCTTAAATATAACTATGGAATTGCATTTGCTCAAAATTATGGAATGAAGATTTTAAAAAAGGAAGGATTTCAGTGGGCTTTTATGCTTGATCAAGATTCAGTTATTCCTCCCAATTCAATCAATTATTTGACTAATTCAACACAATTTCATAGTCAAGATAGCGGAATTTTAACTTTACAGTATTCCTCAAGATCTTCAAAAAACACTATTTTCTTGCCAAATAATTTAAATATGAATCAGATAGACATGGTTGAAGTAAAAGAAGCTATTTCTTCAGGAAATTTAATTCGTATTGATGCTTGGCATAAAGTCAATGGATTTGATAATTGGATGTTTATTGATTGGGTTGATTACGATTTTGACGCTCGTTTAAAAATTTGTGGATACAAGATTTGGGAAACCAAATATGCCATGATGGAACATGAAGTTGGGACTCCCATGAATAAACCGATACTATTTAAATTACTACATTTAAATAATGAATTATCGAATCATGGTGTATTGAGAGAGTATTATATAGAAAGAAATCAAATTGTTTATGCTAAGAGATATCCTGATAAATCAAAACATAAACCAGTTATTCAAGTAGTCTCTACAATTTTTCAATTGAGAAAATTAATAATCTTTTCAAAACCAAAATTCAAAAAATTCCTTTATATGTTTAGAGGAATTATTGACGGAATAAGGTATAATGTAGATGATGATGAGTTTTTTCAAAACTTTATTAACATTAAAAATAATAATTTATAAAAAAATAAATAGAATCGCACTAAAAATAAAAGCTTTTAATTATATAAAAGTTTTTATTAATTAATTGTTCATTAGAAAATGATTTTTAATAATATCTTCTTTTTTTATTATGTTTTTTAGTGTCCTCGTTGTTTTATTTTACTTTTTAAGTTGTATTCAAATTGTTTGTATCATGCTATGAATGTTATTTTCGAAATAATAATTGAGTGAATATTTTCTTCCTTCTGGAATCATTATTGGAAATTAATTTTTATTATCGGTTTCTGCATACGATATTTTTGCTCAGTAATTTATGGCAACCAAAGTAAACATTGTGTTTATAGTAAGGAGAGATAATATGGAATTTTCATTAGGTTGTGTCATCGTTACATATAATCCTGATTCAAATGATTTGTTAAATAATTTAAGTATTTATGAAGGCGCTTTTGATAAAGTTGTAGTGATAGACAACTCATTGAATGATGATTTAAGAGAAGAATTGAGTGATATGAATGTTGAATATATCCCATTATTTAAGAATACTGGAATTGCCAATGCACAAAACATCGGTATAAAACAAATTATTAATGATGTTGATGGAATTGTTTTTTTTGATCAAGATAGTTATATGACCAAAGATAATATAAATAAAATGGTTTTTGACTATAATTCATTAGATAATAAAGAAAGAATTGCATCAATCTCTCCATGTGTAAATGATTCTAAGGGTAAAAGAAAGATTTCGTATGTTGATCAAGTTATTTCTTCAGGCTCGATGATACCATCTGAGGTTTTAAAAGATGTTGGACTAATGGATGCTAAGTTATTTATTGAGTTTGTTGATTATGAATGGTGTTGGAGAGCCATTAAAAATGGCTATTTGATTGCAATTGATAATGATATACCTATCAATCATCAAACGTTAAATGTTACAAAAGTATTGGGAAGAGATATTTCCTCTCCAACTAGGACTTATTATTATTTTAGAAATTTGACGACTTTAATTAGAAATCATAGTTTCTTAAAAAACACATCTTCGTGGTGGGCATATAAAGTATTTAAGCATGTAATATTTGAATTAGTATTTTGTTCAAATAGAAGAGAAAGATTTAAGAACATGATGAATGGTATGGGTGATGCTTTTAAAGGTATTACTGGAGAAAATCCAAGATTAATTGAAAAAGAAAAAACTCAAAGCTTTTTTTAGGAGATTATTAGGTAATGAAAGGTATAATTTTAGCTGGTGGGTCTGGAACAAGACTTTATCCAATAACCAAAGCAACATCAAAGCAATTAATTCCTGTGTATGATAAGCCCATGATATACTATCCGCTTTCTACATTAATGTTGGCTGGTATAAAGGATATTTTAGTCATTTCTACTCCAGAGAATACTCCACTATTTGAACAATTGTTGGGAGATGGTTCTTCACTTGGCATTAATATTTCATATGCCATTCAACAACATCCAAATGGACTAGCAGAGGCATTCATAGTGGGAGAAGACTTTATTGGAAAAGACCCTGTATGTTTAGTTTTAGGTGATAATATTTTCTATGGAAGTGGATTATCTGGTATTCTTCAATCTGCTGCTAATATAACTGACGGTGCTACTGTATTTGGTTATCACGTTAAAGACCCAGAACGGTTTGGAGTTGTTGATTTTGATGATGATATGCGTGCAGTCTCCATTGAAGAAAAACCTAAACATCCTAAAAGTGATTTTGCTGTAACTGGATTATATTTTTATGATAACGATGTGATTAATATTGCAAAAAGTATCAAGCCATCAGCTCGTGGAGAATTGGAAATTACCGATGTTAATAAGGCTTACTTAGATAAAAACAAGCTTAATGTCAGACTCTTAGATCGTGGTTTTGCATGGTTAGATACTGGAACTCATGATTCATTACTTCAAGCTGCTAATTATGTTTATACTGTCGAAAATAATCAGAATCTAAAAATATCATGTTTGGAAGAGATAGCTTATCGTATGCATTATATTGATGCTGATCAGGTAGAAAAATTAGCACAACCCTTAAAAAAGAATGATTATGGTAAATATTTATTGAGATTAATTAACAAATAAGGAGAATAGTATGTCACAAATTAAAGTTTTAAATACTAAATTAACTGATGCTAAAATTATTGAACCTACCATTCATGGTGATAATCGTGGGTTCTTTAGTGAAACATATTCAGAAAAAGATTTTAATGAGGCGGGTATTACTACTAACTTTATTCAAGATAATCAATCATTGTCAAGCCAAGCAGGTGTACTACGTGGATTACATTTTCAACGTGGCAAGTATTCTCAAACTAAGTTAATTCGTGTAGTAACTGGAGCTGTTTTAGACGTAATCGTTGATATTCGTAAGGGATCTCCTACATATAAAAAATGGGATGGATTTATAATTTCTGAAAGTAATCATCGTCAATTATTTGTTCCTAAAGGTTTTGCCCATGGTTTTGTTACTCTTACTGATAATGTTAATTTTTGTTATAAATGTGATGGATATTACGCTCCTCAAGCTGATGGTGGAATTACTTTCAAAGATCCAGATTTAAATATTGATTGGCCAATTGATTTCGACCAAGCTATAATTTCAGAAAAAGATGCGAAATTACCCACCTTTGTAGAATTTGAAAAAGATAATCCTTTTGTATATGGTGAAATTTAATTGTGAAATGAGGGCTTATAATGATTGAACCTAAGAACATACTAGTTGCTGGTGGAGCTGGATTTATTGGATCGAATTTTGTACATTATATAATTAATAATCATCCTAATGTGCATGTTACTGTCCTAGATAAACTAACTTATGCGGGAAATAAAGAAAATTTAGCAGATTTACCTGATGATCGAGTTAAGTTTATTCTAGGAGATATTTGTGATGAATGGATGGATGATAAGGTTGTTAGAGATGTTGATGCGGTTGTGAATTATGCTGCAGAAACGCATAATGATAACTCTTTAATTGATCCAGATCCTTTTATTAAAACTAATATATTGGGTACTTATCGATTAATTCAAGCTTGTCGTAAACATGGAATTAGATATCATCATATCTCTACTGATGAAGTATATGGTGATTTACCTCTGAGAAAAGACTTGCCAGGACATGGTGAAGGAAAAGGTGAAAAATTCACTCCAGGCTCACCATATAGACCAAGTAGCCCGTATTCTTCGTCAAAAGCCAGCTCAGATTTGCTTGTTCGAGCATGGGTTCGTTCATTTGGGTTAAAAGCAACAATTTCAAATTGTTCAAATAATTATGGACCATATAATATATTGAAAAATTTATTCCAAGACAAATTACAAATATTTTAAGTGGAATTAAACCTAAATTATATGGGTCTGGCGAAAATGTTCGTGATTGGATTTATACTGAAGATCATTCCCGTGCGGTTTGGGATATTTTGACTAAAGGACGTATTGGTGAAACCTATTTAATTGGTGCAAATGGTGAAATGGATAACAAGCACGTCTTAGAAATGATTCTTCAAATGATGGGAAAGTCCTCAGATGATTATGAGCTTGTTAAAGATCGACCTGGACATGATATGAGATATGCTATTGATTCATCGAAATTAAGAAATGAACTTGGTTGGGAGCCAAAGTATACTAACTTTAAAGATGGACTTCAAAAAACCATTGATTGGTATTCAAATAATGAGAATTGGTGGAAGCCTAATAAAAATAAAGTTGAGACAAAATATATTGAAAATGGTCAATAATTATTAATAATTAAAAATGGAGTATCTGTATGAGTGAAATTTTAGTTATTGGATCAACGGGACAATTAGGACATGAATTATGTGATTTGCTAGAAAGTAGAAATGTTCAATTTGATGCTGTATCATCTAAAGAACTAGATATAACAAATTCTGAAAATGTAATGAAATTCTTTAAATTGAATAAACCTCAAGTTGTTTTTGACTGTGCTGCTTATACTAATGTTGATGGTGCTGAAGAAGATCCAGGGAAATTGACAAATGAAAAAGTTAATTTTCTTGGCACAGAATATGTTGCTAAAGCTAGTGAAAGTGTGAAAGCAACTTTGATATATGTAAGTACAGATTACGTTTTTGATGGAACAAATCCTAATAAATATTTACCAACCAGTGAGCCAAATCCTAAAAATGAATATGGGAAGCAAAAGAGACTTGGTGAAAGGGCAGTTCAAGAAATTTGTACCAAGTATTACATTATTAGGACGTCATGGGTATTTGGTAAATATGGCAATAATTTTGTATATACAATGCGTAATCTAGCAGAAAATCACGATGTTTTAAGAGTGGTTAATGATCAAGTTGGACGTCCAACATGGACAAAAACATTATCAGAATTCATGTGTTTTGCTGTTAAAAATAACCTTCCTTATGGAATATATCAATTGTCTAATGAAGGTGAAGCAAGTTGGTATGAGTTTGCAAAAGAAATACTAAAAGACAAACAGATTAAAATTTTACCAGTTACTTCAGATGAATTTCCACAAAAAGCATATCGTCCGCGTCACTCAGTTATGGATTTGACTAAAGTAGAAAATACTGGGTTTAAAATTCCATCTTGGCAAGAAGCATTGAATCAATTTTTGAATACTATATAATACTAAATTCCCATTTCTGCAATGTTTTTTAACATCCGTGTAATATTTTACTAATATTATTGAAATTTTTTCCCCTTAATGTATTGACTGTTGAGAGGAGGAACAAAATGGAGTGGAAACATATTATTCTTACAGCAGTTAGCGTTACAGCTATTTTTACCACGGGCATAGCAGTCGCAAATAGCTCACGCGCTAATGTTAATGCTGATTCATCGCGCTACACCACCGTTAATAAGCTAGTCAAATTTCGAAAAGCACCACACGCCAATAAACCTGTCAAAGTTATAAAATCAGAAAGTTCAGTGTCGAAATTAAGTCCGTCAGAGATGACAGCTAAGAATTGGATTGCTTATCATGAATCACGTGGTGAGTATCATGCTGAGAATCCAACTAATCCACAAGTGTATGGCAAGTATCAATTGACTAAGACTTACCTTCACGGGGATTACTCGAAGGAGAATCAAGAACGTACTGCTGACAACTACGTTCATGATCGTTATGGTTCATGGCAAAATGCTAAGAAACATTGGGAAAGTAATAACTGGTACTAAATTAGTTTTAGCGCGGAAGGCTCATGATGAAAGTCATGAGCCTTTTTGTGTGCGTTTATAAGGGTTCATGATACAGTTAAGTCGGTAAATGACTAAGTAATGGAGGGATAAATATGACAAACAGATTAAAGAACAAAGTTGCAGTTGTTACTGGTGGAACTCATGGAATTGGTTACGCCATTGCTAAGATGTTTGCAAAAGAAGGGGCTAAGGTTACCATTACCGGACGTAATGAGGATAAAGGCCGTCAAGCCGCTGATGAAATTAATAAAACTTATCCTGATTCAGTAAAATTTATTACCCAAGATGTTTCTGACCCAGATCGTTGGCCAGAGGTGTTTGAAGAAACCGAAAAAGATTTTGGACAAGTAACTACCTTAGTTAACAATGCTGGGATTGCTATCGGGAAATCCATTGAAGATACTACGACCGAAGAATGGCACAAAGTTTTAAGTATTGATCTTGACGGAGTCTTTTACGGAATGCGTGAAGGCATCAAGCAAATGAAAAACAAGAACGTTGGTGCTTCAATTGTGAATATGTCATCGATCGAAGGCTTAGTTGGCGACCCTGGTTTAGGAGCATACTGTGCGGCTAAAGGTGGCGTTCGGATGATGTCGAAATCCGCAGCAATTGATTGTGCACTAAAAGATTATGGCATTCGGGTCAATTCAATTCATCCGGGTGGCATTCAAACCCCACTAATTAAGCCTGATTTTGCTAAATATGTATCACAACGTTCTAAAACGCCAATGGGACACCTAGGTAAACCAGAAGACATCGCATACGCAGCGGTTTACTTGGCTTCTGATGAATCTGAATTCACGACTGGTAGTGAGTTAGTGGTCGATGGTGGATACACGGCTCAATAAAAATCTGCGTGAAAAAAGACGACTTTTTTGAAAAGTCGCCTTTTTATTTCGTTAGGATTGCGTAAATACCAGCGATGACCAGGATGATCATTACCAATGCCATTACAACGATTCGTTTAACTTGAGTTTTGTGAAAATTATTAAATTTGTTTGCCATACTATTCTCCTCTGATTGGTTATGAACATTTTAGCATTTAATAAGAGAAAAGAATTGCATTTTAACCACGATTTAATTCATAATTGGGTTGTTAAGATAAGGAGATAGTTTAATGTTTAAAATAACAATTTACCATGCTGATGCGATGCAGAAGCAATACTTTGAAGATTATAATCAAACAGAATTTGACTTAAAGTTTGTCAATGAAAAGTTAACGATGGCCAATGTAAGTCAGGCTCAGGGATCAAACGGGGTTTTGATCGACGGGATGTGTGACGCTGATGGTACAATCGTTGACCACTTAGCCGATTATGGCGTTGAGTACTTGTTTACTCGTTCAGTCGGAGTCAATAACATTGACATTAAGCGGGCAACCGAAAAGGGCATTAAAGTTGCTAATGTGCCCGACTATTCACCACATGCGGTCGCTGGATTAGCTTTTACCCTTGGAATGACGCTTTTTAGACATGTTGCTCAAGCAACCGCCAACACGCATGACGCTGATTTTCGTATCTTACCATTGTACTTTAGTCGTGAGATTCACGATTCAACGGTTGGAATCATTGGTGCCGGTAGGATTGGAACGGCTGAAGCACAGATGTATGATGCGGTTGGGGCAAACGTTTTGGCTTATCAACGGCATGCTGATCCTGATAATCATTCCGTTAAGTTTGTTGACATGGATGAGTTACTTACAAAATCGGATATTGTTTCCATTCACGTTCCACTCACTTCTGGCACGGAGAAATTAATTGGCAAGACCGAACTCGATCAGATGAAGAACGATGCCATCCTGGTCAATACAGCTCGGGGCGGTGTGGTTGATAACAACGCCGTTGCTGACGCCGTTGAAAACTTTGAAATTGGTGGTTATGGAACCGATGTCCTACTAGATGAAGGTCAGATTATGGGTAAAGAATTCAATAGTTTGGATGATGTTCCTAATGCTGAAGACAAGAAGCTAATGAAGAACTATCCCAATGTGATCGTCACGCCACACATGGGTTCGTTCACCGAGGAAGCCAATAAGGACATGGTTCGGATTAGTTTTGATAACTTTCAAAAAGTGATTGAGACTGGAAAACCACTTCATCCATTAAACTAAGGAGAGATATAATGGCAAAGATTACTGCTTATGATGTAAGGCCATTTGAAAAAGAATACTTTGTGGATTTAAATTCATATGACTTTGATTTAAATTTGGTTGAAAGACCATTGAAGATTGATACGGTTGACGAGGCAATGGGCACGGATGCCATCCTGATTGACGGTTCCTGTGTCGCTGATAAAGATGTCTTGGATAAGGTCAAGGATATGGGAATTAAGTATCTGTTTACCCGTTTTGTTGGGTACAACAATATTGACCTAGATGCTGCTGAAGCAGACGGGATCATGGTTGCTAACGTTCCCAGTTATTCACCATACTCCGTTGCCGAATTAGCACTCACGATGGGAATGGACCTCTTCAGACACGTTGCCCAGGCAACGGTAAATACAAATAACGCTGACTTTCGGGTCCTGCCAACGTATTTTAGTAATGAAATTCATGATGCAACCGTTGGAATTATTGGAGTTGGTCACATGGGTAGTGCGGAGGCCAAGTTATACCACAATCTTGGTGCCAATGTGCTTGGCTATCAACGTCATCCAAATGACAATCCAGATGTGACTTTCGTTGACGAAGACGAATTGTTAAAGAAGTCGGACATTGTTTCACTTCATGTTCCTTATGTACCGGGTGAAAATGATGAAATGATTGGGGCTCCAGAATTAGCCAAGATGAAACGGAACGCTATTTTAGTTAACACGGCGCGTGGTGAACTGGTAGATACCAAGGCCGTTACGATTGCATTGTCGGGTAGTAACATTGGTGGTTACGCTGCTGACGTGATTATTGATGAGAATCAGATTGACGGTAACGAATTCAACTCATTAGATGATCTTCCAAACAAAGACGTGTTAGAATTGATGAAGCGTTATCCAAATGTTATTATTACTCCGCACATGGGTTATCTGACTAAGCCAGCCACGGTTGACATGATTAAGGTTAGTTATGATAACTTCCACGAAGCAATGACAACGGGGAAGACCAAGAATCAAATTTGACGAAAGAAGTTTTGGAACATGGAATTAAAGAAACAATTCTTAGATCTTGAGAAGAATCGTCGGACCATCTATGACTTGGGTAAGGACGTGCCTTTCTCACAGGACGATCTATATACTTATATCAAGGAATTAATTAAATACACACCAAGTGCCTTTAATGGGCAGACGGTTCGAGCTGTGATACTTTTCAACGAGAATCATGATAAGTTGTGGGATATCGTTGAAGATGCGCTTAGAGAAAAGGTACCTGCCGACGGGTTCCTTCGAACTAAAGCGAAAATCTCAACTTTTAGGGATGCCTATGCCTCAATCTTATTCTTTACTGATATGGATAAGGTCAAAGAATTGCAAGGTCAATTCAAGACCTATCAATACGAGATGTACAACTGGTCCGAAGAAGGACAAGGAAACGCTCAGTTTGCCGTTTGGACTGGCCTTGAAGAGAATGGACTTGGTGTTAACATTCAACACTATGACCCATTGATTAATGCTCAAGTGGCTTCAACTTTTGATATTCCGGATCACTGGCAGTTAAGGGCTGAGATGAACTTTGGTTCAATCAATACCCCAGCTAGCGAAAAAGATTTCATGGATGATAGCAAGCGATTTAGAGTTCTTAAATAGAATAATACGTAAAAGAGCGTGAAGATTTTGTCTTCACGCTCTTTTTGTATGTAAAATTAAATTTCTTATTTTTTAAAAATTCTGATATTATTATCATGTAACATGAATAGATAATTTTAGGAGATGGATCAAATTAATACAAAAAAATTGGAAATGTATATACATAAACATAGTAGTTTAATAATATATCTTTTCTTCGCATTAATAAGTTTGCTGTTAATATTACCGTATTTTCATGGTGGGGTTGTTTATAATCAATTTGATCTTCAATTTCATATTTCTAGCATTCAAGAAAATTATTTAAACGTAAAAAGTGGAAATTGGAATTGGATACTTCCAGATATAAATACGAAAACATTTAGTAGTTTTGGGTATCCTAATAGTTTGTTTTATCCGATTTTTACTTTTTTGCCTGAAATTTTCATTCATTTAGCTGTTAAAGATGCATGGGTTTCATATTTAATTTTTGCGTTGATAGTAAACTTCTTGATTCTTTTATCGATGTTTATTTTGTGTCGCAAATTAAAGATTTCGAAGATTGCTTCTGTAATTGGTGCTTTAATTTATGAATTATCAGGTTTTAATTTTGTTTGGCAATTTAATAATGAAGATATATCACAGGTAATGGTTTTAATGTTTCTACCCATTGCGTTTTATGGGGTTTATCAAATCATTCTTGGTAACTATAAGAAGTGGTACATCTTATCAATTGGGATGTTTTTGATTTGTATGACTCACATTGTTTCTTTGTTAATTGTGTCGATGTTTGTGTTTTTCTTAGCTCTGTACGTTTTCTTTACCAATTATAGTTTTCGTGACAAATTAATAAGAATTGGAAATTTAGCTTTATCAGCCGTTGTTACTGTCTTATTATCTTCCTTTTTCTTAATACCATTATTAGTAAATATGCATTACGTGGGAAACATTTCTGTGTCTATCCTTCAACTAGATAAGTTTACAATCAATTTGCAAAATTTCTTCTTTAACTACTTACAAAATAATAATGCAGTAACCAATTGGACTGAACTTTCTGGTATTGGAATTTTAGGATTAATTTCAATCATTTTGATTTGTCTGGCATGGAAACATTTAAATAGAGAATACCGATACTTAGTATTAGGATTAATCATTTTTGGTTTACTAACCACTAATTTGTTTCCTTGGAACTTATTTCAAAATGTAATGAAGTTTCTGCAATTCCCAATTAGGTTCATGCTGATTGTTTCATTTCTTTTGGCGGTTTTAGGTGCCAAATCTGCTCAAGTTGTTATAAATGAAAATTTGATCAGTTCTTCTAGGAAATTTAGTGTACTTTTTATGTTATTTCTTACTTTTATTGGAATGTGTTTTGCAACTTCAACTACGGAATATTTAAAGCACGGAGGAAGACAAGTTTTGACAAAAGAGCAATTTGAAAGGGTTGGTCCAATGTGGGATACATTAGATTATTTACCTCAAGTTTCTCAGCCTATTAGAGATGATTTATTTAAACATTCAATTCCTAAAATGAATCCTAGATATATGAGCTTAAAGCAAGGTAAATATTCAACTTCGTGTAATGAGATCAGTTATAAATTATATTCGAATAAAGATTTAGCTAGTATAAGACTTCCTAATATTTATTATCCTGGATTTCATGCTTATGTAAATAACAAAAAAGTACCGATTAAAGTCGATAAAAATAAAGCTATTAATATTCCAATTAAAAGGGGAACGAACAATATTGAAATTGTTTACAAAAAGACTGTGGTTCAAATCATTACCCTGTTGTTTAGTCTGCTCAGTTGGATTTTATTAATTAGTTGGATTACTTATAAAAAAGTTGTTAAAAAGAGAAGCGTGAAAAAATAAATATATAAGTAAATAAACGTGAAGAAGTCATTCTCCACGTTTTTATTATGCTTAACTAGTGTTTTTTGTTAGTTAAAAGTTTGATATAATTGTAATTATGTTAAATATTACATAATTTAGGAGAAATTATGAAAAAGAGATTAACTTATATTGATGTTATTAACATCATTGCTATTATATTTGTATTATTTATCCACTCATCGTGGAATTATAATAATGACGCATTAGGAGTATTTGATTCTATTATCAGAACAATTGCAGTTCCAGCAGTTTTTTTATTTTTAATGAATTCTGGAGCAACATTACTTGGGTATCGTGAGAAGTATGACACACAAGTATTTTTTAAAAAGAGGTTTTTTAGAGTTGTGGTTCCATTGCTTGTGTGGAGTATCGTTTACTATATAGTTGACTCAATGCTTAATAATCCACTTCCAGATGTTAACTTTGTCCATCACGACCCTAGTATTGGTGATTTTATTACTAGTTTTTTCTCTGGAAACATTAATGGGGCTTTCTGGTTCTTTTACTGCATTATTGCATTGTATTTACTTACGCCAATTTTATCGGTGCTTTCTAAAAATCATAAAAATGTTTTATTTTACATTGTAGTATTAGACTTTCTATTTAATAGTTTGTTTTTGTATTTGAATAATAACTTATTCCATATGGATTTATCTCCATATATTTTCCCAATTACTTCTACTAGTTATGTTGGATTCTTTATTATGGGTTATTTGATTAAGGTAGGATACTTCGATGAAAAGTGGCTAAAGATCACCAAATGGATAGCTTTTGCTGCGTTAATTATCTCTATTATCATTGCGTTGTTTACTTTTAAAGGATTGCCTGATTGGCTTAATAATCTTAAAGAATATGGTAGTCCTTTGCTATTTTTGTATGTTATTGGTTTATATCTTTGGATTAAATATTTTGTTGAATCGTATACGATATTTGTAAAACCTAAAGTTCAAAGATTGTTAGCTAATATGGCTTCAGTTAGTTTAGGTATTTACATTTTACATCCATTTTTCTTAAAACTGTTTATGCACATTACACATACGGCCTTCAGTAGTTGGCTTGACATTCTGGTTATGCCAATGTTTACTTACGTAGTTTGTGGATTAGTAGTTTATCTTCTTAAGAAGATTCCATTTGTTAAGGATATTTTACCTTAACGATATATATATATACAAAAATAAGCCCAATCCATCTGGATTAGGCTTATTTATTTACTATCTATTTAGTTTTCTTCAAATTTTTTCGCTTCCTTGGATACAACACAAGGTCTAGATCACCCTTAGATCCAAATTGACCTAAGTAGACGTCCTGAATGGTGCATCCCTGTTTCTCACACATTTGTTCAACTTGATCGTCACTTAAGTTACGACGTTTAGCAACGTTTTCGTTTAGTTGACCATCGGTAATAATCGGGTAGTTCATGGTAGGTTCATCATTTAACGTTACGGTCAATTGGCCGTTTTCTTCAAGGGTGGCGTTTTTAACGTCCTTAAAGTCGTTAACCCCATGAGTTCTGAGTTTAAAAGCAAGCTGATTAGCAGTTAGACCGTTCCGCAATGCACGGTTGACGTTTACGACACCATTTAGAATCAGTATCTGCGGACTTCCGTTGATCAACTTATTCAGCGTGTTACTCGTTCCGGTCAAGAACTTACTTGCGAAGACGATGACGGACCAGATTAACAGGATAATGACAAATTGAATTGGAGTGATGTCTTGGTTGTAAATAACACCACCAATAATTCCACCAAGAATATAGTTTTGGAGTTGATCGACGGCGTTTGACGGAGCCAGGTTACCCTTACCAGAAAGGTTAATCTGTAAGACAATCATGATGAATCCAATCAGGAACTTCAAGAAGATGGTCCAATATTGAGAGTCACTACTACTCCACGTGAAGCCACCCTTGTTGATATGCTTGGGTTTAGATACTAGTTTTGTTGGGGTGACCGTGTAGTTGGTCATGTCAGTATTGAAGTGAACCACGTAGGCGTCTTTTCCCGCTTGAATCGTCATTCCATCAACCAGATTATTGCTACTAGCATACATCTGGTTTAGCGGAACTTTTTTCTGTTTACTGATGTTTTTCATGATTTGGACGGTCTGAGTAGTTTGACTATCAGCGTTTTTTTGCTGAAAGACTCGGCCCGTCTGCATCGCGATAATCAGTGCCCCTAACATCGTAACTAGGATGAATAGGCTTCGAAATCTTAGATTACTTCTATTTCGATAATAGAAGATCCCAGTTCCAATGATGACCAACGCAATCACAATGATTAAACCAATAAAGATGTAGTTGGTAAAATTGAAATTGTGGGAAATAAATGAATATGAATAAAGCTTCACTACTCTCACTCCAGTTCTGTATTAGTTATGTAACAATTATACTCAATTCAGGCGGTTTGTGTTTTATATTTAGCAAGAAATTAACTTTTATTTCTTAATATCCGTAATTTACTGTGAAAATCAGTGTATGCTATCTGTATATGTACTAAAATTGTATTAATTCAAAATCAGTGAAAGTGATATAATGACTTGTGCTATAATAGCTTTGTTATTAACGTGTTTATTAATCAAAATTAATATATACATTAATCGTATTATTAATTATAAGTAGGAGTGGTATTATCAAATATTCAAATACGCAGTGGTTTATATATAAAATGTCAGAAATTTTAGCCAATAAATTATTTATATTTTCAGTACTGTTAGTAGCATTTATTGTTTTAGTAATTGGCTATGTTATGATCAGAAATAGTTACAATCATGATAATAAAGTTGGAAATATCCATGGCATAAGACAAAACTATAAGAAATTTGGTATATGGCTAGTTTGTATTGGAATTGTACTCATCGGGATCTTTTTTGTAGTTTCTAAGTACATTAAGAAGAAGGTGGTTGATCCTAATGAAATTGTTCAAACTAATAAAACTAACTTTCATGAGGTAGGAACTATTAGTAATATTAATCAAACAGACGATAATTATTCGTATGAAATTAAAGTTAATGGTAAGCACAAAAACCAAACTATCTATGTCTCAATGTTGGATAAACCAGTTAGTATGGACGTTCAGCCACCTGTTCATCCCTTTAGTGGAACAATAATTACTCAGCCAGTGATTAGTAATGCAACAGTGGGTAGTAAAGTGACCTTAAAATCATACTTATATGATTTTAAGTATAAAAATCATAAAGAAATTGATCCTAATGATAGTTCTTCAGAAAAACAAATAAAATTATTAAATGAGAATAATATAAATGGGGTTGTAACAGAGAAATGATAAAAGATTCAATGGCTTTTTTAAGAAAAAATGAATCTTCATTATATTTATGTGCGTTAATTATTGGAATACTGAATGTGCTGATTATAACTAGTGTAATAGTAAATATTTATCCAGTTGTTGGGCATGTTTTAAGATTATTGTTATTGGTGTCTTTATGTTATATAGTATTTAAAATATTTTTTATTGATGATTTAAAGCCAATTTATTTAATTAGTATTTTTATATTATTTGTTTTTGTTTTTATAAGTGGTTATTTAGCAAAAGACTTTAATTTATTATATGTAGTCATTTTTTTAGCTGGAATGAAAAATATATCAATAAAGGAAATTATTAGAACTGAGATAATAGTCTCATCCTGTGTTATAGGAGTAGTTATAGTACTTTCAGCATTTGGTGTTTTGCCTAATTTGCAATTTGCGAGGAATGGATTAATTAGAAACAGTTTAGGATTTATTTACCCTTTATTATTATCTTCAGCAGTGTTTTTCTTAAATGTTGCTTTGACTTGTTATTTACTGATTAATCAAATACAACGTAGGAGAAAGGTTTTTTCTATATTGATAATGGCATGTATTACTACTGCTATATATTGGATTACTGATTCTAGAACAGATTTATTACTTAATATATCTTTACTAATTGTTTTAGTGTTATCTTGTTTTTCATTTAACATAAAGGGTAATTTATGGAAGTTATTTATTGAATTAACGCCTATATTTATTGGATTTTGGACAATTATATCAATGATTTTCTATAAAAATGATAAGATATGGTTTGCGTTAAATAGTTTGTTTAGTAATAGGTTAGTTTTGGTTCATAATGCATATTTAAAGTATGCACCTGGAATGTTTGGACAATTTATCAAACAACGTGGCAATGGTGGAGAAGTAGGAGACGTTCTTCATTACTTCTATATCGATTCTAGCTTTTCAAGATTGCTGTTTATGGATGGCTACATTGTGTTTGTAATGGTAATAATTTTAATTACTATCGGATTATGTAAGTTACTTTCTAAAAATACTGTAATTGCATCATGTTTGGGTATTGTTGTATTGATTACTTTGGTTGAGGGTGTTTTTACAGATCATATCTTTTATTTAAATAATGTTGCTCTGTTTATGATTGCCGGTCAAATCATGGAACTGATAAGTCAACGTGGTTCTAGTGAGAACCTTTTGAAGAGTTCTATATAAAGCTTATTGAAGTGTTTTGTAATTACTAGGGTGAATCTAGTAGTTACAGAGCGCTTTTTTTGTGAGTAAATTTAGTTCAAAACAGATTTATGCTATTTTTTTACGTATTTCATAAAAATGCGTAGTCTTTTAATTGATGGTTATGTTTTTTGAGAGAAACACATATGCTATAATTAAATTGAACTACTATAGGTGGTTTGATTTTTGACATTTATTAATAAACATGAGGTTTGTTTGGTGGTAAGAAATATAAAAGAACAAAGAAGAAAGTGGAAAATTAGCAAGCGTGAAATAAATTATCATTTTAAATGAGGTGAATTATATGACACGTAAGCTCTTTAATGAAGAATTAAATAAATATGACGTTTATCAAGATGTTTTTCCTACTGAAACAATCAAAGTTAAAGATGAGTCAATTACTTTAAGAATGCATTATTTAAAAGATTCGGAAGGTGAGCTTTGGGTTGATTTTAATGATCCTGAAGAAAATTTGCGTGTCGCCTTTAATAAATATCGTGAAATAAAGGGATTTATGTCGCCAATCGAAGTGAAAAAAGTTCGGAGACGATATGGTTGTACGGTTCGAAAATTTGCTAAAATTCTTGGGATAAGTTCAAGCATGCTTAATCGGATTGAAAATGATAAAATAGTTCAAACGAAACAACAGGATAATTTATTTAAAGCGGCCCAAAATTCAGCAATTTTTAACGCATGGACGACTGATCATCATGATTTTGCTACCAAAACGGGAAAATTAAAGGAGTCTTTTTAATGGAGTCAAAAAGTAAAGAGGAAGCATTAAACAAAAAGATTAAGAATCTGCATAACTTTGCGAACTGGGGTTTAACGCCACTGGTTGTGATTTTTATCGTGGTTTACTTTTTAACCAAGCCAACTTCAATCTGGACGATTTTATTGGCGCTACTAGTGGTCTTTACGACGTTTATCGTCTGTGTAATGGCGCTAGTTTACATTCACCAGAAGAAGAAACTCCAAAAGGAATCCGATCAACAGAATTCTGATCAAAAATAGCGAAATAATGGCGGTACGATAGGTAACCGTCTTTTTTTGTGGCAATTGATTAGTGTATAATCGATGATAATTAAGAAGTTAATCACAATTACTTATAAGAGGAAATCATGAAGAAGAATAAATATGCTAAAACGACGCTAGCGGTTCTTTTAATTTTGTTAGCTGCCCTTTTCTTGGTTGCAATTCAGTACTTTTCACACAGTATCCTACTGGGAAATGACTCGCTCTTTCATTTCAATCGCATTTATGACGTTGAAAAACAGCTTCAGACCAGCAACTTCAACTATTTCATGACTAACTACGGCTTCAATCAGACTGGTCGAATAGTCAACGCGGTTTATGGACCTTACATGGCATTTATCCTAGGCGCAGTTTTGTTATTGACTAAGAGTTGGTTTAGCTTCCAGCTGGTGACAAGTTTTGTTCTATATGTCATCGCCGGACTGGGTTCGTACGGCTTGTTTCGCCGGGTTAAAGTCAATCGTTTTTTTGCCACAGCTGGTGCCATTATTTATTTGTCACAGAACTTCATTACCGGTTGGCAGACTGACGCGCAGTTTCTAGCTTGGGGTGCAGCCATCCTGCCGTTTGCGGTGATGGTGGCCCTTGATTTGCTGGATGGTTCGCCAAAGAAAATTCACGTGACGTTAGCGTTAGTCGTTGCGATTTTACTTGAGATGCACATCTTGAGTGCCTTGTTCACAGTCATTATGTTAGTCCCATTTGCGATCGTTGGCATTTGGCACTCACGAGCTAAGTGGAAGTATCTAGGGAAGATTGCGTTGAACGTGCTCTTAACGTTGATTTTGGCTGGAAACTACTTCATTGGCTTCTTGAACATTTTCGGGAAAAACGAACTTATGCCACCATTTATGATGAAGGACATGAGTACGTATTCGGCTAATTTTAATTTTTATAATAACCTACCCAATGAAGTTGGAATTGTGCTGATACTGACTTGTGTCTTCCAGTTAGGTTACATGATTATTGCCAAAAAGAAGAATCTGACTAACATCGTGGTCACAATTGTGGGTAGCTTGTTTCTCTTAGTCTCATCTGCCATCCTGCCGTGGAACGCAATGGGTGAGAAGTGGACCTACATGCAGAACTTCATCCAGTTTCCATACCGTTTCTTTCCGTATGCGGCAATTTTGTTGATGGTGGGTTTCTTCATGTCAATCAGTCAGATTAGTCGTGACTGGTACGAAAAAATAAGTGCATCGCACGGTGATATTCGTTACAACTACATGAAGATTTTCATGGGAATTGTGGTATCCGTTATGGCGGTTGTTGCGCTCTGGTTTGCGTATTCAAACGTTCAGTATGGTGTAGATGTTTGGCATAACCCGACGAGTTCCCCGATTAAACGTAACATGATTCGGGCCCTTCCAAACGTGGAGACGCCACGCAAGTACATGCCACCAGCTAAGAGTCCGTTTAAGAAGAATTTGAGCGTGAAACAGGTTCGCTTAGACTTTATAAGTGGTAACCTCGATAAACCCTTGCGTGACGTTTCTGAGTCAAATGGGGACTACTTGCCAAATGATTCTGGTCATCCTAACTTTAATTCGGTGGGATCGCAGTACCATGCTGATGTCATGAATAATCATGGCTTTAAAAAACAAGTGGACCATAATGGTGATTTAACCGTTAAGTGGAACGCTGATGCCAGTAAGACTAAGAATGGCTACCGGACGGTTCCGGTAATTTTGTACCATAGTTCGACGGTTAAACTAAACGGGGCCAAACTTAGTCGTAATCAATATCGTGTTTCCGATATTGGAGCGGCAACGGTTAAAGAAAAACCTGGTCAGAATCAGCTGATGGTTGGATACCAAAAGCCAGCACATTTCATGGCAGTAGTTGCTCTGTCTGTATTGGCATGGATTGTGACGGTCGGATACGTGATTGTTAGAGGAATCTATCATTGGTTAAAAAAATAATAGAAATAAAATAGATCAAGACGCGATAATCGCATCTTGGTCTATTTAATAGTGACCGTGAATTGAATAAATGATCACTAGTCTTTCTCTTTTATTTATTGAATATACTACTCTGTCTTCAATGTTAATTCTTCGTGAATATAAGCCCTTTACGGGAGGAGTTAATTTTTCAAATGACTGGGATGCTTCAAATGGATCATCAATTAACGTTTTTATAATTTCATCGATCCTTGATTGATTTGGAGTACCTCTATATTTTTTTAATTGTTTTTTGACTTTGTTTCTCATTTTAACATGGTACATTAAAGATTATTCCAATCAATACCGTTAGTTATATCAGTATAGTGTTTTGGATCTTTGTCTTTCTGTCCTTCAATTGCTTCTTGAAGCTGACCATTATGAACTAGACTCAATGTTTCTTGTAAAGCATCATAATCGTCATTACTCATGATGACAAAGTTATTATCAGGTTGTTTGTTATTGTTTACTTTTATAACATCATGTTCTTTTTTGGCTTTTTTACCTACATTGAACAAGTTGTTTCTTAAATCTGTAATATTCATACTTTGTTCCATTGATAGCATCTCCATTCTTTTATATGTACATACTTCTGTACACTGATGTTTATGTACAGTATAGTGTACATATAATAAATACGCAAGTTTAATGTTATTTAGTTTTTAAAATTATTAATGTATACTTATCTTATATGAATATTAATTCTATGTAATTTTCGTGTTAATTAAAGGAGGAGAAATGATAAATCCATTTTTTCATAGTAAAAATGAATTAAACGCCCAACCTGATCTACAAAAAATTTCTTTTAATAATCTTGTTGGAGCAAACGGATATGGAATTATGTGGACTCCTGTTCCAAATTTTTGTGCTTTCGAGGAGATACCTTGTAAGTTTGAATTATTGCATTATCAAAATAAAGCTGAGAAAGTTTCAAATTCTAATGATTTTAAATATTATGTTACATATGAATGTCCTAGTTGCGGTAAGTATATTAGTATTGGATATGTGTTTAATTCATTAAGGGACACAGAATCTACAATAATCCCATATGATTATGATTTTTCATTTAATAATTTAAAATTTCCATTTGATAATGAGATAAGCAAAAATTTTCCTAAATTTGAAAATATTTATATGCAAACAAGAAAAGCTGACAAACTTGGGTTAAATGAAATTGTAGGAATGGGCTATAGGAAAGCTTTAGAAAATATTGTAAAGTCATATATTACAGAATATGAAGGAAAAAGTCTGCCTAAAAAACCAAATTTATATAATTGTATTGAGACCCTAGATGTGGAATTGATAAAAACAGCTCATATTTCCCGATTAGTTGGGAATGATGAAACTCACTTTGATAGTAGTAAAAATTCTGATTTAAGTTTAGAAGATCAAAAGAATAGTTTAGATTTAGTTGTAAAAAGAATTGAAATGAAGATAAAAGAGTCCGAGTTTGATGACAAATTTGATAAATCGCAAAAGAGTTAATATTTTAATTTATGCCTTATAAGAAAGGAAGGTCCTAGTTATATAACTAGGACCTTCCTTTCTTATTATCTACTTTTCATTTTCATCATTGGCCACCACAACCTTACCAATCATTTGCTTACTTTCGACTAACTTGGTAGCTTTTCGTAAATTTTCGGCATTGATGGGACCAAATTGTTTGGTCATGGTGCTTACTAAATTTCCCTCATCGAGCATGATACTAATCTTATCCAGGATTTCGTGTTGGGTGATCATGTCAGGAGTATGGAATTCGGATTTGGTAAACATGTATTCCCAGGCGAAGCGAGCACGTTTTTCCTTTAATTTACTCATGTCGAGTGACTTACCAGAGCCGGTGATTGATACAATTGTGCCAGATGGGGCAATTAACTCACAGATTTCGTCCCAGTACGCGTCGATGTTACGTAAATCTAAGATGTAGTCAACGTATTTGAAGCCCTGGTCGTGAATCTTTGAAACGATGTCATCGTGGTAGTCAACAACGATGTCGGCGCCGTGATCGAGTTCCCACTGTTTCGTCTCATCTTTTCCGGCAGTGGCAATGACTTTGAGGTTAGCGCGGTGGGCCAATTGGGTCGCAATTGAACCAACTCCACCAGCACCATTGATAATTAAGATTGATTTATTGTGGTTCTGTTCGTCACGGTCGTAAAAGTCAATGTTCATCTGTTCAAACATGGCCTCCCACGCCGTTAGGCTAGTGAGTGGCATGGCGGCAGCGTGAGCATTGTCTAACTTCTTCGGGGCAATGCCAACGATGCGTTCGTCAACCACCTGATACTCACTATCGCTACCTGGACGAACGTGTGAACCGGCGTAGAAGACGCGGTCACCAACACTGAAACGATTGGTCTTAGAACCAACTGCCTCAACGATTCCAACGGCATCCCATCCGATAATTTTCGGTTCTTTTAGTGGCTCTTTTTGAGCTTCACGGGTGAAAACGTCCACTGGGTTAACCGAAACGGCAGCCACTTTTACTAACAGGTCGTGTGGTTCCGGTTTGGGCACTTCGGTGGTGAAATCAAACAGACTCTTGGGGTCATCAATTGGTAGATATTTTGTGTAACCAACGGCATTCATTTCTTTAGTCATAAGCGTTCTCCTTTTTCGTATTCTACCCCTAGGATACCACGCAGACGGCGATAATTGTTTCCCTGGAGTTAGGTTACCATCACATTTTATGATAAAATGATGATATGGAAAGAGTGGGATGAGGTAAAAAAATGCAAAGATTGTATTGGGATTCCGTTCATGTTAACGGGGATAAAGTCTTCTTCACGATTGACGATCATGGATTGAATTTCGTAAGCAGTCCAGGTCAAGGAGTGTCTCAACTGCTTGATTTTTATACGAATGATCATTTTGAGTACGCCAAAAATAGTGAGCACAGCTTGCAGTATCGTAAAACAATTAAAAACTATTTGCGAGGTAAGTCAACCAGTCTTGATTTGCCAACTGATTTTATGGGGTACGGTTCTGATGAAGACCGGTTGGTTTGGAACGAAATTGCCCAGATCCCGTTTGGTGAATTAGTCACTGTTTCTGATTTGGCAGACCGTTCTGGTGTTAGTCAGGATAAAGTGGAGGCTGCCATTTCAAGAAGTCCCATCTGGATCGTGTTGCCACTTCACCGGGTAACGGATCGAAACGGACGTTATCCATACCGGACAAACGAAATGACCCGTGATTTCTTGGTAAATCTTGAGCATCCTAAAAAGTAAATAATGAAATCGAGATTTCAGTCGTGAAGTCTCTTTTATTTTCGATAAATTGATGTGAAATGACTTTTGTAAAAATGAGTGATGTTGTATAGTCATAATCACAATCAATTAATGAATGGAGTATTTAAAATGAAACATATTATTAAGGCAGATAACGGGCGAGTGTTTAAACGATTGGTAGCGACAGGAGTCAACGATAACAGTAATCAGTTTGATTTCAACAAGATCAGACCGATTCCGCAACAAATTAGGGACGTAATCGTCGATAATTATTTGTCAAACGCTGCGATTGGGGTGTACATGGTTAACGTTGACTTTAACCGGGATGACATTCCGTCGACGGTGGAGGCTCTTGCGGCTGATATGAATCACAACGGGGACGAATTCTACGACCACGTCCAGCGTGACCAGCAGAAGTTCCTTTCAACTTTCATGGAGGTCTACGGTCAATTTGAGCAACCCATGGATGACAAGATGAAAGAGGCCACCATTGCTTCGCTTCAACGTGGTTACATTGGGGCTAAAAAGTATTTGATTAAGGACAACATTGATTTAGAGGTCTTTCAGCCATATGATCCAGAGAAAATTTTGCAACCGGACTTAAGGGAAGGCTTTCAGGGAATTGACTTGAATGTGCTCGCTTGGTTATCCAAACAGGGTGAGATGTTGATTAATAACTACATTGCCTTTCAGGCCTTTAATCAGGAAGATTGGACCAACGAGAACTGGCGTATTACCGAAAATGCGTTTGATACTGAGATTGATAAAAAAGAAAACACCATTACTTTTCATACCAATGAAATTGTCGGCTTAACCGATTTATTTGAGACCTTGTTGATTAAGTCGGATTCCCAGGCGGATGATGTGAAGTATATGTATGAGTTGTAGGATGTAAAAAAGAAGTCACCGAAATGTTTTTGGTGGCTTTAATTTTGAAGAATAATGTTTCTGATTAGAAACAAAGGATGGGAGAAATAATGATGAAATTGTTATATAATCCAGAAACAGACCAAACTGGTCAATACCAAGATGTCTACGAAAATAAAACTGTTATTTTTAAGGGCGCAGACATTAATGTTAACGAACATTTTCTCGTTGATGAATCAGGTGAAAAATGGCTTGATTTTAATGATCCAGACGAAAATATTCATAAGATATTTGATGCTTACCGTAAATTAAAGGGATTTATGGTACCAACAGATGTTAGAAAACTCAGGAAAAGTTATGGATTGTCTAGTAGGGACTTTGCTAAAACTTTGGGAATGGGATATGGAACACTGAACCAGATTGAAAATAATCACATTGTCCAGAGTACCCAACAAGATGCATTGTTTCAGATGGCTAGGGATAGAAGTGCTTTTGAAAGGCTAGTGATTGAACATCATGATAATCACAAGCTAGCAACTGAGATGGGATTATAGTAAATGTTTTAAAAGCTGCCAGCCTATTATGGCAGCTTTTTTAATTTTTCTTCATTATGATATACTTGTGATATTAATCATAAAGGAGCTTTCTATGAGTAAAGATAATGTGAAATATAATATTGGCTTAGATATTGGAACCAACTCAATTGGGTGGACTGCAACCGATGAATCCAATAAGTTATTACATATAAAAGGACATAATGCAATCGGGGCACGTTTGTTCAAAGAAGGGGAATCGGCAGCTGAGCGTCGTGGTTTTCGAACCACGAGACGAAGACTTTCAAGAAGAAAGTGGCGCCTACGTTTATTAAATGAAATTTTTGATGAGCATGGCATTTCGGATGTCGACCCATCCTTTTTTGCGCGGATGAAGCAATCCAACGTTTCACCAAGGGATGAGCGAAAATCATTTAATGGTAACATTTTATTTGATGACAAGAATTTTGATGATCAAAAGTATCATGATGATTATCCAACTATTTATCATTTGCGCGAGAAATTAATGACAGAGGATAAAAAGTTTGATATTCGTCTGATTTATTTGGCTATGCACCACATCATTAAGTATCGTGGTCATTTCTTGAACCAAGCTAACGTGAATGACTTTAAAGGTGGGGAAATTGACCTTTCCAAGTCATTTAAAGCGCTAAATGAACAGTTTAAGAATCAGGGACGCACCCTCTTATTAAAAGACAGTAATCTAGAAGATGATACGCAGACGCTATTGGATAATTCACGAAGTCGAAACGATCGGCAAAAAGAATTGAAAAAGATTTTGAATATTCCTAATTCAGATGATAGTAAGGATCAAGCTAAATTAAATCAAAATGCTACCACTGAAATTTTGAAAGCCATTTTAGGAATGAAAGCAAAGTTTAACGTTATTTTTGGTATTGAAGTTGAAGAACCTAAGGATTGGAGTCTTACTTTTAACAGTGATGATTTCGATGACAAAATTAGTAATTTAGAACCACAAATGACTGATGAAGCTAATGAGATTTTGTTGATATTGAAAAAGCTTTACTTTTCAATCAACCTTTCTGACATTTTAAAAGATGCTGAAACTCACAAAATGGCAGGATCACTTTCAGATGCCATGATTGCTAGATATAATGACCACGCTCGTCATCTTAAGTTGCTTAAAAAAGTCATTGACCAAGAAAGTGGTACGAAAAAAGGTAAAGCATTAAAAAAGGCTTATGCTGAGTATATTAACGGAAAGGATGGTAAACCAGTTTCTGTAGAGGAGTTCTTTAAGGATGTCGAAAAGAATTTAAATGATTCGTCAGAATCTCAGAAAATTCAGAAAGACATTGACCAAGGCTACTTTATGCCTAAACAAAGATCGAAAGAAAATGGCGCCATTCCGCACCAGCTGCAGCAACAAGAGTTAGATAAAATTATTGAAAATCAATCAAAATACTATCCATGGTTGAAGGAATTAAATCCAGATGAAAGTCGACAAAAAATAGCTAAGTACAAACTAGATGAATTAGTAGCTTTCCGAGTTCCATACTATGTTGGACCATTAATTGATCCTAAAGATGCCAAGGGTGACAATGGCAAGTTTGCCTGGATGATCAGAAAAGAACAGGGTGCCATTACTCCTTGGAACTTTGATCAAAAAGTTGATCGAATTGACTCTGCTAATAAATTTATTAAACGGATGACCGCAACCGATACTTACTTAATCGGTGAGCCAGTTTTACCAAAGAATAGTTTGTTATATCAAAAGTTCACTGTTTTAAATGAATTGAATAAGTTAAAAGTCAATAAACAACCAATTACGCTTGAGCAGAAACAGTATGTGTATAATCATGTCTTTAAGAACCATAAGCGAGTTTCATTGAAGATGATTGGTGATGCATTAGTAATCAAAGGCGATTATGCTGCACGTCCAGATGTTACCGGTACGACTGATCAACGTAATATGAATAATTCATTGAGTTCATACTATGATTTGCACAAAATTTTTGGTGAACAAATTGATGATGTTGATAAGCAAGAAGATTTTGAAAGAATCATTGAGTGGTCAACGATTTTCGAAGATAGGCACATTTATGCTCTAAAACTGAACAAATTAAACTGGTTAACGTCAGACCAAAAAGATCAGTTGCAGAAACTTCGTTATCAAGGCTGGGGACGCTTGTCCGGTAAATTGTTAGCTGATCGTGGTAACAATAAAGATCAAGTTCATATTGTTAATACTGATGGTGAGCGGATTATTGATGAGTTGTGGAATACTAACCATAATTTCATGGAGATTATTGCCGACAAGGTTTTCAAACAAGATATTGACGACTTTAATGGTGAGCATCTTGAAAAATCAGATATTAACGATGTGATTGATGATTTATATACGTCGCCGCAAAATAAAAAAGCCATCAGACAAATTCTTTTGGTGGTAAATGACATTATTAAGGCAATGGGTGGGGTTGCTCCTCAAAATATTATGATGGAGTTTGCCAGAGAAGATAGTAATGATCACCGTTTAATCCATTCTCGCTCTCATCAATTAGAAGAAGCTTACAAAAAAATCAGTGATAGTTGGTTTGATAATCCTGATGTGAAAGATGAGTTAAAAGAGAAGGTTAAAGATAAGGCTGATTTTAAAGATCGTTTGTATCTTTACTTCGTTCAGGGTGGAGTTGATATTTACGATGGTGAACCACTTAATATTGATCAACTCTCTAGTTATGATATTGATCATATTTTGCCACAGTCATTCATTCTGGATAATTCGATTGATAACCGGGTTCTGACTAAAGAGAAAAATAACCGGGTTACAAAGGAAGATCAACTTCCTGGTGAATTCTTTGGCGCTAAGATGCATAATTTGTGGAAATCTATGCGTGCTAATGGATTAATGACTTGGAGAAAGTACAACAATTTAACGATGAAACCAAGTGATATTGACAAATATGATAACCGTGGGAAGTTTATCAATCGCCAACTAGTCGAAACTCGCCAAGTTATTAAATTAGCTGCTGAAATTATGAATAATCAGTATCAAGAAAATGGGACTCAAATTGTAACTGTTAAAGCTAACTTAACCCATCATATGCGGGAAAAATTCAACTTTTATAAGAATAGAAATGTGAATGATTATCATCACGCTTTTGATGCTTATTTAACCGCGTTTGTTGGAAACTGGTTGCTTCAAACTTATCCAAACTTGAAGCCGTACTATGTGTATGGTGATTTTGAAAAAGCGGATACTAAAAATCTCAAGAATTTCAATATGTTATACAAATTTGAGAAAGACCATCAGTTAAATGATGATGGTCAAATCGAAAATGATAACGACAACATGTTGGGATACATGAAGAAGATTTATCACTTTAAGAAAATGCTGATTGCTAAGGAACTGGAAACAAATCATGGTGCCTTGTATAAGCAAACTATGTTTCCGGCTCCAATTCACGATAAAAAGAAGCGTAAGTTAATTAGTGCTAAGAGTGATCGCCCGACAGACGTTTATGGTGGATATAGCGCTCAAACCAATGGATTTATGGCATTAGTTAAAATCAATAAGCCACACGGTGACGAATATCGTCTATATGGAGTTCCGTTGATGGAGTATAATCAACTTAAAAATGTAGAAGCTGCAAGAATTGATAAACAAGCAATTGATCAGATTATTGATGAACAGTTAACTAACAAAAAAGGTAAGATACCTAAACATCATGTTGTCATTTATAAGATTCGTATTAATCAATTAATCTTGGATGGTAATAAATTATTTACATTAGGAAGTAGTATATATTATCATAATGCTAGTCAATTAGTTTTATCGGATAGTTCAATGAAAGTTTTGTCGCAAAATCCTAAAAATGTAAATATAGAAGACTTTGATAAAGTTTTTAATGAAGTTATTAACAATGTAATAAAATATTTGAATATGTATGAAATTGATGATTCAGATAAACTTACTATGAATTTTAAATCTTTATCTAATAAGGTTGATATGAAAAAAACTTTAGATAATTTATTGTTAACTTTTCACGCAAATCCCACTCATGTAGATATGACTAATATTGGATTACCAACAAGATTTGGAATATTTCAATTAAATTCTGGGATATTGTTATCGTCAAACGCTAAATTGATTTATCAATCGCCAACGGGCCTATTTTCACGAAAAGTTCGAATTTCAGACTTGTAAAATAAAAAAGGAAACTGCCGTTTGACAGTTTCCTTTTACATATGTATGGCCCTTAAGGGCTCAAAAAATAAAACTTAGCTTTCGCGTCGTTTGATTTTAACTCAGTACGTCATTCTAATGAGATTAAGTGTCAGCATTCCGACTGACAAACAAATCATATCGAAAACTATCAACAAAGTCAAGGAGGACTTTTATGGCTTGGAGAAGCGTTGTCATTACTCAACATTCCAAAATATCATATTCAGGAAGGAGGATTATTGTTCAAACGGACTCAAATGTTCATGAGATTTCAGTGGAAGACATTGAAGTTTTGCTGGTTTCCACAACTCAAGCAGTTGTCACTGCTCGTGCGATGGCCGAACTTGCACGAAATGCAGTAAAAGTGATTTTTTCAGATACATTAGGTGAACCAGTGTGTGAAACGGTTGATTATTTACCTAATAATCGGACCTTGTCCCTATTAGAAACGCAATTTAACTGGGATATTCATCGAAAAGAAATTTTGTGGACGTGGATTGCTACCGCCAAGATGAAAATGCAGATTGAAGTTTTGCAAAGTAAGAAAATTGATACCGAGGAGCTGGATTATGAATTCAACAAAATTGAGGTTAATGACGAAACTAATCGAGAAGCAGTTGTAGCAAGAAAGTATTTTCCAATGTTATTTGGGACCAATTTTCAAAGAAGAGACTTTAACCCATATAACGCCGCTTTAAATTATGGATATTCCATCTTATTATCTTTTGTGAATCGTTCCATTGTTGAACAAGGGTATCTCACTCAGCTTGGAATCCATCACCACAGTGATGAAAATCAATTCAACTTAGGGTCAGATCTCATGGAACCATTTCGTCCAATTGTTGATGGATGGGTAAGTGGACAGGATATTAAAGAATTAACCCCAGAAGTGAAAGTTCAATTAGTTGATTTGTTTAATCTTGAATTAAAGTTTAATGGAAAAAACACAATTTTACGAAATGCGCTTAAGCAGCATGTTGCTGACTGTTTGAAGTACTTAAGTCAGGAACAAGATGAAGTGAAAATTGAGGTGGAATTAAAAGATGAGGTATCGAGTGATGCGATTAATCGTAATGTTTGATTTGCCAGTGGATACAAGTGAAGAACGACGGAACTACCGTAAGTTTCGCAAGGAATTAATCAATGAAGGGTTTTTAATGATTCAGTATTCGGTTTATGCACGCGTTTGTGTCAGTAAAGAGTCAGCTCGATTTACGGAATCCAGAATCTCTACATACGCACCAGCGAAAGGCTTGATTCAAACCATGATGGTGACTGAAAAACAGTATAATAGTATGCATTTTATTGCGGGAGAGAAAAAGGAAGACGTTAGAAACACATCTGATCGGACGGTGGTGATTTGATGAAATTAACACTATTTCCCACTGAACCGTTTGAGGTTGAAAATGGGATTTTAACGGTACTTCAAACTAGTAGTCCAAAGTTTTACACGGATTTTATTAAGGTGATGTCTAGTGGAGAGGAAATTACCATTAGTGAAGACGATGAAATTGTTAATTTTGCAAGTAACGTTGCGTATATGAGAGATGTAGTAACGAATCCATCCATATTTGATGTTTTTAAGTTATCAATTCAAAATCAAGTGATTGATAATTTAAATGAAAATGACAGACAAGAGCTATTTCGAATTGATCGAAGAATTAAGGATATTTTTCTTCAGTCGGCATATATGGAAGATGTTCCGCTTAAGATTGATGATGATTGGAATTTAAAGAAAATGGCTAAATACGTTGGAATCCAAATGGTAAACTCATCAGTTGAAACTCCTTATGATATAATTACTAGTGTTCTTAACTTATTTAAAAAATTTAGTTCTAAAAAATTAATTGTTCTTAATGGTTTATTTAATTATCTCAATTCCGATCAAATCGCTGATTTGATTCAGATGGTTAAAGCATTAGATTTGAGGGTATTAATATTAAACTTTTCGGATTCATTTAAGAAAGATGATTTCAAGAAGTGCCGTAATTACTATATTGACGCCGATCTTGTGAGATGGATTGACTGATTTATTGTATATGTATAAATATTACAGACGGTTTTAGTAGTACGTCATTCTAATGAGATTAAGAACTAGGTACATCGGTTTGAATGTCTAGGGTATGTTTTAGTAGTACGTCATTCTAATGAGATTAAGAACTCCATATCAATTACTAAAGTCTTTCCATTTGTTTTAGTAGTACGTCATTCTAATGAGATTAAGAACTTATCCATTCTTATTCCCCCTTTTCGTTTGGTTTTAGTAGTACGTCATTCTAATGAGATTAAGAACTGACAATGATTACCTGTTTAACGGTCTTAGGTTTTAGTAGTACGTCATTCTAATGAGATTAAGAACTTATATAACCGCTTAATATCCTTTGCATTTGTTTTAGTAGTACGTCATTCTAATGAGATTAAGAACGGGATGAGCCTATTTTTTTGTGTAATTTCCGTTTTAGTAGTACGTCATTCTAATGAGATTAAGAACTTTAAACCTAATGCTCTATTTTGCTTATCGGTTTTAGTAGTACGTCATTCTAATGAGATTAAGAACCGACCACGTCACGATTGATAGCGGTAAACGGTTTTAGTAGTACGTCATTCTAATGAGATTAAGAACGAAAAGGAGAAGTCAGCAAATGACCAACTTGTTTTAGTAGTACGTCATTCTAATGAGATTAAGAACCTAAGTTACCAGAGTGAATAGAAACAGCCAGTTTTAGTAGTACGTCATTCTAATGAGATTAAGAACAGGTGATAAATATTTAATTATCCACTATCTGTTTTAGTAGTACGTCATTCTAATGAGATTAAGAACCACTGTTTGTAAAAAAAATATCGCTAATACGTTTTAGTAGTACGTCATTCTAATGAGATTAAGAACGATAACGTGGCCGATTTAGAAAGAGATATCGTTTTAGTAGTACGTCATTCTAATGAGATTAAGAACTACAGACTATTATACCATTCCTGTTTATTGGTTTTAGTAGTACGTCATTCTAATGAGATTAAGAACCTTGGTTCATATCACGTCGTTTTGTTTTCTGTTTTAGTAGTACGTCATTCTAATGAGATTAAGAACCCTGTCTGTGTTATTTACAACAGTGCCATAGTTTTAGTAGTACGTCATTCTAATGAGATTAAGAACCACTGTTTGTAAAAAAAATATCGCTAATACGTTTTAGTAGT
>NZ_JBWXVH010000005.1:0-187883 GCF_059900945.1 Fructilactobacillus sp. X8R1C1 | reverse complement strand
TTAATTTTAAGTTCTACAACTTAAAATTACCTTACACTTGTAATCAAAATCTTGTTCAGTTTTCAAAGATCTACTCTTGATTGTTGCCGTTTGATTCTTCCTTAACGCAACATGTATAATTATACTACGTTGTGTTTTCAATGTCAACAGATAAACTCAATTATTTTAAATTTATTTGTTCAAGCATCGTATCCGGAGAACCCAGACAACAAAGACTATTATACAACGCTCATAATGAAGATGCAAGAGAAATGATTAAAATAATTAATTCAGTTCATAATCAGTGACTAATCGATTATTATCAAATCACTTTGTCTCCCTCACTGAGCATTTACTACTATACATGCGCTCAAATCATTTGTCAACACTTTTGGTCAAAAAAGGTCAAACTTTTTTAATTTTCATTTTTTATCAAGAAAATTGGCCTACTTTTTCTTTGAATATAAGTCAATTCCATCTTGCGGGTGTTGTCTTAGATAACGCGTCGTAAAAGCATCCACTGCACTCTTATCCTCTAAATCAACGTCAGCATCTTCCATCGCACTAACCAATTTCTTATAAAAGGCATCAAAATTAGAATCGTACATTGAACGTAATGCTTTACTATTATTTTCTACCCATTTATTCAAACTAGGACCATTACTAATAATTCCCTGATCGTTTAAATAAGAAAATAAATGGATTAAGGCAAAGGGAATTAGTTGAAACAGCGAGTCCGTTTTCTCATCACTATCTAGCATCAAAGTAAAACGATTAAACATTACGTTAGTAACTAAATCAACGTTCCAGTCTTTGGGCTGAACGCCTAAACCAACAATCGCAATTTCAGCAAAACTATCAATGATGGTATCAATCTCGTCAATCTCATCCTGCGTCTTCTCTAAGACATCAGGTTCATCATCAATATCATTTAACCAACGATCGATCATTTCCCCTACTTGTTGTACTTCTTCATCCTTATCCATGACTTCATCTCCTAAAGTATTTTTATTATTCACTTTATTTTTTATTATTCACTTTATTTTTTATTATTCACTTTATTATAGTAGAAACTCGAAATTAACATTAACTTTTGCACTTTAAAAAAAAGTTAAGTAAAAACATGTATAATTATCAACGAATCATGTCAAAGGAGCATCGAATCTATGAATGACAATATCGTAATTGTAAGCGCAAAGAGGACTCCGATTGGTAAAATCAACGGCACCCTCGCTAGCCTAACTTCGGTTGATCTTGGAACCATTGCCGCCAAGGCAACCATCAAAAACGCAGAAATTGATCCAAAACAAATCGACCAAGTCATCTTTGGAAATGTAATTCAAGCGGGCGGTGGACAAAACGTCGCCAGACAAATCGAGTTAAACGCTGGCATTTCTGACACAGCCACCGCCTCCACCATTAACCAAGTTTGTGGTTCCGGTATGAAAGCGGTCCGACTGGGGCAATCCGCCATCCAAATGGGCGATGCTGACATCGTCCTTGTCGGAGGAACCGAAAGCATGTCGAACGCTCCCTACCTAAATATGAACGAAAGAAAGGGCCACAAGTTTGGCCCAATCACTTTAGAGGACAGCATTCAAAAAGACGGACTAAACGACGCCTGGAGTGGAAAACCGATGGGAATGACCGCCGAAAACGTTGCCGACCAGTTCAACATTTCAAGAAGGGATCAAGACGCTTTTGCCTTTCAGTCCCATCGAAAAGCCAGCAAAGCTCAACAAAATGGTTACTTTAATGAAGAAATGATCCCAATTGAAGTTCAGAATCGCCACGGAAGCACCGTGGTTGATAAGGATGAGGGCGTTCGTTTTGACACCTCAATGGAACAATTAAAAAAGTTAAAGCCATCCTTTAAAGAAAACGGAACGGTGACGGCCGGAAATGCTGCCAGCCTAAATGATGGGGCTTCCGCAATCCTATTAATGAAGCAAAGTAAGTCCAACGAGCTTGGTCTAACTCCGCTGGCGGTGCTGGATGACTACGCCGAAGCTGGATGTGACCCTAAAATCATGGGATATGCCCCCTACTACGCCGTTAATAAACTACTGGATAAGACGGGCCAACAAATCAGTGACTTTGATTTGTTTGAACTAAACGAAGCCTTTGCCTCTCAAAGTTTAGCGGTAGCACGGGACCTTCACATCCCAGACGCTAAGCTTAACATTACAGGTGGTGCCGTCTCAATGGGTCACCCCCTCGGCGATTCCGGTTCTAGAATCCTCATTACCTTAATTAACAACCTCAAACGAACTGGTCAGACTAAGGGACTGGCCACCCTCTGTATCGGTGGTGGAATGGGAATGGCGATGACAGTTCATACACTATAATGAAGAAACAAAAAAAGATCTCGGTAGTTAGATTCATTTCTAACTACCGGGGTCTTTATTTATCCTTGCTTCAATTGTTTTCTGGTCTTTTTCACCGAAAGAATCAATCCAATCGCAAATCCAATCAATGCGAACAAAACCCATCCCATTCCGTACTGCGCCAGCGGCAAAAGGTCATTAATTTTAAATAACCAAGCTAATTCTGGCACGTGCGTCAATTCGGGAATGGTGGTAATCCCGCTTAAAAAGGCTGGAATGGCGATGAACCAGATCGTCATTTGGTAAACAATCTTAGAGTTTTTAAGTAATGGTTTAATTAACGAAATCAAAATCAGACAGATGGAAAACGGATAAACAATCATCAAGACTGGCATGATAAACCTAATCATCTCTGTTAAACCTAAAGTTGCCAAAAGCGCTGACATAACCACCGCAAAAACGAGCAACGGGAGATACTTAAACTTAGGAAAAACATCTGACATCGTATCCGCAAAGGCACTACTCATCGCAATTGCCGTCTTAAGACAGGCAACAATCACAATCAGTGATAACAAAATGTTCCCATAACCACCAAAGTAGTGCGTTGCAATCTGAACAAGGGCAATGCCACCATTCGCTGACGGCCGAAAATCGCCCAGACTGCTAGCGCCCATGTAACTTAATAGAACGTAGACAACTACCATCATCAATCCACCAATCAAGCCGGCCTTTCCGATGCTAACGGCTAACTGCTTGGGGCTTTTGGCTCCTAGTCCACGCACGGTTTCCACAATCACGATTCCAAAAGCAATCGATCCGGCCCCGTCAAGCGTGTTGTATCCCTCAACGAAACCCGAAAGGAGCGGGGAATGCCCGTATTCACCCATTGGATGATAGAAACGTGGCGACCCCATTGGTTTAACAATCGACATGACGATGATGACCGCCAGTAAAATCAAAAACAACGGGGTCAAAAATTTTCCGATGTATTCCAGTAAGCGCCCTTGATTATACGAGAGTAAAAAAACGGCAATGAAGAAAATTAAAATAAATCCGATTAAGCCTAACTGCTGACGACCAGAACTAAGAAATGGTGCAATTCCAATCTGAAATGAAGTGGCTGCTAAACGTGGAATGGCCAAAAGCGGTCCCATTATAAAAGAAATTAAAATCGTAAAGACGTACGCAAACGACTTGCCAACGTTTGAAGAAATTTCAAAGGCTCCGGAACTGTCAGTAACCCCTAACGCAATGATGCCTAGGATGGGGAGACCCACTCCAGTTAAAACAAATCCGAGGGTTGCCCACCAAACGTTGCCACCAGCCATCTGTCCCATATTAACGGGAAAGATCAAATTGCCAGCTCCGAAGAAGATTCCAAACAACATTATCCCGACGTAAATAATCTGTCTTACACTTAATTTCTTTTCCAAGTTTTTCCCAACTTTCCTAAATTACTGTTCAATGCATTTTACCAGAAAAAAAGCCGGCGCCCTAATTAATTTGGTGGTTGAAAAACCACATGAGCTTCACTATAATTATTTATCGTCTGATAATAAAAGTAAGGAAGTGTTATTATGTCTACTATTTACGTAAGAAAAGCTACCGAAGCTGACTTAAACGATATCTACACTATCATCAAAAACGCCAAAAAGTTTCTGGGAGAGCAAGGCATCGACCAGTGGCAAAGCGATTATCCGAGTGAAGAAGATTTAGCCAGAGACGTTAAATTTGGCATCTCATACGTCTTAGACGTTGATGGAAAAGTTGCTGGAACCGCAACCCTGCATTTAGGAATCGACCCCGATTACTTACACCTTGAGGGTGGCGAGTGGGAAAACGGTGATCAAGGTCACTACTCTGCCATTCACCGTATCGCCGTCTCAAACGACTATCGCGGTCAGGGACTAGCATCCAAATTCATCAGTGGCCTATTCACCATCTCAGCCTTTCGTGGTTTTAAAGACGTCAGAATCGACACTCATCCCGACAACAAGGGGATGCAACACGTCATTCTCTCAAATGGTTTCACCAAACGTGGTATCATTTACGCAAACGGTAAAAAGAGTCATGGAACAAAACGTTTCGCTTACCAAATCGAACTAAAATAATAACTAGGAAGTGGCCAAATTGGGCGACACAGTGGTATTAATCAAATTAATCATAATGGCAACGTTCGGATTGATCGTAATTTTGGGTTGCATGGGATGGACCTATCACAAGACCCACAAATTAACGTCAAAACGTTTTTTGGCATTATCGGTGTTGGCAATTTGTTTCATTATCATCCTAATTATTCTGGCATAAAAAGAGGCTCAACCTATGATATTCATGGGTTGGGCCTTTTGTTTTGTAATTTTGTTTATTTTTTCTACTATAATTAATAACTAATCATTTATAATGTGTACCAGATTTCACATTCGCCCTATTAATTCTGTTATCTAAAGAATATAATTATTTATGTGTCAAAATTTAATAAAAAGTTAAGGGATGTAAACTGGTTTGAAAAACAAGAAAAATATAATTATAGTCGTTCTAGTAGTCCTCCTAGCATTTGCCTTAGGAGTAATATTTGCATTTAAAATAAATGGAAATAATAACAATAGTAATAATAAGAAAAATACTACAAGTATATCTAAGAAACGTAAGCCAACTAAGCACAAAAAAGAAACTGACAACAAAAATAAGCAAGCAGCTGATCAAGCTTCAACTAAAAATAACAGTTCAGATGCTGAGGAAACTGGAACAACTTTGCCTCAATTATTACAGGGAGATTATAAGGAATCAGACGATTATACACTAATAATATCTAGTAACACCGTGGGCTTAGGAACTGCCGATAGTAGTATCTTAGTTAAATCTTATAAAAAGACTGGGAATACTTACATTATTAAAGGTGATAGCAATTCTGGAGATGGAGAATCAACGGCAACCTCAACTATTAGTAAACCAGAAAACATACAGATTACCAAAAATCAAAATGGAAGTGTAAGTGTATCAGGATGTTCGAATAATTTTTTAAATGGTACATATAGTGCCTCTAATACTAACGATAATAGCTCTAACAATAACTCCTCAGATGCTGACACAAATTCAAACGACGATAATTCAGATTCAAATACTGATTCTAATGATAATAATTCAGATTCTGATAATGACAATAACTCAGATACTGATACCAACTCTGACGATGACACAACTACGGAACCAAATACCAATAATGATCAAGATAACGATTAATCAATAAGAATATTCGGTTTTCATTATCATCCTAGTTATTCTGGTATAAAAAGAGGCTCAACCTATGATATTCACGGATTGGGCCTTTTGTTTTGGGATTCTTTAACCATCAATTTGTGTAAACATTGAGACTTTACTATACTTAAAACCGTTAATTTAGTTAAGAAGAGTTTTAATGAAATACAATAAGATAATCAAATTTATACACATAAATATTGCTTTGGAATAATTTATCATTTTATATTTTATTAATTAGGTAACCATAGTTATAAGGAGAAAAATAAAATGCCAGAAAAAACCAATTACATTAAAGATCGAAAAGAATTTTTACATAAGTATCATACCGCTTCTCGCTTATTGATCCCTTCTATCATAATATCAGTAATTTTTTTAGCCATAGGATTTACTCTTATCAAGCTAGATGTAAATAGGGTTATTATTTTAATAATGGGATTACTGACTGGAATTGTACTAGCATTATTTATAGCCTCATTAGGAGCATGGTTAAATTTAAAAATAAAAAAACCTAAAAGTGTAAATTTAATGAGAAAGAAATACTACCTTAATTTATGGATCTTAATAATTTTATTTGTCTTTGGTATATTACTTTTTATTATTTTTAATTGTACTGATGCCAATTTTACATAATTTAAGTTATATATATCTTGTTTCTAACATGACCACATTTTCAGTTTTTGGAAGTATATTTATTTATTCGATGGAAAAAGACATCTTAAAGTATCGAAAAAAGAAGTATTTAAAAGAATTTACTGAGGGGATTAAAAAAGATGGAACATAAGGGCATTGATAACGTACTTTTACTGGAGGGATTCTCTTGCAATCATATTTTCAATTAGGTTATTATCTGCTGGCTAAATTATTCTTTTTTTGTATGCTTATAGTAATTATCTATGAAATTGTTGCCTATGAGCGTTCCAGACATTATTTAAGAAAAAGGGGAGAAATATTTAACAATATTTCTCCCCTAATATACATTTTGATTCTTTTTCTATATTTTGCCTCTAACAATATCATTGGACATACTTTAACTGATAATTATATGTGGAACAAAACATTAACAGATCGCTGGAATTATTTAATCGGGAACCCTAGTGGACTAATTATGCTAATGTCATACGTAATTATTCTGACTAGTATTGTTTTGTACATGACAATCAAACGCTGGAACATTTACAATAATGGGAACCAACAACCAAAATTAATTAAGCAACTGAAACAATCATTTTTTAAACATATTAACTATATCTATATATTAATTATATTTACTTGCATAATTTCATTTATTAATGTTGCATTAGGAATAATCTATCATTTTGTATTTTACTAATAAAGTAATATCCTAATTGTGAGGAGGAAGATAAATGTCAGAAAAACCGGACTACATCAAAGACTACCAAGAATACTTACATAAATACCACATTATGTCACGCTTATTGCTACCATCCATTATATTGGTAATCATTACCTTCACTTTGGGATCCATTCTCCTTAATATGCATGCAAACAAATTCATCCTTTGGATCATGGGGACAATCGATGGAATTACATTCTCGCTATTTATTACCGCACTAGGAACTACAATAAGATTAATGATAGAAAAATATAAGATTAAGCATATGCGACCTTCAAGGTTAAAACATTATTATTGTTTATGGGTCATTATTTTATTTCTGTGTTTTGGAATTTTTGTTTTCATTGGATCAATTGAAATACTATTACTTTCAAACAATTTATGGGAGGCATATGAATCTCCAATGCTGCCAACGTTTTTAATTTGCTCTGGATTTTTATTATATTATCTTTCTAAAAGCACCTTAAAATATCGGAAAAAGAAATATTCAAAAGAACTTACTGAGGGAATTAAAAAGATGAAATAAGTAATTGAGATATAAATCAATAAATGGACCTGTAATTACAAATTACAGGTCCATTTATTTAATCATTTTAATACAACATAAATTACGCAAATAATGACATATATCATCCTACTAGTGCCGCTAAAAATGCAATTATTACAGCAATACCAACACTTTCACCCTCAATTGCATATCTTACATATGCCGGTGTCAACGCAAGCGTATCAGTCTTTTCTCCTAATTTATCGGTAACCTCATCATAAGCTTTTTCATAACTCTTAAAGTCAGGATAATCATGTGGATGAGAATCAATATCTATTGAAATAGAAAGCTCTGTATCAAAACTTTTATTATTAATTTTTAACTTAAAAATATTAAATTCTACTGATATACTCCAACCGTCTTTAGTTTCTACAATCTCAATTGAAACTTGACCATCTTCAATTTTTTGAACAAATTCCCACTTATTAAATAAACTAACGATGTATACGCCAGCATTAACATTGTTATTACAACTTTGCATGACCCAATCAAACATAAATTTTAGTGGTAATTTCCCATTACTAATGGTAAACATCCCAGATCCATGGACTGGCTTAATATCAGCTTCACCTACTAAAGTAATTTTTAATGATTTATTATCATTGTATAGCACATAAGGAACATCAATTTCTACCTGTGTATTATCAACAATATTCTTTAAAGCTTCTTTAGCAGACATTTCTCCAATTCCCGTTGGCTTAATCTTATTAGTACCATCATCTCTACCAGACGACGCATCTTGGTCAATCGCAATGTCACCTAAACTGTATTCAACAAATTGGTCAATTGCCCAATTTTTAGGCATCTGATAACCCAAATTTCCACTATATCCAGTTGACATATCAGATACAAACGCCGTTTTTGCAAGTCCTTTACCAAGGGCTTGAGCACAAACATTTCTGGTTCCGTAAATTCCTGCTTGATAACTTGAGCCGCCTAATGCTTTTTTGACTCCCTCCATATATGGAATAACCGTACTATCAATGTCACCAGCTTGAATATCAGTATCAACAGCAAAGTAAATAATAGTATCCTTTGGGAATCCAAGCCGTTGTGCTGTTGCATTTGCAATTCCTGCATCAGCACAACCCTGGCCGTATTTAAAGTATTCCTGACTGCCATCATTATCTTGATAGATTGGAAACACCTTTAGGCCACCATCAGTAATTCTTTTCAGTTCATCATCAGTCAGATTTTTGTTACGACGTTTTGAGCCAGTGCCAACTGATCCAGTTAAATAGCGACCAACAATTTCAAAGCCATAATTTTTGATGTTTTTAACGTCTTTATCACTTAATTGAAATGAAGTATCACAAGCATTTGAATCTCGATTAGTATTCCCATTACTGGTAAGCAACCCCTTGATAACGGTTAAATCAGCTTTCCCTGTAAATGGTGGTAAATTCATAAACTTCCTAAAATTAACCACATCTTCAGCAACCGAATTATTAAATACTCCATCAACAGATCCACTCAGAAAATCATTAACCATTAATCCATATTGAAGTAGCTTAACGCCTGCACCTTTGTCCCCTTCAGTTAAAGTTGGCGTTTTATTAATGGTTCCAGGTCCATAAACTCCGTTTGCTTGTCCAGGTGTCATTCCTTCAACAGCTTGCAGGGCATAAATCAAAGCTGTGTTTGTATTTCGTTGATACAAACCATCAGTTGGAACCAAGCCAAGATCATCACCAAAATAATCTAAATAGTTATGGTTTAAATATTGTTGCATTTGACGATATTTCTTTTTACCACCATCAAGTAATTCAAAGGCAGCCATATCAAATAGACCAGCCATTAATGGAACAGTAACCCCACCTTTATCTAATCCAGCATCATTACGTAATTTATTTACTGCATTCTGTGTATCTTTGGTATATTTCTCATCAAACGCATTCGGGCTAATTCCCTTACACCAAAAAGCACCCTGAATTAACTTCGCAATCTTGCCCTTGTAACCGACCTTCAACTGATCGACCATTCCACTTAGTGCTTTCTTGGTTTTATCACCAAAACCACTACCAAGTGGACTAATCCCTAGTTCATGCTGAAGTCCCATTCTTAAAGCATAAATAGTTGGCCAACCCGTCTTTCCATTTTCCTTGACCTTATCAAATCCTGAAACATTACCGTATTCTTGGTTCAACCACTTTTGAACGCTTAAAACTTGTTCATCCATAATTATTTCCTCCTAAAATTTTCTTTATAAAATTTAAGAGCTAGCGCTAACTCGCACGTAAACACATCAAAATCAATTTGCAATCATGTAGAATAATCATTGAATCTTATAGACAAAAGTTCTACAATGATGGTAAAGAAAATCAGCTGAAATAATCTAAACCGACATCTCTTCGAGGTTGTTGCTTGATTTCTCATCTGTTTACAAGAACAATCATATATCCATTATTTCTACATGTCAACAATTTCATAGATTAATTTTCTATGTAAATAATTAAAAGGAGTCAAAAATGTCGATCTATCAACGGGTTAAAGAGCTTGCTAAAAATAAAAATATTTCCATTCGCGAATTAGAGCATCAACTTGGGTTCTCCAACGGAACCATGCAAAAGTGGGACCAAACCGCTAATTCGCAAAAACTCAAAAAAGTTGCCAACTACTTCAACGTCTCCGTTGACTATCTCTTAGGAAACTCAACTGGTAACTCGGCTGACTTAGATGACCTCTCAACGATCATGATGTTTGGGGGCAAACCCATCCCAGAAGAAGACCGTGAAACAGTCGTGGAAATCTTAAGGAAACTTCGAAATGCACGAAATCATCAATAGTCTTTTTAACTATGCGTTAGATAATGACATTGCCGTTGTATACACGGACAAACTCCATCAAAATACCCAATCCTTTGCGGACGTTCGTTCCCATTCAATTGTGATTAATGCCAACTGGCAGCTACGAAAACAACTTCCATTTATCATTGCGCACGAAATTAGCCACGTCCTGCAGTGCGATCAGGATGATGCCATTCTTAGTTTTACCACTCTGATGAATCCCAAGTACGAACAGAAGGCCAACGTGAATGCCGTTAGGCTTCTAGTTCCCTTCTACGCTGACAACAAGGAAATTGACCAGCTTAACCTAGAGGAATTCATGGATTTATTTGCCATCCCGGATTCACTACGTGACGTGTGTTTTACTGAAATTAAAGACTATGTTGATTGAAACATCAAAAAAGCTCAACTTCATTTCGAAGTTGAGCTTTTCATTTACGATCATCTATTCAAATAATTTTTTAGCGGCCTTGGCCAGAATCTTCGGATTCTTATCAAATCGTGGGTTGTCCACGAGTTTTGACATTGGAACACCAGCAAAGTGGTAAGCGGCCATTTCACCAGAACGAACTGCACTTTGTTCGGTGAAGACCATTTGGTAAGGTTGTTCAACAAACTCACCGGTAAAGGCTAGGTTCGTTGAATGGTCAGGGATGACCTTGGGACGGTCAATCTTAGCACGGTTGTTAAACAATGCCGAAGCGTATGGCATGTAAACGGGAACCGAGTTAACAATTGAATCCATGATTTCCTTTTCTTTATCACGGATGTTTACGGGACCCGGGTCGACCTTTGAAAGCTGTCCGATCAACTCTTGAACCATTTCTTTTCCAGTCATCTTGATGTACTGCTTGTCGACGAATTCACCGCGACGGTATGGATACAAGAAGTAACCCCAAAGAACGGTTTCGTTTGGCTTTTGGTCGGTGAAATGAGGTTGATGATGAACCACAATCGACATTCTCACGTCTTTTTGACCTAACGGAGTAATTGGACTCGTTGATAGGAAGGAGTTCAAAGCATTCCCAGGTAGTTGCGTAGTAATACGGGTGATTTCGTTTAAGAAAGTATGATCCTTAGTGGTTACGGTAAAACTACTCCAGCCACTGGCGTTCCGATCGGCGAAGAATTTGTCTGGATTCCCCAAGTTGTAGAAGTGATTGGTGGCTTTCTTCCACAGACTTGAAGCAGCTCCATAATCGGTGTTTTCACCGGACGGGGTGTTGAAGTCTCCAAGCGTAGCCGAATCGGTAATGGAACCATTGGTGAAGAAGACCGCGGTCTCGTCATCAACGTCAACGTGTTCATCTTTACCAGTGTCAACGTTCTCCATTTCTAGGCCCTTAACGGTAATTTCTTCGTTCATTGGAGTTTCTTTGAAGTCCCAATCATTAACCCGACGGTTCAAAACGAACGTTACGCCTTGCTTCTTCAAGTAATTAATTAATGGTAGCATCAAACTTTCGTACTGATTGTATCGAGTTCGGTTAACCCCCACGAGCGTGTTAATTTGGGTAAATTCGTAAATCATTTGGTGCATGTAACGCCTGAGTTCTTGAGCTGAACTCTGGGTACGAAAGGCAAAGGTTGTCTCCCACATGTACCAGAAGTTAGTTTGAAACATGTGGGGATCGTCCTTGAAGTAATCAGCAATGGAGACGTTATCAAGTTCGGTTTCTTTGTCGTCTGGCATCATGATTAACTTCGTCAATAGGAGCCGATCCTTGTTGTTAAATCCCATTTTAGCGGAATTAATAATGCCCTTTTCGCCTTCCATCAAACGCGCTTTATCGTAGGTCCGATGCTTAGAATCAAAGTCACGAGTGTCCTCTGCAGCCGTCATTCCCTCTTCGGTGGCTGACGGAACCCGACTTAAGAGATCCATCAAATCAACGTAGGTCCGGTAATTCAACATTCTTCCCCCACGAGCGACAAAGCCAGTCTGGTCAGATGTTTCGTGATTGCGATTCCAGTATTCATTGCCGGTCACGTCAGTCTTGGCACCATCATTTGCGCCATGGTCGTCCAAGGAATAGAAAGTGATGTTCTTTCCGTCCCAGTGACCTTCTTGAATCAAGTAAACGGCAGCGGCCATGTTAGAAATGCCGGCACCAATCATAATTGCTTTTTTCTTAGTCATATTAAACCTCCTAGATTTAAATACGTAGTAAGCATTTATCTCTATGTTAGCAGTTTCACATATGCTTATATCTATATTATAACGTACCCAAAAGTTGGAGTGTAACTTATCAATTTGATTTAATAATTTATTTAATTAATGTTCTTACGTCAACCATTAAGCAACTCACACGTCAGCCTGCGAATAGATAATTAAGGTCGTAATCTGGTACAATATAGTAGAAGAAAGGTGGTAATTACTATGCCAGAAACAGTATTTTTCAATCCCGGCGACTCACTTGGAAACTTTCACGACTATAATGATGCAGTTCGTTCTGCTCAACTTTACCGTGACAAACAAGTGGAGGCCAAAAACGTCGTAGTAGTTCATGGAAAAGACAAAAAATCATTCGATATTTTCCTTTCGGATAACGCTCAATCAGATACTAAAAATAACGATCAAACTTCGCCCTATTACGTTAATAAACGAATCTAATTAATTGATTTAATTTAATTGGAAATTACGTAATTATTAGTGTACAATTGATTATATTAAATAGCCAAACGTATGTTCGCAATTATGTAATATGTAAAAAGAAAGGAATTTTATGGCAAATTCTAAAAACAGTGTCGACGGGCGTCAAATCGAGCTCGATAAAGCACTTAGCAAGATCAAAAAAGAATTTGGGACCGGTGCTATCATGCGGATGGGTGAGTCCCCTAACCAAAACGTTGATTCCATTTCAACCGGCATTTTATCCTTAGATATCGCCCTTGGCATTGGGGGCTTCCCTCGTGGCCGAGTCGTTGAAATCTTTGGTGCCGAATCATCTGGTAAAACCACGATTGCTCTTCAGACCGTTGCTGCTTTACAACAAGCTGGCGGAACGGCCGCATACATCGATGCCGAAAACGCGATGGATCCGGAATACGCTCACAGCCTGGGAGTTAACATTGATAATCTCTTGTTATCACAACCAGGAACCGGTGAAGAAGGACTACAAATTGCCGATGCATTGGTACAATCCGGTGCCATCGACTTAATCGTTGTCGACTCGGTAGCCGCCTTAGTTCCGAAGTCTGAAATTGAGGGTGACATTGGTGATTCTCACGTTGGTTTGCAAGCTCGTCTAATGTCACAGGCACTCAGAAAACTAGCTTCTAGCATTAACAAGACCAACACCGTCGTTATCTTCATTAACCAACTAAGAGAAAAAGTTGGTGTGATGTTCGGTAACCCAGAAACAACTCCTGGTGGTCGGGCCCTTAAGTTCTACTCAAGTGTGCGACTCCGTGTTAGTTCTGGTAAGCAATCAAAAGAAGGTCAAGACGTCGTTGGCCGAGAAACCAAGATTAAAGTCGTAAAGAACAAGGTGGCTCCCCCATTCAAGACCGTTGATACTTTGATGAGTTTTGGAAAGGGTATTGAACCAATTGCCGACATGGTCAACCTAGCCGTTGACAAAGACATCGTCGACAAATCTGGATCATGGTACTCATACGGTGAAGAACGACTGGGACAAGGTCTAAACAAAACCGTGGCCAACCTGCGTGACAAACCCGAGATGGTCGAAGAAATCAAGAACAAGGTCAGAGAAGCCTATGGCATCGCTAATGATGAAGAATCAAAGGACGATGACAGTGACAAAGATGCAAAATCCAAGTCAACTGACGATAAGGCCACTACTAAAAAAACAACTAAAGCAAGTACCAAAAAAGATAGTGAAACTAAGTTAGACGTTTAGTTAAAAGGAAAAGCATCAAATCATTATGTAATGATTTGATGCTTTTTTAATACAAATAATAATCTTGATAAAGCTTTAAACAATATTTTAATTAAATCTACATAAGTCAAATATCGAATACTCAAATGAATTTTCAGTGTAATTACACAACTATAAAAAACAATTTTTATAACTTTAAAAGAATTGTTGACTTTCTATATCGTTTAATTTATATTAATTATGGTAATTAAACCTCTCACAAGAAAGGAAGATTTAATATGAAGTACTTGCTTAATTTACAAGCACAACCAAACGTGGAGTTAAAGAAGAAGCGTCGTCATCACCATAACGGAGTACGAAGTAATATCAGTGTTCAATGTGATGTTCGAAGCAATGTAAGTGTCTTCTGTCAGTAATTTAACAATAGGTGTATTTATTATGAAAACTTTGCTAGACCTCCAAAAGACTGTGGGTAAAAATGCCAAGAAGCTTGTTGGCGGGAAAAAAGATTCTCATATTAGTGTTATGGGATGTGGCAACAACAGCAATATTAGTATTATGTGCAAATAATACTATAGGAGCATTTCATGAAACCTATTCTGCAATTACAACAACTTGATAATGTAGCATTAAGAAAAAAGCGCCGAAAAGGACGTAAGGGTTCTCATCTGAGCGTTGGATGCACAATTAACAGTGACGTTAGTATTCTTATATGCAAGAGATAAGAGAGCCCTAATAGGACTCTCTTTTTATTTTAAACTTAAAGGATGTAGTTATGGATTTAAGATATTTAGATTATTTAAAAAAAGGATCATTATTTTATCAACCCACCACAGCCGAAACAAACAGTTTAATTTATAAAGTTACTATTCACGACAAGGATAAATGGAATCATCATATCGATAAAAATTGGAATTATTTTATCAATAAAAATAGACAACTGCCAAACCAAGGGTGGAAAATTCATGTAACATCTCCCATTGATTACGCGCAAAAAACATTGGACCAAATCACACCGTATTTGATAGAAAATAACATTTCTTTTAAATTTGTTCCTACCAAAAAAGAATTAATTATGAAAAATTCAAAATATGGTGATCGATCTGCATGTGGAAAATTCATAACAATTTACCCCAAAGATGAAGATCAATTTATTCAACTATTAAGTCCCCTAACTGACCTAACCAATGACATCCCCAAGGGTGCATATATTTTAAACGATAAACAGTGGTACAATTCCAACATCTTCTTTAGGTATGGGGGATTTATTGGAATGCCAATGGTACATGATGGAAAAACGATCATGGGAATCAAAAATCCAAATGGAGAGTTAGTGCCAGACTTAAGGGTTCCATACTATAACGTTCCCTCATTTATTTCTGAACCAAAAGAAATTAAAAAAATGGATAAAATACAAACGATTGAATATTCCAAAATTGATTTAACTAAATTCAAACGCTATGAGGTTATTTCCGCAATTCACTTTAGTAATGGTGGCGGCGTCTATCAAGTCACAAAAGATGGTAAAAATTATGTAATGAAGGAGGGACGAAAACAGTCTGGAATTGATGCACAAGGGAATGATGGTTTTTTCCGTGTAAAGAATGAATACAATACCCTAAAAAAATTAAATGGGATTAACAGAACAGTTAAGGTCTATGATTATTTTGAGATATGGGAAAATAATTACTTGATTGAAGAATTTGTTCCTGGAAATTCATTATCCGATTTCATTCCAGAAAACTTTCCTTTCTCATACGAAAAGAATCGAAATGAATATTTAAAACTTATAGATCAATTAATCAAACAATTAAAAGTGGCAATCACAGAAGTTCATCAGGCTGGTTTTGCTATTGGTGACTTAAATCCAAATAATATTATGGTTACTCCTAACAATAACATTAAACTAATCGATTTTGAGACTGCTATCCTCCTCTCAAATGAATATCATCCAGAACTACAAACTATGGGATACGTTAATTCTAAAATTAGTGACTTTAAAAGTGCTGATTGGTTTGCTTACATGAGGATCTCAAGATTTTTGTTACTACCGATTGAGTTCGTTTCTGATTTGTCTTTAAAAATTGAAGAAAATCAAAATAAATGGATAACAGATTATTTTGGAGAAAAAGCACTTGATATATTACAAAATACAGAAAAGGATTGTAAAAATTTCATTCCAAAATTAAAGAACATTTTCGACGTCCCAAAATTTGAAATCAATATAAAAGCAGTAGACAAACTCATCAATGGGTTAAAAACCGGAATAATTGAATATTCATCAAATCAAAATGATAGTTTTTCAGGTGGTGACATTAGACAATTTATTGACAAGCTTGGAAAAGTTAACATCGCTAATGGTGGTTTTGGAATACTAATGGCATTAAATCGGAGTAATACAAAGTTAACAAAAGAAATCAATTGGGCTAATAATAGCAGCAAAAATCTTATTAGCCACTTCAATGAAGACACCAGTCTTGGACTATTTAATGGTATTTCAGGAATCGCGTCTATTTTAGATGATTTAAACTTACAGGAACATTCAAACCAATTTCTTGAATTTATACTTGATCAAAAAAATAGAATTTTAAAAGAAACAGATTACACTCTTTACTCTGGATTAAGCGGAATTGGTTTAAGTTTACTAGCCTTCTTTAAAAAAAATAATAATAATAAATTTTTAGAAATGAGTAAATTAATCGCGATCCGCTTAAATACATTATTTATAAATGGTTCGGGAACTCAACCAGATGATGAAGATACCATTCCTTATGGATTAATGAATGGATGGTCAGGCGCGAGTTTATTTTTATTACTACTATTTGATGTAACAAAAAACAAAGAAACTCTGAAAAATGCCAAAGATATGTTGAATTTTGAACTAGATAAAAACATTGAAATTTCCGACTCACAATCTGCAGAGATTTTGGATAATTCAATTGGTTTTCCCAGAATACTTCCATATCTAGGAGAAGGAGGAGCTGGTGTCGGATTAGTATTGAGCCAATTTATTAGGCGCTTACATGAATTTCAAAACGAAAAATATTTAAACCTTCAAGAACAATTCACTAAAAATCTCCAAACTTACTGCACATACTCATCTGGACTAACCAGAGGGATCAGTGGAATTATCCTTATAGGAATTGATAATAAAAACAAATTATCCGACATCGATAAATTAGTCCAGTCATTAGAAAACTATCTGCTTGTAGATTCTAATAATAATATTATGTCACCCGGAACATATGGATATCGTTTTTCAAATGATTTGTTTACTGGAAATGCTGGTCTAATGACTGTCTTACAAGGCATTAAAGATAATAACGCTTGGAAATGGATGCCAGTGCCTAAATCTGTCTTAAATCAACTGTTTCTTTCCTAATCAAAATTAAATTAATGTCATCGTATAAAATCATTTATTATGATTAATTCTTAAATAAATTAAAAGTAGGAAAATAATGAAAAAGACAAAAATTAATTTCATTAAACTAGATGCCGGCTTCTTCGTTGGACTCGGTTTAAGTCTGATTGGAACAATAGTTTCTTTATTTATTCCCCTATTAATTGGTAAGGCTATCAACATTAAATCGTTACTCAGTCAAAAAAATAATACGTGGACAATTATTGGAATTTTGGCCTTGCTAATTTTTAGTGCCATTTTTACAGCAATTAGTGGATATTTGCTTAGTCGTTCAGGAGCCAAACAAATTGCAAATATTCGCACTCGTATTCAAGATCATCTTCTTTATTTACCAACTACCTATTTTGATAACCAATTAAGTGGAAAACTTTCTAGTAGAGTTATTAATGATGCCTCAATAATTCAAAACTTTACTACTGAAATAATCCCCTCTTCAATTAGTGGAATAATTACTGTGGTGGGAACATTTGCAATTTTATTTTCACTTGATTGGAAACTATCTTTACTTATCTTAATTGCATTTCCACTAGACGCGATGGTTACCATCCCAATTGGAATAATTGATGAGAAGGTTTCAATTAAATCTCAAGAGAAACTAGCTCAAATGAATGAAACCAGTTCTGAAAGTCTTAGAAACATTCGAGCGGTTAAATTAAATAACGCAGAACATAGTATCCAAAATAAATTCAAAAAAGACGTAAATGCTCTTTATCATTTATCACTAAAAATGAATGCAATTTTTGCTATAACAGGTCCAATTCAAACCATGTTTGGACTTTTATTGATTATTATAATCATTTGGTACGGTGGTGTTCGGGTATCAGCTGGAACTCTTTCCATTGGAACCCTAGTCGCTTTTCTAATGTATCTATTCCAAGTAATTGGACCAATTAATGTCATAGCTGATTTCTATGCAAGCTACAAGCAAGCAAAGGGAGCAACAAAACAAATTACTAGAATCTTACAGTTAAGTCCAGAAAATAACTATAAAAATCCTGTTATTAAAAACACTTCAAAAAATTCAGTTATTAAATTAAAAAATGTATCTTTTTCTTATGAAAATCACCTAGTACTAAGTAATGTTTCAATGGATTTTACTCCTGGTGATAAAATTGCAATCGTTGGTCCCTCAGGCGCTGGGAAAACCACTATTATCAATTTATTAACAAGACTTTATCCAATCCAATATGGAAAACTCTTGTTTGATGACAATGACGCTTCTAATTTTTCTATTTCGCAATGGCGTTCGCTTTTTGGAGTAGTAACTCAAGATAACACTATTTTTTCTGGAACATTTTATGATAACTTAGTTCTTGGTTTAGTAAATATCCCAAGCAAATCAGAAATATCAACAGCAATTAAAATTGCTGATTTAGAAAATTGTGTATCATCATTACCAGATGGAATAAAAACAATCATTGGTGAACAAGGACTTAAATTATCTGGAGGACAAAGACAACGATTACAAATTGCTAGAGCATATTTAAAACATCCTAAATTCCTAATTCTTGATGAAGCAACTTCTAGTCTGGACTCTGATTCTGAACAATTAGTAACACATGAAATTGATAAGATGATGACCGGCAAAACAATTATTGCCATTGCACACAGACTTTCAACCATTATAAATGCCGATAAAATATACTTTCTAGACCGTCACAAAATATTAGGCTTTGGAAACCACGAAGAATTAATGAATCGAGTTCCAGAATATCATCGCTTCGTAAATGAACAATTCATTGATAAAAACTAAAAAAGCATCAAATCATTACATAATGATTTGATGCTTTTTTAGTTTGTTATTTAATTACGCTTTTCTCATTAACTTACTACCGACATAGTAGATAATGGCAATCACAATCATGGAAATGAAGGTGGCACCAACCGTTGCTTTAATAATTGGCAACATGTTTAACGCAATGTACAATACCACCCCGATGGCGATACATAACATCGCAAACCAGTTAATTCCATTTTTGTACCAATACTTTCCGGCGGGAGTTTCTAAGGCTTTTAAATCGTATTTCCCATCTGACAAGCCAAAGTAATCAACCACCAAGATGGCAATGATTGGACCAAGAAACATCCCAGTATAGTTCAGAAATGCGGTAAAGGCATCAAGGAAACTACCGTTAATCAAAGGAACCAGTGTCAAAATCATGGACAAGATGGTAACGATGAACAGTGATTTATTCAAACTAATCTTAGGAATCAAGTTATTTAGGGCGGAGCCACCAGACTGAATGTTGACGGCGTTGGCAGTCATACTGGTCAAAACAATGACAACCATCGCAATAACTCCTAGTCCCAATTTATTAGCAACCGTACTAGGATCGGAGTTATTAGGATTGAAGACCCCGGACGTCAAGGCAACACTTAGCGTCGTGCACAGACCGATGATGACAAAACTGACCATCCCAAGAATGGCACCGACATATGGAGCCTGGGTGGCAATGCGTTTACTGGAAGTGAACCGAGTAAAGTCAGCTCCACCAACTACCCAACCAAGGGCAGCTGCGGCAATCGTATCGAGGGCGACCCCAAACGGCATCCGGGCTTTCATTGGAACTTGATACTTGGCAATCTGTGAAAACGAAACGTCACGAAAAACCACGATGACTTCGATAATCACAAAAATAATTACCAAAATCACTCCAATTCGTTCGATAATTTGAACGGATTTGGGACCAGCGATGATACTAAGTAAGTGCAGAATGCTCATGATGATAATTCCAACAATAATCCCAAAGTAGCCGCCGGGTTGACCAAACAACGCCCAGCCAAACATACTGTGGAACAGATACGCAAGGGAAGTAGCGGCGATAAACGTGTTAACGGCCGTCCACCCCATAAAAAGCGTCAGATTAATGACTGATGGCACGACACTTCCCCGAATTCCAAAGGGAGCTCTGGACAAGATCGTGGTCGATGCCCCCGTTTGATATCCCATGTAGCCCACCATGCTCAAAAACGCGAAGGCAATTGCCGAAGCAATGACGGCGGAACTAATTCCGCCAAAGAAACCAGCGGCGGCAATCACGCCACCAATGAACCAGGTTCCGTTGTTAGCGTTCGCTCCGAACCACGTGGCAAACATATCCCAATAATTCATGTCTCGTTCGGAAATTGGGATTGACTCAAATGCATATTTCTTATTTCGCTCCATTTTATCCTCCAATTATTAACGACTGGTTTGGTTTACTGTCTGATGGTCGTATTTGCAACTTATTTCAAGTATACCACTGAAAGAATCCTTCACAACGAATAATTCGAACGCCTCCTCAATTACTAAAATTCTGAATTACATTAGGCAAATCATTAAGTTACCACAAATTCTATCATTCGTTTTTCTTTGAATCAATTAAGTTGGTTAGCTAATATTATTCGTTTTCTATGAAAATAAAAACGCCAATCATTTTTGACTGACGTTCTTATTATTTACTTCTTAGCTCTAACCCGCTGCAAAGTATTATTTGATAGCAGGTATAAATATTCGTCTTTAACCAGTTTGCCCAAGATATCTGATAAAGCAATCCCATAGATATTTACCTGACCACGATACTGGTCAATGATCTTCTTGACACTTTCATCCGGCTTCTTCGGATTAACGAAATCGGTCTTGTAATCAAACAGAACGGGTCCATCGTCTAAATCAAGATAACCATCAATAATTCCGTGGACCAACAACTTTTGTTTTGAATCGTTTTCAAATTCAGAGAAGATTTGGTCGGCTGAAACCAGCAGTGAAAACGGAACTTCCCGATGAAGTTGATCGGGATGAGCCTTAATTAGTTTGCCTAGGTCACTTTGATAAAACTCGACAACCGAATCAACGTTGACCTTTTTGGCAACCTCCGGCGTAATTAACTTATCATTAATCAGCTGCGCCAAGAGTTCTGAAACCGTCTCGTGATTAACTGGTTCTTTGACGTTAATCTTCTGCAAAATCAAATGCGTTGCCGTTCCAATCTCCATCGAGTTGGGTTGTCCGACTGATTGCATGAACTGCGGCTGCATAAACGTTGAGTTATTGTATCGCGTTCGCCTTAAAATCATGTTACGACTTTCGGCGACACTTCCCAGCTGAATGTTGTCCGGATCATCAAACAATCGTTTGATTTCCGAAACGGACTGATAGGCAGTGGTGGTAGTAGCTGCTTTGTATGGATATTTGAACCCCATAATCTGCTTAATTTGTGATTGATCAATTTGATCAGCTGGAAATTCCTGTTCCTCTGTGGCCGACTTTGTTTCGGTCGTCCCAGGTTGCTTCAAATCCTTTGCCGTCACAAATTCGACCTTAAAGTTCGTCGGATCCTTCGCCAAAACGTGGGTGGCGTCAACTTTTCCACGGTCCTGATAGTAGTTTGGGTGACGAGCAAGGGCCGCCCCAATCCAGTCCATAAAGTTATTCGCACTACTTCTCGTGGACTGATTTAAAACCAGGTCTGAACTCTGATAAGCGCGTTCCCACTTCTTGGTCTCATCTTCAACCGACTTCTTATTCTTAACAATCCCAGTGATGTAGAGTTGTTGCTCAGCCCGGGTCAGTGCAACGTACAACTGCCGCATCTCTTCGGCTAGCATACTGTTGTACTCTAGATCATTAATGGCCACGTACTGTAGACTAGGCAACAGTTCATGCTTTTTTTGATCTAAGTATTTAACCCCAATTCCCAATTTATTATTGAAAATGTAGTTTCCCCGGCTGTCAGAGTTATTGAACTGTTTGGTAGCGTCCATCAAAAAGACCACCGGAAATTCCAGCCCTTTACTACCGTGAATCGTCATGACGTGGACCGAGTCGGTCTCAACTTCTGCAGGGGCCTCCGCTAAATCGTCGTCCTTGTCCTGCAGTCGTTTGACAAACTGCACGAAGGCAAACAAGCCCTTAAAACTACTCTTTTCGTATTCAGCGGCCCGTTCGTACAAAGCGTGCAGGTTAGCCTGGCGCTTCTTTCCAGCTGGCATCCCACCAACGTAGTCCAAGAAACCCGTCACACTGTAAATGTGCCAGATCAAGTCCGAAAGCTCATGCTTTGTCGCAAAGTCCTTAAAATCATTCAGTTGGTCCAAGAACAACTGCACTTTTTTGGAAACCAAATTACCGAATTCGGTTGGTTCCTGTGTCGGATAGTTGTGGTAGAAATCAAGAAGCGACGTGAAATAGTCACCAGTCTTATGGTTAATTCGCAGATAAGCCATCTCATTTTCATCCATTCCCACGATTGGCGAACGCAGGACAGCCGCGAGCGGAATATCTTGATAAGGATTATCAATAATCTGTAAGAGTGACATCATAATCTGAACTTCAGTGGTTTTAAAGTAGCTCTCGCCACCATCAATTGAAAGTGGGATCTGTTTTTGGGCAAATTCCTTGGAAATATCTAAATTGTTCTTACGGGTTGGTTCCAAGATGGCAATATCACCGTAACGAATGTCACGCATCTCGTGCGTGGCCTTGTCGTAGATCTGTATCTTCTTTTTCATTAAGTCCTGGATTTGATCGGCGACCATTTTAACCTGACCTTCAGAACTACTGTCTGGTTCAAGGGTCAGATCGTCGTCATCATGGTCTGAATCATCAACGTACATCATGATATTGGCGTTTGATTGAACGTCGTCACCGTAGTAAGTGGCCCCGTACTTCAACTTGGCGTTGCCGGTATAGTTCATTTCACCAAGACCCCGATCCATGATTTGAGAAAAGACTAAGTTGGTAAAGTCATCGACGTTTTTGGCCGAACGGAAATTATCAGCCAAAACAACCGCCGTATCCGGATTATCGGATTCTTGATAATCGTCTAGTTTTTCCAGAAACATCCCAGGATCCGCCAACCGGAAACGATAAATCGACTGCTTGACGTCTCCTACCATAAACATGTTCTCATGTTTCGGATTCTTCATGGCGTTTAAAATGGCGTCTTGAAGACGATTATTATCCTGATACTCATCAACCATGATTTCATTAAAGTAGTTCTGAAACTGATGTTGAATTTCAGGACTGTCCTTGCTGTTCCCAGTTAAAATGTTTAACGCAAAGTGTTCAATATCAATAAATTCGTAGGCGTGCTTTTGTTTTTTGACTTCAGCATAGCGCGTCGAAAACGTCTTAACGACGTCCACTAACTTGTTAACGATGGTTTCAGAATGATGAATCACATCCAGATTGTCAGCTTGTTTGGCAAAAAAGTACCGATTGGTAAGGTTCTTTTTGATCGTATCATCAGCATTTTTACGCAGTTCCATGGCTCGTTTCTTGAATTCTTTTTGGGAATCATCCACCTTTTTCCGAGACATGGTTCCCAGTTTAAAATCATGAAATACATCATAGAGGGCATCCCAGTCCGCCGTTTTCAACCGATCGTAAATCTGATTCAACTTTTTAATGTCGGATTCAACCAAATCGGCCCGATCAGACATGGCACCGTTTAAAAATTCCTGACGGGACTGTTCAAGTAAACTAAGAGCCTGCTTCATTTTGTTTTGAAGTTCTGGGAGGAGGTACTTCTGGTAAAACGCACTCCGAGTTATACTACCGTCCATCTGGTACAAACCTGAAAGCTTATCTAACCACGCCACTGGATCTCGATCAACGTTTGCGAAATCATAAAGTCCCAGAACCACGTCGGTTAAACCGTCGTCACCCCGATCACTTGAAAAATTGCGGGTTAATCTGGCAAATGACCCATCCTCATCGTCTCCGTACAGGTCTTCGCGCACGTCTTCCCAAACGGTATCCCGGAGCATCTCCAGCTCCGTTCGGTCGGCCAAAATCCGAAAGTTGGGATCTAGGTCAATGGCGTAGTAGTACTTCTGGACCAACCACTGACAAAAAGCATCCATCGTTGAAATGTGGGCCACTGACAACTTCCGAATTTGTTTGACCAAGTTTCGTTTTTGTGCATTGTCACTGATCTGATTAATTTGATCCTGGAGACCTTTTTTAATGCGGTCCTGCATCTCCTTAGCAGCGGCCTTCGTGAACGTCACAATCAATAGATGATCGACGTCAACGCCGTGTTCGACCTTATTTAGGACTCGTTGAACCAGCACTCGGGTTTTTCCCGAGCCAGCCGAGGCCGACACTAGCGCATTCCCCGGGAACTTTTCCGTAATAGCTTTTTCTTGTTCGGGGGTAAAATTCATACTATTGTTCGCCATTATCACGTGCCTCCTTTCTTAAGAAGTCAATCACGTCCTTGTTGTTCCCCATGTCCTTAACAATGCGATAATTATTTTCAGTTAATAATGGGTCAAACTGCATCACCGGTTTATAGGGAGAATAAATAATCTTGGATTGGTCTTTATACTGAGACGGTTCCAATTTAATGTTTCCGGCAAAAATCTGCTTACCGGCATTCTTAATCCGATCCTCAGTCCGTTTCAGTAGAAGGTCCAAGTCACGTGGTTCAACAATGCTGGTCTTGACCGCATTACTGTATAAATCACCCTTACTGGTAAACTGATATGGATAAATATTACCGGCATCGTCAACGTTATTGACCATGTCTTTTAACATACCGTCGTTATTAACCAAGAGGCCCGTGTACTTATGAGCCTTCATCAATGCAGCTTCCAGCTGCTTCGGATCATCAAAATTCTTGACGTCCTGCGGCTTCAAAATCGGGTCAAAGATGTGCATGTAAAGCGCTCCCGCTAACTTCACCTTGTCAGTAGTAGACAGCTTGTCCTGATTTTGTAGCACCGCATCAAGGTAAGTCATCATCTGCATCCGCGTTCCGTCATAGGCTTCCGATAAATCAATCTTCTTTTCACCAGATTTATAGTCGACCACCCCAAGATACTCAGTCCCATCAATGAACATCTGGTCAATCCGGTCGATTCGACCCCGTACGTTTACCGAGTGTTGACTGCCTAAATCAAAGTTCAGACCGTCAATGCCATTCGGTTTTCCGGGTTCACCAAAGATGACCTCGGTGTTTTTCGGTCGCATCTTGGTGTAGTGGGACTGGTCTCTAAGTGCCGTCGCCATCTGAATCACGGTTTGGACTAACTGCCTAGCAATGTACTCCATCCGGTTGGAACTCTTCAGGATTTCGTACTGCAGGTTCGGGTCGTTTTCAATAATGGTATCAGTGATTTCAGTTACCATGTTTTTAATCTGTTCGTTGGTTAACTTAGTAATGTCAATGTGTTTGGCATTAATCTTCTTGACCAACTCATCAAGGGACTCGTGGTAGAACGTTCCCGTACTGCTGGGGTCAAGATTAAACTCGTCTCGTTCTCTTAGTCGTAAGCCATACTTCAAAAAGTATTCGTACGGATCATAGTAGAATTCTTCTAGCTTAGAAATGGAGGTATTAATCGTGTTCCCGTACAGCCCCGTCACAATTTGTGGCTTCAAAGAAGCTGGCACGTTCTCATACTTCAGACTACCAAGTAACTTCTGCGTGATGGTCCGCATCGTTGGGTCATTTTCAAGGTTCGTTTTAATCTGATTCCAAGCTGGACTCAATTTTTTACCACTAACCTTCGCATCGAGTGCGGCTTTGACCAAAAACTTCAGGGTGGCACGCTTGGAACCAATGAACTGCCGAACATCATTAGAATCCGATGCTGGTGTCCCACTTACATGTTGCTCCTTTAGGTTAAAATGATCCCTAATTCTGGCGACGTACGGTGAGATGGACTGGTTCACATCTTCCTTTCCGCCACCCAAGTTGTACGAAAAGACCAATTTATCAGATGGCGTCATGAAGGCTAAATAATTTAAGTAGGGTTCGTTGACCATCTGGGTCTCACTGTTGTCATTTAAATACTGGTCATCAGTAAAGTGATCATTCATCTGGTCACGATCGGCGTCGTTAAAAAGACTATTGTTCTCAATCGTGGCTGGCATGCTATTGTCGTCAGCTCCCATTACAAAGGTCACTTTTTTATCGTTCAATTGGACTAGTCCGGTTTCAGAGATTGTGACCTGATCCAAGGTTGATGGAATCTGGGAGTATGAAGCCCCTTCAAAACCAGCCTTTAAGAGGTCCAGGAAGGTGTCCATTTCAAAGGGATGATCACCCAAAAAAGTAACAAAGTCGTCCAGTAAACCGCACAGTGTGTTCCAAACTTGTTCCGACTGACCAGCTTCCTGTAGGTCACCACGTTCAGTGGCATGATCCTGCCAGTGTTTTAGTTCATTAATTACACCATTTTCATCCAAAAATTGGTACAGCAGGTTGGCAGCATCTTTCCCCGTCTTGGCCTTCGCCATTTTCTTATAAAATGGTGGTAACGTTTCTTTTACAAAGTGGCGAATGACGTTGATGTCAGTGGAGATTTCCTTATTTCGATTTGACACAATCCCCGTATCATTATCAGAAACAGTGGCGTACTCCCAGTCTTCGTCCTGAGTCCAGCGTTTTCCTTCGTAGCCATTTTTTAGGACTAAATTTTCACACAACGAAAGACAGCGGCGGTAACGGTCAATGTTCATCGGCTTTCCGTCTTTATCCTTTGGCAACAGTAATTCTGATTTTAGTAATCGCATCACATCGTCATAGCGGTAGTTCCGTTTCCGATCGGTACGATAGGTGGAAAACAACGCGTCGATTAGTTCCACTAAGGGATGATTGTCCATGTGTTTCTGAATGTCCACGAAATACGGAATTTGTTGCATCTGAAAAATGGGATCAATAACGTTTTGATACTTGTCTAGATGTCTAGTCACTACCATGAAATCGGAGTAACGAAAACGGCCCGTAGCAACCATCTGACGAATCATGGTCGCAATGTTCATCAACTCGTCATAATTAGAATCAGCCCGAAAAAGTTCGATGTCCGAGTTGCCATTCGTGTTCGGCGAAATTGGGGAGCCCACCTGACTACTTGAAATCCAGTAGTCTTCCAGTTCCTTAATGCCGTCACTACAACGACAGTCGCCCGCGTACTGATCAGTCATGATTTTGACCCCGCTTGCCTTAGCGTACTGGTATAGCTGGTTGTACAGTCTTCCCGAACGCAAAAAGAAGGCCGAGTTATCGGGCATTTCATTTGGATACGAACGGTCCAAGTTGAGGTCAATTGTGATGTCTTTGGCCTTATCAATCAACGTTTTGACGATGTCTAATTCCGAAGCGGAAAATTGGGAGAAACCACTGATGTAAAAATGCATCTGGGACAGGTCGGTGTTCAGTAGGTACTGGTTTAACATTGTCAAAGTCTGTGAGCTATAGACGTATTTTCCGTCCGTTTTTTTCAAGAATTCGCGATAAATCACGCTAATGTCTTTCAGTTTCCCCTGTAATTCGGGATTAATCGTTCCAGGATCAAGATCAGCAATCTTATCCAGCGTATCGGGGTCAATCTTACCCTGCTGCAGTTCGTTAATCTGATCAGCCACCTGCGAAATAAAACCTGGTTGGGCTCCTTCACCCTTAAATACGGATAATTGCTCTTGTTGATTTTCAATAATCTGGAAAATTATCATGTTAATGGCATCTTTTGAAAGCCGAGGTAGTTGATACTCCTTACTGTTGCCAAGAAAATACCACATCAATCGTGAAAAGGAAAAGACCTGGACCCGTGTCTCAGCAAACGTGTTCTGCTGCTTATGATTCAATTGTTTCAGCGTCCCTAGTTCGGACTCAAACTTGATGTGATTCGGTACCAAATAAAAATAAGCATCATTTGGATGTTGCTGCATGGACTGATCAAGATCGCCGACCACTTTTTTAAAATGATCGTTACTGGCTTTGCCTAAAACAAATTGTAGTGCCATTATGCTTTCCTTTCTGAACGCTCCTCAATGAGTGCTTGTGACTGATTGATAAATTTCTCGTTCACGATTGCGTCAATTACAAAATGTGCAACCGTTTCATGTGAAACGTCTCCAACCGGAACGGACTTTCCTTCTTCAATCGTATGACCATCGTTGTGTTTGGTATTAACTACGTTAACCAGGCGAAAAACGGTGTATGGAATTTCTGATTCATCAATTACTTTTATGGCATACTGCTGCTGCTTTAAAAATTCGGAAACATCTTCAACCCCGGGATAATCCAGTTCCCCGTCAACTTCTTTGTCAATACCTGCTACCGAAAGAAAAATAACTCGTTCTAGTTGAAGGCGGTGCGAATAAATCACGGAAAACAACGCTTCCATGTCCAAATCGACGTCCATCGGTCCCAGAAAAGAAACCACGATATCAACATCCTTTAAGTGTCCCTGATACGTCCGTTCCTTAGTAAAATCGCCCGCGGTAATCTCAAAAACCTGAAATTTATTACTTCTATTAAAATAGTTAAAGACCATTTGTTCGGCCGGAGTATTTCCTAATAATAAAATCTTCTTCATCTCTAAAACTCCATTCATACTCTAATTCTAACAAACATGTCAACGGACGTTAATGCACGATTTTTGCCTTGTAATTAGTATCGTTCGTGATTTGACACATTTTAACTTTGTGTTATCCTATTATCGTAATTCGTTTTTGAAAAACCGAATATTAATTTGATAGGAGTTGTGGAAATGGCTAATCGAATTGCCTCGTTTTTTCACTTTCAGGAATTAGGAACTAACTTCACCCGTGAAACGGTTGCGGGAGTTACGACCTTTGTTTCCATGGTGTACATTTTATTCGTAAACCCGAACGTTTTGGGTGCTGCAGGAATGGATAAAGGTGCCGTTTTTACGGCAACGGCCCTCGCCTCTGCCTTTGGCTGTTTCCTAATGGGAATCATCGCAAACTATCCGTTTGCATTATCCGCCAGTCTGGGGCTCAACGCCTTCTTTGCGTACTCCGTATGTATTGGGATGAAGATTCCATGGCAGACCGCACTAGCCGGCGTGTTTGTTGCCTCCATTCTTTTCGTCATCTTGACCTTGCTCAAGTTGCGAGAAAAGATCATCGATTCGATTCCATCTGACTTAAAGTCAGCCATTGCTGGTGGGATTGGCCTGTTCATTGCCTTTTTAGGGTTAAACAATGGTGGACTAGTGGTTGCCAACAAGTCCACGCTGGTTGGCCTCGGTTCGTTCAGTAACCCACTCACTTTACTGACGGTAGCCGGTTTAGTCATCACTTTGTTCTTGATGGCCGCTAACGTCCCAGCCTCAATCTTCATTGGGATGGTTGCTTCAGCCGTAATTGGAGTCCTTTTCGGATTAATCAAAATGCCTACCGGAATCGTCTCGGCGGTTCCAAGCATTAAATCCACTTTCCTAGTAGGATTATTCAACGTTGACAAGATCAACACGCCCCAGTTAATTGTCGTTGTGCTGACGTTCCTTTTGGTAACCTTCTTTGATACCGCCGGAACGTTAGTTGGATTAGCCGAACAGGCTGGTTACATGAAAAACAATAAAATTCCACGAATCGGCCGTGCTTTAGGCGCCGACTCCGTTACCATGCTAGTTGGTTCACTTCTTGGAACTTCCCCAATGGGAGCCTACGTTGAATCATCAGCCGGCATTGCGGTTGGTGGTCGTTCTGGATTTACGGTAATTGTGACTGGAATTCTGTTCTTGTTAGCGATGTTCTTCTCACCACTTTTGACCGTCATTACCAGTCAAGTCACCGCCCCGGCACTAATTATCGTCGGAATCTTGATGGCCAAGTCACTTGGTAACATTCATTGGAACAAGTTTGAAGTGGCAGCCCCAGCCTTTCTGATCGCAATTGGAATGCCACTAACGTACAGTATCTCTGACGGAATTGCACTTGGTTTCATCGCCTACCCAATTACCATGATTGCCGCTAAACGTGGTAAAGAAGTCGGTTGGATGATGTACTCGTTAGCAATTATCTTCCTAGTCTTCTTGTGGATACTAAACATTAAATAACAAATAACTAAATCTAATTCGGATCACCATCAGTAAATGGTGATCTTTTTATTTGCTCACTTTTTTACAATAAAATGAGCAAATTCTATTGTAACCGCTTCCTAATGAACTATACTCAAGGTGAGATATGAGTTAGCTAACTGATTCTCATAGTTATTTGGTCACTAAAGTTTAATTCAAGTTTATTTATAATAAGGGAGAGTTATTATGGCATATGAGACTGTAAATCCATTTAACAACGAAACAATTAAGACTTATCCAAACGCTACCGACGCAGAATTAGAGCAAGTCCTAAAAACTGACGAAGCGCTTTATCAAAAAACGAAAAAACAAGACATTAAAAAACGAGCTAAAATCCTTCACAACGTTGCCAAGGCTTTGCGTGACAACAAGGACGATCTAGCTAAGACCGCTACCATTGAAATGGGCAAGTTGTTCCGCGAATCTCAAGGTGAAGTTGAACTTTGTGCCATCATTGCTGATTGGTTCGCCGACCACAGCGAAGAATTACTTCAACCAAAGGCCATCTCTTCAATCGTAACTGGTGAGGCTGAGGTTCACTACCATGCCCTCGGGACGTTAGTCATGGTTGAGCCATGGAACTTCCCTTACTACCAGATCATGAGAGTCTTCGCTCCCAACTTTATGGTCGGAAACCCAATGATTTTAAAGGATGCATCCAACATTCCTGCTTCAGCTCAATTATTTGCGGATGTTATTAAAAAAGCTGGCGCTCCAGAAGGTGCTTTAACCAACATGTTCCTGTCTTATGATCAAGTTACCAAGGCCATCGAAGACAAACGAGTTCAAGGAGTAGCACTAACTGGCTCTGAACGTGGTGGTTCATCCGTTGCCGAAGCTGCTGGTAAGAACCTCAAGAAAAACTCAATGGAACTGGGTGGAATGGATCCATTCCTGATTCTAGATGACGCTGATTTAGACAAAGCGGAAGACATTGCTTGGCGGGTTCGTCTCTATAACGACGGTCAGGTCTGCTGTTCTGACAAACGTTTCATCGTCATGGACAACGTTTACGACAAGTTTGTTGAGAAATTAAAGGAAGACTTCAGCAAAGTTAAAATGGGCGATCCAATGGACCCATCCACAACGCTTGCTCCAATGAATTCCAAGAAAGCTAAGGACAAACTTCAATCCCAAGTTGATGCCACCATTAAAGCCGGCGCTAAGGTAGTCTATGGCAATGAACCAGTTGATCTCCCAGGCCAATTCTTCATGCCAACCATTCTTACCGACATCGACAAGTCTAACCCTGGCTACACCACTGAATTCTTTGGTCCAGTTGCTTCGGTCTACAAGGCCCACAGTGAACAAGAAGCCATTGATCTTGCAAACGACAACCCTTATGGACTAGGTGGAATCGTCTTCTCCGGTGATCCACAACATGGCGCCAAGGTTGCCGACCAGATTGAAACCGGGATGGTCTTTGTTAACAACTTCCTTGCTTCCCTTCCAGCCTTACCATTCGGTGGTGTAAAAGGTTCTGGTTATGGTAGAGAAATGAGTGACATTGGTCAAATGGCATTCGTCAATCAACAATTGATCGTTACCGCTCAAGAACCAGATATGCATAACCTGGCAGGTGCACTGGTTGCCACTGATCCTGAAAAATAAATCAAACTAAGAATGAACTTAAATAATTCATCCTTTTTAATAAAGAAGAGTCTAGATCGTTTAATCTAGGCTCTTCTTTATTTTTAAATTTGAACGTTAGAGAATTGGTGACAATAAACGGCTAAAGTGCTGCTTAAAGTTTAACCACCATGATTCCGATTCAAACATCTTCGTTGTCTGCAGGGTACTATTCTTCAAGTCCTCTTCAAAAATTGCTCCCATTTGTTTTCCAAATGCTTCATCATAGGTAAATGAATTAATCTCGAAGTTTAGTTTAAAACTACGATAATCCATGTTAGCGGACCCAACTGAGACAATTTTATCATCAACGACAACCGTTTTAGCGTGCATAAAGCCGTTATTGTAGTAGTAGACTTTGACCCCCAGTTTGGTTAACTGACGTGCATAGTACTGGGTGGCCCGGTATACGAACGGATGATCCGGCATGTCTGGCACGATGATTTGGACGTCAACGCCTGACATGGACGCAATCTTCAAGGCATCTAAGACCGATGGGTCAGGGATTAAATATGGCGTCGTAATCTGGACCTTGTGTTTGGCCATTTCAATCATCTTAATGTAGCCAATCTTAATTTGTTCCATACTGGTATCAGGGCCACTGGAAACAATCTGCATGACCGCTTCACCGTCGGTATGAATGATTGGATAGTACTTCTTGATCATTTCTGGGTTGTTGGGATTAATTTGGAGTTTCCCATCAGTGGCGTTCCAATCCAAAATAAACTGGGACTGGAGTCCATAAATGGCGTTTCCGTGAATTCGAATTGAACAGTCCTGCCAATTACCAAACTTCTTACTCCAACCCATGTACTGGTCGCCGATGTTAAAGCCACCGACGTAAGCATGCTCACCATCGATCACTAGAATCTTGTGGTGATCTCGAAAGTTAACCCGAAAATCAAAGAAATTAGAATGGGTGTGTAAAAATGGGTAAGCATGGCCACCCGCTTCAAACAGCGGTTTAAAGAATTTCTGCGTGGTCCCCATCGAACCCCATGAGTCATAGATGACCCGGACGTCAACGCCCTCTTTGGCCTTCTCAACCAATGCCGCTAAGACCTTTTTCCCAATTTTATCAGCATAAAAAGTGTAGAATTCAAGGTTAATGGAACTTTTCGCGTTCTTAATGTCAGAAAACATCTGATCCATCAACTTGTCGCCATTAGTGAAAACGTCGATTTTGTTGTTGTCATAGAGTGGCGAGGTATCAGAATTCATAAACATGCGAACCATGTTAGCTGACTCCCACGCAATCTGTTTTGATGGTGTGTCAGCATCCTTCGGTTTTTTAAGCATTGCTTTTTCTTCACTAAGTTCGTGTCTCACGTGTTTTTTCACGCTACCCTTTAACCGAAAGAACTTACTCTTAGGTAGTTTTCTCCCAAAGAAAGCGTAAATAATGAAACCTAGTAATGGTAGAAATACCAGTACTAAAAGCCATGCCCACGTTGCGGCGATGTCTCGGGGTTGCCTGAACACGGTAATAATCGCAAAAATCGCATTACCGATGACGATAATGTGCCAAATTAACATCCAATCAATTGCCATTGTAGATCCTCCTAGGTTTTATACGTCTATAATACATAATTTTAAAAGACTTTGCTTACTTTTTTGCTAACGATGGATTAAAATGATATGTACTTCGCATGAAATAGCAGGTGATGAAAATGAATTCTTACTTTGTCCTTGGACTACATGGTGTACACAGTTTTTCGATTCTTCATCGATTAGTCAACGCCCTGATTGCCAATCCGCAGGTCGCAACCGTGGTCTTTGCCGCCATAGTAATCGCGATCTTAGTTTATCAATTGTTTTTGAAAAAATAAAAGTGTTTCATAGTTGGCGATTAGTAAACATCGTTCACAACTACGGAACACTTTTTATTATTTGTTCATTTATATCGATAATGATGATTAATTGTACTCTGAACACGTTGATTAATGATTAACAAGAATGCCAAACTGGAGAAAAGCAGTATTAGCATCGGAAAGTAATCGATGGGGAGACTAATTAGTACCAAAGATAACGATCCAAATATCATAAATTCAACGACGTACAATCCAATTTTTAAAAACCACTTCATCTTACTCTCCCACCTATTCTACTGCTTGTTTAATAATTATTGATGCAAATTATACAAGCAATATAAATCGGTGTCTACCGCTTAGTAGCGGTGTTTTGGAATTTTAACCCGCTGTTAAATGGATTGTAATAGTGTATAATGTCACAAACACTTTTTTCATGCCAAAACAACGAATGTAAATCTAAAAAAGAGGTAACCTACTGTGAAACGAACTTACGTTAAAACCAAAAATGGAATATTTACCAATAACATTTTGTGATCAATAACTGTCCTAGCTATGCATCCCAATAACGATTCATTAAAGTATGAAGCAATTGTACGGGCAGCTGTATATCAATGCGACTGCCTTTTTTTATAATTATATATTATCATACGGAATAAAATAAGCCATAAAAAAACACCCTTCCCATCGGAAGAGTGTTAAATTAATTTTTATTGTAATGAATCCCATGGATCCAACTTGATTGGAGTCTTCTTCAAGACCTCTTTTTGGGTGTGTTTTAGATAACTCTTCTTAACAACCACTTCGTAAACGAAGTCCTGCATCCATTCGCCGGTCATTGCGAAGTAGCCGTCGTCTCCAACCTTCTTGCCCCAACTGTTTTCAACTTTCCATTTCGTTGGAACGTCGTTGATTAAATCAACACCGGTCAACGTCATGGCGTGGGAAACTTCAGCTTCGTGGTACTTGAGGCGTTCAGCCTTGGTCATGGTCATATCAACCCCGAATAAGGCAGATTGACGGTAGAGTTTGCTATCCAAGTAACCCTTTTGTCGGTTCATTTGATGCAAAACATCATTTCCAAACCAAACGGTCTCGCCATCTTTAAGTTGCTTAATGGCGGCTTCCTTCAGTTCGTCCATTGGGGCATTCAAGAACTCAATTGGCATGCCACCCTCAACGTTGTTTTGACTTGGAAGAGAATACATCTCATCCATCTTCTTATCAGGTGAATTGGTCAAAACGACGTAATCGTTTAAGTCAACGCCAATGTACTTGTCGTAAAATTGCTTGGGAGTCAAACCCTGGTCTAAATGATACTTCTTATCATCATCACGATATTCAAGGTCAAAGGTCTTTGGTGGAACACCAAATGAGTAAGCCGTCATGCGGTAGACCTCTGTCATCATTTTCTGTTTCATTTGATTAATATCATCGTCTGAGGCATCAGAATTAACCAAGTCTCTGAGGACCATCCCGTCGTGACGTAACTTTCGATCCATCACCTCATCGTAGTCGGTGGTGTCATCAGTCACGGCGGTTTCTGGAAAGGCCTCTTTTGGCATAACGCCGTACTTTTGAACCAGTGCCGCAGCCATGGCCCATTGGCCACCGTCTTCACCCGGCATGCTCAAGTAAAAGTCAACGTCCCGGTCACTCGTTGGTCGATCGGCCAATGCAATCATACGGTCGTAAAACATATTCGCCCGTTCAATCTTGTCCCAGAAGAACAGATAGTTTTGGGATAACTCAAAGTCTTTCTTGTTGTACTTGACCGCAAACTTATGTCTCAAGGTGTTTAACAATGAAAATAGCCAGCAGCGGCCACTGTGTTTCTGATTAGAAACCGTTCCCGTATCAATGTCAATTGAAAAGGTGCGGTTTAAGCGGACTGCGGTCTTAGGATCTTCAGAAGCTTTATCAATCCCGTTGGTCATGATGGCCCGTGAGATCACTTCATTTTTTGGTTGCACTTCCAGATCGGCCTGCATTTGATCAACGTCATCTGGTGTAATTGGGTGGTTAAATTCTGTCATTATTTTTGTCCTTTCTTTCGATTAATTAGTTAATTGTAATTCTAAGTCTCAACTAATCGTTTTACAAGCGAAGGGACTAAAAATTAGGATTCGTCATTCGCATCAGCTCGGGACCACGGTTTACCAGCAACATGCCCTTCCCGTTTTCAAACGACAGTCCCTCAAATTCACGGTGACCATCGGTGATAATCGTCCGGATGTCACTGGTCTTTAAGTGGCCTAACTTATTGACCGGAATCCGCATGATGCCACCATTGGAAACGAGATATAGGTTATTATTCTTATCATTGTACGCTAGTGACTGAGGCACAATCCCAGGAGCGTGTCGGATTAACTGCGGAATTAGTTTGAACTTAGCTCCCCGCTCGTTAATCTGGCCGCGATAAATCTTGACGGCTCCCCTTGGAGCAATTCCATGATGGGTGATGCTGTAAAAATACGCCCGACCGGTTTTATCAAAGGCGAGGACCATTCCCATTGGAACCTTACCAGGAATGGTCGACTGAACCCGTGCTCTGACTTTTTGTTCTGGCTTTAAGGTGTCCATGTTCAGACGTTGGACAACCGGTTTGAAGCCATTCTGTTTGATAAACCACATCTGTTTATTCTTAGGGTTATAGGCCATCGACTGCCCGTGCCCCGTGTGAAAGACGGGCCCAACCTTGATGGCGGCCAATTCGGTCTTACTATGACGAAACTTCCCCATGTAGCCTGGCAAGTCAAATCCCAGTTCGTTTAGCTTTTTTAAATCATAGCGCACCACGAACCCGGTGTTGGAGCCACCGTAGAAGGTGTACATAACGTACGCATACTGTCCGTGTAGCACCACACTCTGTGGATTACGCATCAGCCGGTGATTGCGGTCGTTCAAACGCGCGTGTCTACTGGTATAAGTAGGTAAAAAGTATTGGGTAACAAAGTCAGAATGACCGTCACCCCGAATCGTATGTAAAGTGTTCGGATAGTTCTCATCGGGTTTATAGGCCGATTCGTATGGATAATAGCCCCGTGAGTAATCCTTGTTGTCAACTACCTGATAGGCGTGTGCTTGTTTTGATGATTGGGTCTCATTTTGATTTGATTTCATAAATTCTAAAAGGTAAAAAATGACGACCAATCCAACAAAAAGCAGACACATCACAAATAAAAGCTTCTTCATCAATCCCTTCATATAATCCCCCAAAAATTAATTTAAATAAAAAGCTCATCATAAATATGATGAGCTTTTATTGATTTAATATCCTAATTCATTAATATTATACCGCTTTTGCTTGGTGGTACTCCATGGGAAGGTCTTGACAACCCCAACGACCTTCTTCTTTGGAACAAAGCCCCAGTAACGGCTATCGTTTGAGACGCTCCGGTGATCACCTAGAACGAAGTACTCACCTTTAGGTACTTTAACGGCACCCTTATTTTTAGGCCAGTTCTTGGATAAACTAGTTAGATCCCAGTCACCAGGCATCCGGTTGTAGTAAGTTCCCTGTTGCTGCTGACTCTTACTGATGTAATCCTGGTTAACCTTCTTGTTGTTAACGTAGATACTGCCACCCTTAAAGGCAACAGTATCACCAGGAAGTCCAATCACCCGCTTAACGTAGTCGGTGTTCGGGGCAGCGGTGGGATCCTCCCCTGCCGCATTAAATACGACGACACTTCGATGCTTAATCTTCGCCTGTCTGAAGACCATGATCCGTTCCCCATTTTCAAGGTTCGGCTGCATCGACGGTCCATCAACCTTGGCCAGCGTAAATAGATATTGTCTGATTATTAAGGCTAGGATCAGTCCAATCACAATCGGAATCACCCAACTCATGACGCTCTTAAAAAATTTCATTTCAGATTCTCCTCAATCATTATGTATAATTTTATTCTATCACTAATGATTTGTCAGGGATGAACTCCATCCCGAAAATTTCCTTTATATATTTAGTAAGTATACCTTATAATAGCAATTAGTGCGTCATTGATCGCAAATTTTTTACTAGGGATGAAAAAATGGAAACAAAGAAAAGTCACGTCATTTGGTTAGCGGTCCTCCTTGGGATCGTGAGCGCAACAGGTCCACTATCAATGGACCTATACATGCCGGCGCTCCCACAGATGATGGCAACGTTTCACACCAACGCCTCTATGATGCAACTAAGCATCACTGCTTGTCTGATTGGCCTGGCGGTTGGACAAGTCATCATCGGCCCCTTAAGTGACCATTATGGTAGAAAACCACTACTAATCATCGGTTTTGTCCTATTTAGTGTCTCATCTGCAATGATCGCGTTCATTCCCAATATCTATGCCTTAATCACTTTAAGACTCATTCAAGGAATCGCTGGAGCAACCGGTCAAGTCATTTCTAGAGCCGTCGCTCGTGACATGTTTTCAGGAAAAATCCTGACCCGTTTTTATTCACTATTGACTGCTGTTAACGGCATCTTCCCAATCATTGCTCCCATCTTTGGTGGTTTAATCATTAAAATTACCGACTGGCAGGGAATCTTTCTCATTTTAGGGGTGATCGGAATCGTCATCGTTTTCATGTGCCTCTTTGGCATTCCCGAAACCTTAACGCCCAAAAACCGCAGCACCGGTTCCCTTTTTCAATCCGAAGTACAGATGTTTTACCTACTAAAGGATCCCAAGTTTCTCCGCCTGGTGCTCGCAACCGGACTGGTCTACGGGTCGCTATTTAGCTACATTTCTTCCTCTTCCTTTGTCTTTCAGAGTCAGTTTCACATGTCAGTCACCGAATTTAGCTTCTTATACGCCATAAACGGAGTTGCAATTGGGATTGGTAGTGCGTTGCCGGGTCGTTTGGTAATGAAAACCGACTCCATCACCCTATTAAAATGGTTCATTAAGGCCACCATCATCACTAGTTTCATCCTGATTCTCAGTGCCATCTGGTTTAAAAACCTGTTAGTGGTTATTATCCTAGTCTTCATCATTCTCATCTTTATCGGTGCCATGCTGACGTTATCCACGACCGTCGCCATGAACGCTGCCAGTAAGAACGCCGGCAGTGCCTCAGCTCTTGTGGGTCTAACGCAAAACGCCATGGGTGGAATTGTTTCACCACTCGTTGGTATCATGGGTGAAAATACGTATTTGCCAATGGGACTCATCATTTTAATTGCCATGATTCTGATTAATTTATTGTTGGTCAGACCCAAAACTGTGAGAAAATAAAGCAAAATCATTAATTTTTTCTGCAGGTTTTCTGCAGGTTTTTAGCACCATCAAGTACACAAAGACTATCAAGTCAACGTTTTTGCCGTATCTTTTCTGCAGGTTTTCTGCAGATTTATTCTATCAATAAGGAGAACACCCCCCATGCTCACCACCAAAAACAAACGCTTCGACTCCTTCTCACTTGTAGTCGGACTCTACTTTTTATTTGTTGCGTTCCTCCTATTTATCCGACCAATTGGCTCTTTAATTACCATTATGGCACTTGGAACCCTACTTGCCGGAATTTACCGTTACGTCCTGTACTACGAGTTGTCCAACTATTTCAATGTGATTAATAAGACCCTAATTGTAACGGGAACGATTGAACTCGTAATCAGTATCATCTTGTTTTTTCATCAGTTACTAAACTTTCACGTGGTCCTGATCTTAATATTTACCTGGATAATCGTGGACTCCCTCACCGAACTTTTAACGGTCAAATTCATCCCTAAGGTTCGGAAGTGGTACCACTCAGTCGTGATTGGCCTCGGGATTTTGGGCATTATCGTTTCAGTGGCCCTCACCATTCTGTCGTTTGTCTCCACCTCAGAAACGGTCATCTTATTGGCCTTGTTCTTCGTCGCCGATGGCATCGTCATTGCCGTTCGAGCATTTTAAGGAGTGAACCAATGATCGAAATTATTTTCAGCTCAATCGTGGCTTATTTTTCAACCAATCTGGATTACTTACTCGTCTTGGTCCTCTTGTTAGGAGCTTATAAGAGCCCAAAGTTGGTCCTAACTGGTGACTTAATTGGAACGGTGGGGCTCACTCTACTGCCAATGATAATTGCGCGAATTCTCGGGGCCGTGCCTCAGATGTGGATTCTCGGTCTTCTTGGGATCTTCCCCATTTTATTCGGAATTAAGGAGTTATTTCCACCAAAGCCGCACTCAAGTAGTGACATCAGTACCAGTAAGGGATCGAAATTCAAAATCGTGATGAAAGTCGTGGCGATCACCATCACTGCGTGTGGTGCCGATAACGTCGCCGTTTTCATTCCCATTTTCATCCGCAAAACTAATTTAGAACTACTCTTGGCACTCATCACCATGCTCATCATGGCGGTCATCTTTTTCTTCTGTGCCATCCTCATTGAGGATAACCAGCCCATCAAGAAGCTGTTAGGAAAATACGGCCGTTACCTGTCATCAATCGTGTACATTCTTTTGGGAGTCTCCGTTTTAGTTCAAAACGGAACGATTGCCCATTTCTTTCATTAATTAACAAAAAGGCATCCCACTAGGATGCCTTTTCCTTTTGTTTCATAACTCGTTTCATGAACTGATCCTTCTGGTCAAACACGGTCTCATTCATAAAACCACTTGGACCATGGGGAACGCCGTCAACAATGTGAACCTCAACGTTCTGTTTGCCAATGAACTTGATGAGTTCGGCCGCCATGTTAATCGTCTGAACGTAAGGAACAACTCGGTCACCGGTTCCCGCGTATAGAAGCGCCGGAACCATGGCATCATTTAGGTACGTCACCGGATTGGCCTCGGCAACTAAATCAGGAACGTCAATCGGTCGGTGAAATCCCAGCATGGCACCCTCAAAAGAGTCGGCGTCACCGGTTTCATAAAAATTGGGCTTTTGACCGAGCGCCTCAAACTCCGGCTTTAAAAGGTCCATTTCGTACAATCCGTACGAAGAAATCACGCCATCAACCTGACTCGAGTAGTCAAAGTTACTACCAAAATCACTTTCAAGGTGGCCACTGGCTTCAGAAGCTGCCAGTAACATCGCTAATTGAGCCCCTGACGATTCACCCATCATGAAAACTGCGTTACTATCAAAGTGATAACTATCAGCGTGAGCTTTCACGAAGCGCACCACGGCTTTTAATTCGTAGATTGCGGTGGGAAATGGTTTCATGTAACTAAGCGAATAATTGGGACTGACAACCGCATAACCGCGCTTTAACAGTTCCAAAGCACCGTTTAATTTAAAGGAACTCTTCTGTCCGAAGTACATCCCGCCGCCATGCACATCAATGATGACCGGGTAACGCTCCCGCTTTTCGTTTGGCAGGTAAACGTCAAGTTTGTGTCGTTCTCCATCCGCATAGGCCACATCGATGAACTTGCGGTCCACGAAGTCAGAATCGGCTGGTGAAAATTTATGTTCACGTTCAATGAATTTAACCATTTTAAGACTCCTTTGAAGTAGTTAATTTTATGATAATTCAAAAGCAGAAGGGCGGCAATTATTCCTACTTAATCGTGATGGTTTCGTCCTGACTCAGGTTAAATTAATTTATTTTACGAAAGTCAGTTTTTTCTATTGCTTTTTTAAAAAAAGAGGCTAAAATCAGTCCACGGTTGTTTAGAAGCACATTCTAAACGATATTTGGAAAAAGGGGTGAGAAACATTGGATAACAAAATTCTAACTGACGATGATTACGCCAAAATGCCATTGTCAGATCTCACTAGCACGTTAGACACGTCAAGCACCAAGGGTCTAAGTACCAGCGAAGCCAAACAAAAGTTACAAAAAAACGGAGCCAACGTCATCAAGAAGGGTAAGCAGGAATCGGTTTTAATCGCCTTCCTCAAAAACTTCACTTCACTAATGGCCATGCTGCTGTGGGTCAGTGGTGTGATTGCCGTTCTGGCAGGAACCGTCGACCTTGGAATCGCAATTTGGGCGGTCAACATTATTAATGGGCTCTTCTCATTTTGGGAGGAACACGCGGCCAAAAAGGCTACCGACGCACTGAGCAATCTACTACCAACCTACGTCAACGTCATCAGAAACGGGAAATCAGTTCAAATCAACGCTGATGGGATTGTCGCCGGCGACCTCCTGCAACTACAAGCCGGTAACGCCATCCCAGTTGATGGAGTCGTGGTCCATTCTTCATCACTACAGGTGGACGAATCCGCTCTAACCGGTGAATCACTTCCGGTTAATAAGAACAATAAGTACCAACATGGTGACGGAAAGTTTGCCATCAGTAACGTGGTCTACGCTGGGACCGTTGTCACTAACGGAACGGCGACCGTCTTAGCCGTTAAGACCGGGATGAACACCGAATTTGGTAAGATTGCCAGCCTGACGCAAAACCAGAAGAAGACGGACTCACCACTTACTAAGGAATTGAACCGTTTGACCCGTCAAATTTCCATTATTGCTTTTGCGATTGGAATTACGTTCTTTATCCTCGCCATCTACTTCGTTCATTACCCGCTTGCCAAATCGTTTATCTTCGCACTGGGAATGATCGTGGCCTTTATCCCGGAGGGACTCCTTCCGACCGTCACGTTATCTCTAGCCCATGGCACTCAGGTCATGGCCAAACGTCACGCCCTTTTAAAGGACTTAGACAGCGTTGAGACCTTGGGTGAAACCAACGTCATCTGTTCTGATAAGACCGGAACGTTGACCCAAAATCAGATGACGGTCAACCACGTTTGGCTTCCAGACAAGGAGTATACCGTTACCGGAACGGGATATTTCAACAATGGCAAAATCCAATTCAACGGCAAAAATGTCAATCTCGCTCACGAACCGGATTTGGCCCTTTTGTTAAAGATTGCCCTGTTAAATAATGATACTGCCATTAAGTACGACCCGGACAACAAGAAAGCCCCGTCAATTTTAGGAACCCCAACCGAAGCCGGATTGAACATCTTGACCGACAAGGCTGGTTTAAACCGTGATGACGCAACAAAGCAGACTCCAAGGCTGAAAGAACTCCCATTTGATGCTAATCGGCGCCGCATGACCACGATTCAAAAGACGGCGCCAGACGGCAGTAACGTCATTTACACCAAGGGTGCCCTTGATAACATTCTTTCGATTTGTGACAAAATCCTAGTAAACGGTCAGGTGCGCTCCATCACCGCAACTGACAGGCAAAAGATTAACCAGGCGAACGCCGATTACGCTAAGCAAGGACTGCGTTCACTCGCTTTTGCCTACCGCGATAACGATACTGATGATCCGAAACAAGCCACGATTGACAACACCGAAAAGAACCTTGTGTTTGTTGGTCTAGCCGTCATGTCCGATCCCCCACGAGAGGAAATCTTCGACGCGGTTAAGAAGTGTCACAGTGCCGACATTCGAATCATCATGGTCACCGGAGACAGTTCTTTAACTGCCAAGAGTGTTGCCGTCCAAATCGGCATTACCTCTAATAAGGCTCGGGTCATCACCGGAGAGGAATTAACCAAGATGTCAGACGATCAACTTCAAGAAGCCGTCAAGGGTGAAGTCATCTTTGCCAGAGTGGCTCCGGAAGACAAATATCGCATCGTCTCCATGTGTCAAAAAAACGGTGACGTGGTTGCCGCTACTGGTGACGGTGTCAACGACGCTCCAGCTCTAAAGAAAGCTAACATCGGCATCGCCATGGGGGTTAACGGAACCGACGTCGCCAAGGATGCCGCCGACATGATTTTAACCGACGACAACTTTGCCTCTATCGTTTCTGCCATTGAAGAAGGTCGGACCGTCTACAGCAACATCCAGAAGTTCCTCCTTTACATCTTGAACAGTAATATGGCCGAAGCCTTTCCATCAATTCTGTTTCTAATCTCTAACGGTGCCATTCCACTCCCCCTGACGGTTATGGAGATTTTAACCGTTGACCTGGGGACTGATCTCCTGCCAGCTCTGGGACTTGGAACCGAAAAGAGTGAACCGGGAATCATGAAACGGCCACCACGTTCAAGAAGCTCGCACCTGTTAAACAAGGGACTTATTATCAAAGCGTTTGGTTGGTACGGACTATTTGCGTCTATCTTGTCAACTGGAGGTTACTTCTTTGCCAACTACCAACACGGTTGGCCCAAGATTCCGCTAGCTGGCAGTGGCACATTTTACGCCGAAGCCACTACCATGACGCTAGCTACCATCGGCTTCTGTCAAATCGCTGCCGTCCTTAACTGTCGAACCGATTCGACTTCCCTATTTAAAATTGGGATCTTTAGTAACCACCGCATCATGTGGGGCATCGCCTTTCAGATTGTCCTAATCACCCTTCTAATCTACGTTTCGTTCCTTCAAGGTGTCTTTGGAACCGCCGCAATTGGTGTCAGTGACTGGATCTATCTGATTGCCATTCCAATTCCGCTGGTTCTAATTGATGAGGTCAGAAAGTACTTCGTAAGACGACACATTCACAACAAGTTCAACCAACACATGTCTCACCTACAAAAACTAGAAAAAGCCCTATAAAATTAAAAGGGATGCTGAACGAATTGTTCAACATCCCTTTTTTTGTGATCAATAATAACTATTATATGTTGTTTGATAAGCACCCCGTTGAATGGTATTTTTATGTTGTTTGTTTTTATGATGAGAAATCTTTTTTCTTTCTAATAACCAATACGTAACATTTTGGTTCTCAAAATTCTGCCCATGCTTTGCTACGATTTTATAATTTTTAAAAAGCGTCGAAGAAATTTGTTGTGTTCCAGGATTTAAATTACTTCCTGCCATCTGTCCTTGTTTTTCACCACCTGGTCCACTATATTCACTAATACTTGTTCCTCCAAGTGTATTCAAAGTTACCCACTGAACTTTTCTATCCTTAATAACATTATATTGAGAATTCAAAACTTTCTTTTCAAACTTTGCTGGAAAATTATAATTTTGAAAATAATAAGTTGATGGCATTGCACCTGAAGTTGTATAAATTCCCATATCAAGAGATCCGTAGTTTAATAAAGTTGGTTTCCCTTTCGAATTATGTTCTATAATTTTACCAAATATAACTTGCGCAGGTTGAGTGGGCTTGCCAGTTGGATTGACAGTCATCGATCCATTATTGGCAAAAACTTTAGAGTTCATTACATTATTATTTATTCCTAGCAAAAGTGAAAAGGAAAGAAGAAAAGTTCCTAATATAATATTTCTCTCTTTTACATTTATTTTACTTTTTAATAAGGATTTATATAAGTAGACTACTAAGGCAATTATTGAAAGAATAATATAAGGGAACCATATAAGCTCATAATATTGAAGAACATTAGATAGATCATGTCCATAAATTGAAATAAGTGCATTACCAAATAACATAAGCAAAATTAATATATGCGTAAACGTGTTTGTAAAAAAGTTATTATATAAACATAAAAATAAAATTCCTAAAAATCCAAAACAAAATATTATTGGATCAGAAGTAAGAAATTTTTCAAATACTATTAAAGCATTAATTAATTTCCCAATGATAGAAGCATGAGATCCACTATATTGGAAAATATTGGCAATAAAATAAACATTAATAAATTGTTTTAATGAATTAGTAATAATAAAATAAATAATCCATGGAACAGTAGATAATAAAAAACCTAATCCACTATATAAAATCATGTTTCTCATCGCTTCAAACCTTTTATGAAAAAGATAAAAACCAAAAATGAGAAAATAGAAGACAATCCAACTTCCGATTAAAGTAAATTTTGAAAATATAATAATTCCAACAATAATACCTTGAATTAACCATTCAAGCTTTGTAACTGTAAAGTTTCTATTACTAATTAGTAAAACAAGATAAATAAGTCCTAAAACTGCAGGAAAAGCAAAAAACTCAACGGAATCTCCATAATTATAGTATGGGTGATAGAGTGATAATATTGACGTTAATAGGCCTACTGAAACAGAAATAGGATTACTCTTTATATAAAGATGCGTTATTTTATAAGCAAAGTACATAATTGCCATTAAAGACAACACTTCAAATGGAAACATTCCAACTAAACTTTTGGAATTTATTAACCAAGCAATTCCATGAATAAAATAAACATAAGGACCCTTTTGTTCAAATAAATCTTTATACGGAATAATTCCATTCATCATAGCTTTCCCAACAGTAAAATAGCAGTTACTATCTGGTGAATAGTCAAAATAGTACAAAGGAGAAGTGTAACTACATATTCCTAAAAAAATCATACTAGCAAATAAAAAAATACAAAAAAACATTAAATTCGTACGATTAAAAACCTTATTAAAACGAATCCTTCTTGATTTAAAATGCATTACTCTTTCACAATCCTATCTTACAATGTACTAAGTATTCATTAAAAACGAACATTATCATGACATTGTTATTAAATTTTAACTTCTCATAATGCCATGTTACCCCCCCCCCAGAGGATTTATTGCAAGAGTTTTTTTGTGAATGTGATAAATAAATCAATCTGATAACTACAAATCAGAAAAATCCCTATAAAATTAAAAGAGGATGCTGAACAAATTGTTCAACATCCCCTTTTTGGTATGGGTTTTAAAAATTGAGGTTTTAATAATTTAATGGCAATCAATCGTTACTTCAGAATCTGACAAAATTCAATGCGTTCGTGATTAGGACCATAGACGTTAAAGAATTTAATTCCCTTTGTCCAGTATGCCCCAATGTATTGAATCTGATCATCATCGACGTTCAGTCCCATTTCTTTAGCGGCCTTAAAGGCACTTTCAATGTCAGTGGTATTTAAGGCAAAGTGGTTAATCGCGCCATCAACTGGGTTGGTTGGCTCGCCTTCCCAAATTTCAAGGGTGAGGTTGTCGTATTTCATAAAGGCACAGTGAATGTTACCATTTGGGAAATCGCCAATCTTTTTAAATCCAAGTTTTTCATAATACTGAATGGTTTTGTTAAGGTCTTTGGTAGGAATTCCTAAGTGTTGAAGACCAGTAAAGTAATCACTAATATTCATTTTCTTACTCCCCTTTTTATTATGCGATAATTGGTGTTCATCATTATCAACGTTGGTTGCCACCGTTGAATCTTCTATGCCATTAGACGTATCTAACGCTTGGTGCTTGAGGCTTGGAAAAACGACCTTATCGGCAATTCCGGTAATGCCACCTTGGAAAAGAAAGGCAAAAATCGTTCCAATCCCATAGTATTCAATTCGATGTGTGATCAAAATCGCAATTATTCCAATAACAGTCGGTGGGATGTATGAAGCCCACATTGCTTCAGCGGCGTTCCCCTTAAAATACTTGAAACGTAGGATCTGCATTAGATCGTCATTTGGGTGTAAGACCAGGTTGACCCGTTGATAAATCGAAATTCCAATCGCAATAAATGCAACTCCGATAAAGTTGACCAGCACGTAAACGGTGATTAAGCCCAACGAACGGGCCTCCGGTAACTTGATAATCTCGGTCAAAAGGTCATAGAATACCTGAACTAACCAGGAAAACGGAATCATGAAAATCATGTTTCCAATGGCTCTGCCCCAGTCCCATTTTCCAAGCAAGAGCGCATTCAAGATGATAATGGCAACTCCGATCAGGACAAAGGTCCAAAAAAGATTCCAATGAATCGCAATACTAAAGTTGGTTTCGGCCGCCGTCCAGTACGCGGACCCCAAAAACTGGGGAACCACCTTGGCACTGGTGACCAACGTCAGAACGTTTCCAAGTGAATTGATGATGATTGAAATAATAAAATAAATAATCGAAGCACTCATCGAAATCGTTCGTGGTGTTTTATTTGAAGTCATAACAATCACCACATTTTTCTATTTAAGTTCTGGGTTAACTGCGACAATCGACTTCCCCATCCTGGGGGTCGTGTGATTTAGAACTCCTTCAACTTCGTCAAGCTTTAAAATATTATCCTGGAATGGAGTGGTCTTAACGGCACCGGATGCCAGTAAAGCAATCGCATCTTCAAAGGCATGGGGATTAATAATCGATCCCTTAATCGTTAACTGTTTCTTAAAGACGTTGTAAGTATTCATTGAGAAGGTCTGATCAGGTTTACCGACTCCAAACATCAGCACTTGAGCACCCTTGTTGGTGTGTTCAGCGGCCTCTTCTTGAGTTTCAGGACGACCAACGGCTTCAACCACAAAGTCATAATTTTCTTTAATCGGGGTCTTTGTCGTGTTAATCACGTTGTCTAACTTTAATTCAGTCTTCAAACGGTCAAGCACCGAGTCGTCTAGAATCCCAGCTAAATCAATTCGTTGAATCCCGTAGTCACGCAGGATTTGAGCGAACAGACGAGCCATGAAACCATCACCAATGATTAAAGCGTGTTGGTAAGGGGTAATGTTCTCGGTAATCTTCATTGCGTGAACCACACAAGAGATTGGTTCAAGTGAACATGCAGCTTGAAGTGAGACTGAATCTGGTAACTTGTAAACCACTTTTTCAGGTGCTGTAAAGTATTGAGCAAGTCCACCATTACGAGTTACTCCAATGGCTGACAAGTTGTCACAGAGTTCATAACGACCAGTTCGACAATAGAAACACTTGTCACAATAAATATTGGGGTCAACGGCCACCCGATCACCCTTTTTAAATTCTTGGACGTTTTTACCAACGGCGGCAACAATCCCAGAATTTTCGTGACCTAACACGATTGGTGGGGTGGCGTCAGTGGAGCCTGGTAGTCCGTTGAACAGCCCATTATCAGTCCCACAGATTCCGGCATAGGCTGTTTCAACTAAAACTTCATCGTCTTTTGGAGTTGGAGTGTCAATCTGCTCCATCTTCATCTTCTGTTTGGCAGTCATTACTAAAGCATTCATTTTATCGTTCATAATAAATAGCCTCTTTTTATCATGTTAAATTTAGTATTAATTAATAGTAAGTAAAATAAGCGCTTGTTTTTATTTACACATTCAATATATACTCGGAATTTTAATAATGCAACCGCTTACACTATTGGCATGGCAATAAATAACAACTTCACAAGCGCTTCTGGATCAGCAAATATACTAAGATCAATATTTTAAATCATTTTGATTCTCATTTTATTCTGAAATAAATTAACATAAATAATAATTTCACAATAATTGTTTTGATAAAACGAAATAAAAATGAAAATCACACGAATTGTTCGGAAATAAAATCACCCCCAAACCGCTAGTGGCCTGAGGATGACTATCAAATTAAGCTATTTAGATTAATTGCATGATCAAAGTACTGTAGTTCAGACTTATTATGAACGACAGAAATAATGGTACTGCTTTCTATATAATTTCAAATTTCACACTTAAATAAAATATAAATCATAAAAAATACAACTAATCATAAATTAGTTGTATTTTACTGATATTCAGTTCTTATTAAAATTAATGTTTAAAGTGTTCTGATTTGTGGAAACGATGCCAGATGAATCCACCAACTGCACCAACTAAAATTAACACAATAATTGCAATAATCCATGGCGTTTTACTACTTTTATTCCTTTTATCATGCTTAGTTGATTTTTTATTTGTATCTTTCTTTTCATGACCAGAATTTTTGACTTTGTTTTTGCTACCAGCATTTTTACCATTATCATCCGTTTTACTAGTAACCGGAGATGAACTAGCATTCTTTTTATTGACTTTCGATTTTCTTGAATCATTTGTATTACTAGACTTATTTGAATTATTTGAGTTATTAATTGCTTCTTTCGATCCATTTTTCATAGGACTGTTATTGCTGGACGAATTCTTAGGACTAGCGGGACTTTGAGCCTCTTTACTAGTTTTTGAGCTAGCTGCAGGAGTCTTACTATAATATAAATTAATTACATTATCACCAGAAGTAAAAGTACCATTAATCGGGTCACTACTACCAAAAAACTTATAATTACTAATTTGTGAAGGAGTAATGTGATAAGAAGATCCCGCATTTCCAGTTATAGAAGTAGACGACGAGATTGGTTGATAGCTTTCACTATCAAGATAATTAATTTGTAGCGTAACTGATTGATTATTCACATCATCGGCATGAACACTTTTATTAATTACTTGAGAACCACAAAAAAGATTCCGAGTGAGATAATAATTTTAAATATTTATGTAATAGCATTTCTTAATCTCCTATCTTTCTAATTATTCATCTTAATTATAAACTTATTTCTCTACAATTATCTATAATAATTTAAATTATGACCTTATTAGTAGTACGTAATTAAAATGATATTTTTAATATCCTAAAATCACGCTTTACATGGAGTTAACTCCATAAGATATTATCTAATTAACAAAAATAAAGGAGATAATATTTTATGGATAACAAAAGATTTGAAAATGGCAAAAAATTGTTAGATAAGATCGATGTGTCTTCAGCCGATCAAGTTATGGAGTCATTGAATGAAGTTGCTCCAGATGTTGGATCTTTGATTATCGAATTTGCTTTTAACGATATTTATGGAAGAGGAACCCTAAACTTAAAGCAACGAGAAATGATAACAATTACTTCCCTATTAACCCAAGGAGACACTAAAGAGCAATTAAAAGTTCATATTAATGGGAGTTTAAATGTTGGTCTTACAAAAGACGAAATAATCGAAACGTTTATCCAGTGCATACCATATGTTGGATTTCCTAAAGTGTTGAATGCAATTGAAGTAGCTAAAACTGTATTTAAATCACGTTAATTTATTTAGCCTTTTACTGTTAAAAATAAATTATTATATAGTATAATTAATGCTGATATAAATACAATTTTAGATCTATATCAACAAAATAGGATAATTAATTATGAATATTGGTGAATTTTCTAAAAAAGTAAACCTTTCAATGGATACAATACGGTACTATGAAAAATTGGGATTATTGAATCCGAAAAGATCTAAAAGTAATCGAAGAACGTACCAAGAAAAAGACATAAAATGGATTGAATTCATAAAAAGATTAAAACAAACCGGAATGCCATTAAAAACAATTGTTAAATATTCAATGTTACGAAAAAAGGGTAACAGTTCAATTGATGAAAGAATTTATTTACTAAATGAACATAAAAAACATCTTATTGAAAACAAAAATATCGTAAATAATTACATCAATTTTATAAACAAAAAACTAGAAATATATAAGCAAATGAAAAAAGAAAGGGAAAATTAATCATTCTTATTAAAAGGAGGCTCACAATGGCAATCATTGTGAGCCTCCTTTTAGCTAAATTAATAATTAGTATTATATATCTTTTTATTTCTTGCTTATATTTATCGCCCTCACAAGCTCCTTTGCCACCGCTTTCGGTGATTGCGGATTTTGTCCCGTGATTAAGCGTCCATCCCTCACGACATGGCTTTTAAATGGTCGTACCTTTTCAAAATGGGCCCCATGCTCTTTGGCAACCTTCTCATTTAAGAATGGCACTCTTTTATAGTTGCCACTTAAAACTTCCTCAGCAGTCGTAAAACCAGTAATCTTTTTATTAGAAATGAGATATTTCCCATCTGGCAACTTAATGTTAAGGATTCCCGCAATGCCATGACACACCGAACAGATGTATCCACCGTTATTGTAGATTTCCAAACTGATTTTTTGTAACTGCGGGTCATCGGGGAAATCCCACATTACTCCGTGGCCACCAGTATAGTAAATCGCCAAATAGTCTTCGGGGTTGATGTCGACTGGTTTCAGAGTGTTAGCCAATCCATGATTCTGATAGTCGCGATCTTGATACATCCTTAGAGTATCAGCATCAACGTACGACGACTTCATACTTCTCGGATCAATCGGGACGTACCTTCCCTTCGGACTAAGATAATCCACGTCGTATCCAACCTCTTGAACTTCCGCCACAAATTCAGCTGATTCCCCCAACCATAAGCCAGTCAGTCGATTACTATTGGGAAAATTAGTCGTGTTAGTCTCAACCACTAAAATCTTTTTCATCGCAGCATCCTCCTATTTATCTTGACTCAGATATGGCACTAAAATCGCCTTCACCCTTTTAGCCAGTTTACCCTTATTAACCTGCTCGTCTGATAAAACTAGCTCTTCGATGATGCCATCAATTCCGTAGCAAATGAAGTCTAGTTCCGTTTGACTGATGTCTTTAGTGACAAACGCCAGTTGTTCCCTGGTAAAATCGTTGAATTCTTTTCTGAACTGATACGAATCTTGACTTTTTAATAGATTACGAAAGAAGTTACGATCCTGAGTGAAGAAATTAATCCAAAGTTCAATCTTTTCTTGGACTTTGGTGTCGTCGACATTCTGACAGGTCAACCTCAACTCTTTGAAATACGAATTCATAAAGTCCAAAACCAGCGCCGACTTGTCAGAATAGTGGTCGTAAAAGGCTTTTCTCGTAATGTCGGCTTGATCGCAAATCATTTTCACCGAAATTTGATCTAAACTAGGTTTCTCCTGCAATAGTTCACGAAAGCTGTCCTGGATGGCTTTCTGGGTCTTTCGAACTCTTCTGTCAATCTTCTTTTCCATTAATAATCACCTTTTTTTGGTTAATAGTTGCAAATGTAACAGTTGTATTATAATATACTCGTGTAACTTAATCAATGAAACTTATATCATTTAGGAGGTAACTAATGAAAACGATCTTAATCACAGGAGCTAGCTCCGGAATGGGATATCAAACCGCTAAACGACTGGCAAACTCCGGTTATCAAGTTTTTGGAGCTGCCAGAAACACGGACGCAATGGAACCTTTAAAGGCTTTCGGGGTTACACCAATTAACATGGACGTTACCAACCAAAATTCGATGCAAAAAGGTGTTCATCAAGTTATTCAAACCACCGGCAAGATTGACGTCTTGATCAACGGGGCTGGTTATGGTTCTTTTGGCGCCATCGAAAACGTCAGCACTGAGGAAGCCAAACGCCAATTTGACGTCAACGTCTTCGGGTTAGTTACCCTAACCAAACTGGTTTTACCCTACATGGAAAAACAACACGCGGGCAAAATCATCAACATTTCTTCAATGGCAGGCCGGTTTAGTAGCCCACTCGCCGGCTGGTACTTCGCATCCAAACATGCACTTGAAACTTTAAGTGATTCACTTCGAATGGAAGTAAGAAGGTTTGGCATCCAGGTAGTTCTAATCGAACCAGGGGTCGTTAAAAGTAACTGGTCCAAAATCGCTATGAACAAGCTGGTTGATTCCTCTAAAGGAACCAAGTACGAAGCAGCCGCTAAAGAAATGGCCGAGAAAACTAATAAAATTTATGCTTCAAAATTAGCGTCACAACCCACTTTAATTGCCAAAACAATTCAAAAAGTCGTTTTAGCCAGAAATCTCAGACCACGATATCTCATCGGGTTCGGTGCAAAACCGACTGCTTTCTTCAATGCCGTTTTACCAACGCGACTGATGGATCGTCTGATCCCTAAATTTATGTAAGAGGTGTCTAATATGACTAACATCCCCAAACAAATGACCGCACTACAACTGCTGAAATACCGAACGCCCTTTGTAAAAGACACCATTCCCGTTCCTCAAATCAATGACAACGAGGTCTTAGTGTCAATCGCAGCATCGTCACTCAACCCAATCGACTACACGATTCAATCCGGTAAGGTAAAAATCATCATGCCGTACAAGTTGCCAATTACCGTCGGAAACGACTTCTCTGGCACGATTGTCAAAATCGGTAAAAAGGTAACTAAATTCAAATTGGGTGACCAGGTGTACGGGCGTCCTGATGATTATCAAAGTGGCACTTTAACCGAATTTATCGCGATTGACGAGAACGACATCGCTAAAACGCCTAGTAACTTGAGTCTAGTTGACGCCAGTGCCGTTCCCCTAACCGGATTAACAAGCTACCAGGCTTTAATTGAAATTGGCAAACTGAAAAAGGGCCAAAAAGTCTTCATTCAAGCCGGATCTGGTGGCGTTGGTACCATGGCAATTCAGATTGCCAAAGCGCGAGGTGCCTTCGTTGCGACAACCACGAGTCAAAAGAACGTGGCGTTAATGCGCTCTTTAGGTGCCGAACAAGTGATTGATTATCATACGACGGATTTTTCCGAGGTGTTAAGTGATTACGACATTGCCTTTGACAGTCGTGGCGGTAAGACCCTCAAAGATACCTTTAAAATCTTAAAACCTGGTGGCAAGCTAATCACAATCAATGGAATTCCAACCTTTAAATTTGGAATGAAACATCATCTCGGCTGGTTTAAATCGATTTTGTTTGAGATTGCTAGTGGTCCCTTGCGACTTTTAGCCAAAAAACATCACGTTGAATACACCTTTTTCATCATGCATCCCAGTGGACCTCAACTGGATATTTTAACCCAGATGATTGAAGACCAGCAGTTAAGGCCGATTATTGACAAGGTCTTCCCGTTTAGTGACGTGCTAACGGGATATAAACTACTGGAATCACACCACGCTACTGGCAAGATAGTGATTGAGATGAGGTAAAACTATTTAACAAAAACCGTAAAAATAAAATGAAGTGCCAGATAAAGTTAAAATTCTATGTCTGGCACTTCATTTAATTTATTTAAATACATCAACAATTTCAGGAACAAACCATCCTATAAATCCTCCAAAAACGAACAACAGTCACCAATAATGAGAAATAAAATACCAAAAATTCAAAACCAATTAAGAGGTTCTAAATATATTAAAAAGTTTAATTAACAATAAAAAAAGAAAAACTATGTACTCTTATGTTCTTCAGTGTTACATGTGATACAATGTAATTAAGGAGATGATGTTGATGGAAAAAGTTAAAATCAGAAAACGCGGAAACTCAATTGGTATTAACTTCAATAGTGAGACTCAAAAAGAATATGGATTAGCTTTGGGACAAGAATACTTTCTAACTAAAGATCAACAGGGAGCACTTATGTTGGTCCCAAAAATAAAACAAATTTATGGCGACAAAAAATATGCCAACGGAAAACTTTACCAGTCTCCCATTAATAATAAAAGTCAACTAGAGGGACGTGAAATGATTTGAATAATCAATCGTATTGTCCAAATCAAGGAGACGTTGTTTGGATTGATTTTGATCCCAGTAGAGGAAACGAAATTAAAAAAAGACGTCCTGGCCTAGTAATCAGTACCAAAGCCTTTAATGACGCAACTCGTTTTGTTGTTGTTTGTCCAATTACGAGTACAATTCGGAACTATGCTGGTAATTTTAATTTAAATGGATACAAAACACATGGTCAGGTTATAACTAGTCAACTAGCAAGTTATGATTGGTCTAGTAACAGTGATAGAAATATTAAATTCATTGAAAAATTAACTCAATACGACTTACTAATCATAGAACAACTAGTAGGTCAGATCTTTAATTTCCCTAGCCAGGGATAAAACAAATAGTAATAAAAAACTGATACGCCACAAAAAGCCTCTAACTATCGCATTAGTTAGGGGCTTTGGCATTTATATTGTTAATACTCACAGTTTTATTATCTCAAATCATTCCATGTTTCAAAAACGCTAAAACCAATTTTACTCTTAGTCATGCCGCTTAATTGGTTTGGCCGGATCGCCTACGTAAGTTGAATTGGCAGGAACATTCTTATTGACAACCGAGCCAGCACCGATAATGGCATTCTCACCAATGGTAACACCTGGAAGAACAATGACACCAGTTCCAAGCCAAGCATTTTTGTGAATGTGAATGGCACCAGTAGTAATCAAATTCCGGTGGTCTGGTCGCGTATCGTGGTTAAGCGTAATCAGTGAAACTCGTGGTCCAATCAAAACGTTTTCGTCGAGATAAATTCCACCAGCATCGTCAAACAGACAATCAATGTTGATTAAGACTCCTGATTTTAAGAAAATGTTGCGACCAAAATCAGTCTGAAGTGGTGGAAAGACAATCACGTTTTCCGGTACTTCTCTGCCAGTAATCTTAGCCAAGATTTCCTGTTGCTTAACTGGATCTGGTTCACTGTTAAACTGTTTCAATAATTCAGCATTTTTAAAATGAATATCAAAGATTGGTTTAAACGACGGGTCACGAAAGTCAAACGTTCCACCGTTTAAGGCGGCCTTTAAAAGATCATCTTCTTTTGACATAGATATCTACCTCGATTTTTGTTTTTTAGAGTTATAAAGGCTCCTGTGACAATTGTATCATCATTATAATGAGAAACAGAAAATCACATAAATGCCTACCTATAATATCTAATAGCACTTTTTCTAATTTCGATACCATGCAGTTTTAGGCCAATTGTGATGTCGTTTCTTTTGACTCTCCATGATGAGCAATCTTTGACCCCATATCCATGCTCATTAAGTCCTTGCTAAAAATATTAATTGGATTTGAATTAATATTACTAAAAGCAACCAAAAACACCGAGAAAATTGAAATTACAACAAATAAAATCAGCTCATCCGTTTTCATAGGTGTTATGTTACATAAATAATATTTCGTGATAAAATATTATCACTAAAAATAATAAATTGAGGGGACTACAAAATGAAAGCTAAAACAATTCTTATATCAACATCACTCATTATCATTTTATCGATTGGTTTTCTTGCTTTTGACCTTTTATTTGCTGACCATGCAGCAGTAAGCATTCAAATGAGAGCAATAACTTTATCAAATACTAAAATTAAAAAGTTTAGCAAGAATTTAGCCACTTATAACTACATAAAACGCCATAAATATGAGACATTAAAAAATTTATCAGATGATCAAGGGTCAGGAAACTTAGATTATTACGTAGGATCGTTAGGGCAAAAAAACATTGGTGTTTACGGAAGACTCAATTATTCAGGTATTAGGATTTTATTCCCACAATTTCAAGTGAAGTATATAGAGCTAGAATAATCAAACTGAATAGACAATATTAACAATGTTGGTTTTAAAATGAAAAAAATAAAATCAAAAACGTGGTAATTCAATTGGCATTAGCTTCGATAGTAAGACAAAAAAGAGCCCACCAGCTTTAGCTGATAAGCTCAATCATCAGTTCACCACAAACTGGTGACTTGTGTATCTCTTACTGTTTTAATTATATCTAATATTATTATTTAGTCAATGATACACTAATTAAGGCGAGTATTTACACCACAATACTAACTATACTCGTCGGTGATTTGATGTATCTCTTACTATCAGTCATTATTCCAGTAATAATTAATTTATTAACTCATTTGATTGAAAAATTAATTGACTTTTTACTTAACTATTTTTCTGGAACTAAAGACTAGAGAAAAGCTCCTTTCACTTTAGGAAGGAGCTTTTTTACTTAATAGGCAAGCTACATAAAATTATTTTCTTTCATGTTATCCTAGCGATTAATCGCATCACAATCAATTCGTTCCTTATGCTCGCTCAGGTCTAGTCCCTTAGCCTCTTCTTCTGGAGTAACTCGCATCTTCGTAACGTGCTTTAGCACTAACACAATCAAGAAAACCATGACGGTCACAAACACGATACTGAAACCAGTTGCCAGCAGCTGAATCCAAAACTGATGAAGTGAACCACCAGCAAAGATGCCACTAAACTTCACCTGCGGATTAATTGCCTTACTAGCGAACAGTCCGGTCAAAAGACTACCAACAATTCCAGATACCCCATGACAACCGAACGCATCTAACGTATCGTCGACGTGCAAGCGGGGCTTTAAGTATTTAATGAAGGTGTAACTACATAACGTGGCAATGATGCCAATCGCAATCGCACTTCCAATTCCAACAAACCCACAGGCCGGAGTGATGGCAACCAGGCCACACAAAGTTCCGGTACATGCGCCCATCAGGGATGGTGCGCCTAGGATGAAGACGTCCAAAATAATCCACGTTAACATCGAGGTTGCCGTAGCAATCGTGGTCGTCAGCATCGCCTGAAACGCAATGTGATTAATGGCGAGTGCCGACCCACAGTTAAAACCGTACCAACCAAGCCACAAGATGACCGTTCCCAAAAAGACCCAGGTCAGGTTATAAGCCTTGTCGTTTTTGCCGCGCTTGTGTCGTCCAAGCATGATGGCCAGAACCAGGGCGGTAATCCCAGCGTTAATGTGAATGACCGTTCCACCAGCAAAGTCCAAGACTCCCATCTGTTGTAAAAATCCCCCACCCCATACGATGTGAACGAGTGGATAGTAAATCAAGATACACCAGGCAATCGTGAACAGGATTAGGAACTTAAACTTCATCCGGCCAACGATTCCACCAATCCAAAGGGCTGGCGTAATGATGGCAAACATCATCTGAAACAGCATGTATGAACCGTTGGAGATGGGACCGGCAGTTGCTGGGGCGGTAAAGTTGAAATTATGTAACATGAAATCATGCATCCCACCGATAACGTTGAAGTAGTTCCCCGAAAACGAGAGCGAGTAGCCAATGATGACCCACAAAAGAACGGGGATGCTGCACATGATGAAAACCGACATCAGGGTGTTCACCACGTTTTTTCTTGAAACCATCCCGGCGTAGAAAAACGCCAGTCCTGGTGTCATGAAGAACACCAAAATCGTACAAATAAATACAAAAACCTCGTTTGCTGCCATGTAAGTCACGCCCGTTCATCAATTTAGTATACCAATAGTCTAGGCTTTAATTCTCATTTGAACAGGTTTAATGTCTCAAAACGTTACATGAAAGACGGAAAAGTTTCATCAAGTCGCCTTTCTTGACGTTTACGCCATATGAGGGTTTACCCTTTACCTGTATTAAGAAGGGAGTTGTTATGATGTCTGTTAAAGATAAAGTAGTTGTCATCACCGGTGGCTCTTCTGGAATGGGAGAAGCAACCGCTAAGTTGGCCCTCAAAAGAGGTGCCAAAGTGGTCGTTGGATCACGAAATGAAGAAAAATTAGAACGAATGGCCGATGAAGTTGACCATCCCGAAAACTTTGCCTACCAACAAACTGACGTTACGAAAAAAGACGAGGTGCAATCCTTAGTCGATTTAGCCATCAAAAAGTTTGGCAAGCTCGACGTAATTTATAACAACGCTGGCATCATGCCGCAGGGAATGGTTGACGATCCAGCTAAATTGAGCGAATGGCAGGATATTTTAAATACCAATATTATGGGAGTATTGAACGGCATTGTGTCCGCGGTTCCTCAAATGAAGAAGCAAGGTCATGGTTTAATCATGGCCACCGACTCGGTCGCTGGTCACGTGGTTTACCCTGGGTCAGCCGTCTACAATGGTTCCAAGTACGCCGTCAAAGCCATCATGGAAGGGTTGCGTCAGGAACAACACCAAAACGGCATCAAGACCGGGATTGTGTCACCCGGCGCTGTTGATACCAACCTGATGTCAACCGTTCACGACGATAAAATCCAAAAGAGTATTGAACAAAATAACAACACCAAGTATGGCTGGTTAGAACCTGACGACATCGCAGAAATTGCCGTCTTCATGATGAGTCAACCAGAAAATGTTGACATTAACGAAGTCCTGGTTCGCCCAACCGACCAAAACATCTAATAAAACTTTGATTTGACTCCTACTCAATGAGTAGGAGTTTTTTGTCACAGAATCTTAATCAATTTTGAAACCCATTTACTTGAATCAGGACTAAATTTAGCGTTAAATGATCTCGTATTGGAAGTCATAAGTTGGAAGAGGGGTTTTATTATGACAATCGAAAATAAAGTTGTAGTTATCACCGGTGGTAGTTCTGGGATGGGAGCTGCCACCGCCAAGTTAGCTTTGTCTAGGGGAGCCAAAGTGGTCGTCGGTGCTAGAAACGAGGAACAACTTGAAGAGCTTTCCACCGAAGTTGATAATCCAAAAAACTTTTCTTACAAAATTACGGATGTTACTAAGAAAGAAGACGTTCAGGAACTGACCGGCATGGCAATCGACAAGTACGGCCAGCTAGACGTCATGTATAACAACGCTGGCATTATGCCACAGGGACCTGTCGATGACCCGGATCGTTTAGCCGATTGGAAAAAAGCCATTGACACCAACATCATGGGCGTTTTAAACGGGATTGTGGCTGCGGTCCCACAAATGAAACAACAGGGTCAAGGTTTAATCATGGCCACCGATTCCGTCGCTGGTCACGTAGTTTACTCTAATTCCGCCGTTTATAACGGTTCCAAGTACGCCGTCAAAGCCATCATGGAAGGTCTCCGTCAGGAACAACACCAAAATGGAATTCGGACTGGGATTGTCTCACCCGGCTTTGTCGACACGAACCTGATGAACACCATCAACGATGACAAGATTAAAAAACAGATTGAAGCTGACAAGCATGGCTGGTTGAGTCCCGAAAACATCGCGGAAATCGCGGTCTTCATGATGAGTCAACCAGAAAACGTTGATATTAACGAAGTCTTGGTTCGTCCAACCGACCAGGATGTGTAAGTGAATATACCAAATAAGCCCTTACTCAAATCGAGTAAGGGCTCATTTTTTTGGAAAACTAGTCATTCTAATTTCATTAAACTATTGTTCAGTCAAACATAATTAATCCTTATCAACAATCAACAACGATTTAATGGCTTCCCGCTTATCCATGGCAGCGTAAGCATCCTTGACATGGTCTAAATCAAATTCCTTGGTAAAAACTTTTCCGGGATTAATCTTGCCGTCAAGAACCGCTTTCAGCAATACATCACGGTCGTAGGTAGTAACGGGCGCAATGCCACCACGCAAACCGGTATTGTTATAGAACAAGTTGTTGGTGTTCATTTCGGCTTTTTGCGGAATGCCCACTCGACCAACGACAGCACCTGGTCTAGCAACCTTAGTTGCCGTATCCACCGACTGCTCGGTTCCAACACATTCAAGGATGGCATCAGCGCCAGCACCGTCGGTTAGCTCCATCACATGCTTAACCGCTTCATCCCCACGTTCTGGGACAATGTCAGTGGCGCCAAACTCCTTGGCTAACTTTTGGCGGTCCTCGTGACGACTCATGGCAATGATTCGTTTTGCGCCACGCAACTTGGCCGCAATTACACCACAAAGGCCAACGGCACCGTCACCCATGACGACAACGGTGTCACCGTCCTTCACTTCGGCGCTAGCGGCGGCATGATAACCCGTTGCCATGACGTCAGAAAGGGTAACCAGTGACTTCAACATTTCGTCTGAATAGTCCGATGGTTGACCGGGAATCTTGACAAGCCCCCAGTTCGCGTTGATGTATCTGAAGTACTGGGCTTGATAACCAATGTTGGCACCCTTTTCCTGATTCATACAGTTACCGTCAAAACCCGCCAAACAAGCGGCACAGTGACCACAACCATGGGTAAATGGGGCAATCACAAAATCTCCGGGTTGAACGTCCTTGACGTCTGATCCAACTGAATCCACAATTCCAATGGCTTCGTGGCCCACAAAGGTATCGCGTTTTCGTTCGTCAATGCCACGATACCACCAGAGGTCGGATCCACAAACACTGGCCCTGACTACCTTGATAATGGCATCGGTTGGTTTTTCAATCTTGGGTTTGGGCGTGTCAACGAGTTCAACATCGCCCGGTTTGATAAATTCCGTTGCTTTCATTTCAATTCCTCACATTCATTTAACTAAGCTTTTCGATTAATTCCTAAACTTTCTCTTACATCCAGCTGGTCATCTTGTAGCAGGCGCGTCGCTAGGTCAGCAATACTGGCAACGGCTACCCGATTACCGCTAACATCTTGACCTTTATACGTAATTTCGTATTCACTACTGCCGTTATCAAACCATCCCGGTCGAATTAACGTGTAATCTAAATCAGAACCTTCAATCACATCGGCCGCCTCACGATACGGTGCCAGTCGCGGATTGTTCTTCAGGTTTCCGCTTGCCGAAATTTCTTCAGGGACCTCATTATAGATGCCCATTGACGTAATGAAGACCAGGCGTTTGACGTTTTCATCATCCATGGCGGCCACAATGTTCCTGGCCATTTCTGGTAAATTGCCACTAAGCGCCACAAACACTTCGTCCTGACCATGCACTATTTTTTCAAGGTCAGATAAGTCATTTACGTTGCCGCTCTCGGCCCGCTCTCGACTGTCATCACTAAACCTTTGACCTGCACTTCTTGAAAAGAGTGTCAAAAAATCATCGGTCTTTTCCAACAGGTTCTTTCTGACCTCTTGACCGACGTTTCCGGTCGCTCCAATAATTAAAATTTTCTTCATGAATTATGCCTTTCGCATTCTCATTATTTAACGAAGTTTTGAATGGTCTTTGGGTCACGGTGGTCAAAGAACTGGCTTTCACCCTTGTCCAACTTAGCGATTTGACTCATATCATCGTCACTTAATTCAAAGTCGAAGATATCGATATTTTCTTCCATCCGATTCTTATGAGTTGATTTAGCCAGGGTCACGATCCCACGTTGAAATTCCCAACGTAAGATGACCTGACCGACACTCTTATCGTACTTGTCACCGATTGCTTTCAGGGTTTCATTGTTAAAGATAGCGTGTTTGCCTTCCGCAAATGGAGCCCAAGCTTCTGGACGAACATCAAATGATTCCAGATAGTCGACGGCGGTCTTTTGTTGTTCCCAAGGATTAATCTCAATCTGATTAACGGCGGGTTTAACGTCGTTAAATAGTGCCAAATTGGTAATCTGATCATCGTAGAAGTTGGAAACCCCAATGGACTTAATTTTGCCCGCTTTTTGAAGTTCTTCAAGGGCCCGCCATGAACCGAAGGTGTCGCCGTAAGGCTGGTGAATCAGATATAAATCAAGGTAATCCAGTCCCAATTTTTTGAGGCTGGTTTCAAACATGTTCATGGTTTTGTCGTAACCACTGTCAGTGAACCAGACCTTAGAGGTGACAAATAAATCCTCGCGTTTTACGCCAGACTTCTTGAGACCACGACCCACAGCCTCTTCATTTTGGTAGTATTGAGCCGTATCGATTAAACGATAACCCGATGCGATGGCGTCGATGACCGATTGTTCGGCCTCTTCTGGGTTGGTGATTTGAAAGGTCCCAAAACCAGTTGCGGGCATTTGGTTACCGTCATTTAATGTAAAGTATTCCATGATAACTCTCCTTATTAGTTATTTATTAACTACCCCATAATTTACACCTTTACTTGGACTTGAATGCAAGTAAAGCGTTTTGTAGAAAAGAAAAAAACAACCAAAGATTGGTTGTCTTAAACCGAGTCATCTTCAAATTTTGCCATCCAGTACACGTCATGGTAACTTCCGTTAACGTAAAACTGGTCTTTGAGCGTTCCTTCAATCTTAAACCCAAACTTTTCGTAAATGTGAACGGCGGGTTTGTTTTGCACGTCAACGTATAAGAAAATCTTGTGGAGGTTTAACGTCTCAAATCCATAGTTCACACAAGCGTCAAACGCCGCCTGGGCAATGCCATTACCAACGAATTCGTCGCCAAGCGCAATCTCAATCTCAGCGTTTCGATCGCGTGGATTAATATCAATCAATGCCACGATTCCAGCGAACTTGCCCTTGACGTCAATCGCAAAATTGCGAACGGCCGGATCATTGTTCTCACGTTCGTATCTTTCGTTAAGGGACGACATAGAAAGATACGATTCGGTGAACCAGTAGTCCATGGCGCGTTTATCATTAAACAGTTCATGGAGTTTGGGTAAATCAGTTTTCTCTAAAGCACGTAATTTCATTAATTATTCCTCGGTTGTCTTTTAATTAGTGCCTAAATCTTATCAATCTTTATTCACTTTGACAATTTATGAAGAAGAAACAGAACTAAAACAAATGAACCCATAAAGTCGACTTTTGATCCGACTCTATGAGTTCATCCCGTTTCTAATTATTAATATTGATTATCATTTTGCTTTATCAGGGTGTCCCTGCAAGTAGATGGTGTGAGTGTTTAAGAATTCATCAATTCCATGTTTACCATCGTCACCACCAATTCCAGATTCTTTCCAACCAGAATGTGAACCATTAATGGCTTCAAAGTTGTAACGGTTAATGTAGGTTTCACCGTCTTCGAGTTCGTTTGCGGCTCGATGAGCGTTATCCAGATTCTCGGTAAAGATTGATGAAGTAAGCCCAAAGTCACTATCGTTAGCCATCTTGATGGCATCACTTAGGGTCTTGAAGGTCACAATTGGGAGAACCGGTCCAAAGATTTCATCCTGAATAATCTCAGAATCCTGTTTGACGTTCGTGATGACCGTTGGTTCATAGTAAAAGCCACCTTCGATGTTCAACTTGTGACCACCAGCGGTAACCTTGCCGCCAGCTTCAACGGCTCGGTCAACCATCTTTGAAACTTTATCCAAAGCTCCTTGGTTAATCAGTGGACCCATCCCAACGTTTTCGTCCTTCATCGGATCGCCAACCGTGATTTCTGACATTTTCTTCGATAATTTCTTGATGAATTCGTCGGCCACGTCTTCTTGGACGTATACTCGTTCACAGTTATTACAGATCTGACCGTTATTATCAACTCGGGAATCAATGATGGATTGAACCGCCAAGTCAATATCAGCATCCTTACATACAATGGCGGGAGCTTTTCCACCAAGTTCAAGTGACACTTTGGCCAAATGGGTAGCGGCACTCGTCATGACTCGTTTCCCTGATTCAACCGAACCAGTCAGACTAATGATGCCGACCTTTTTATTCTTTGACAATTCGTCGCCAACGACCGAACCAGGTCCCGTGACAATGTTGACAACGCCCTTAGGAATGCCAACTTTTTCAACGATCTTAGCGAATTCGAGCGCTAAGTTAGGAGTGTCAGAACTTGGTTTCATCACAATGGTGTTCCCGGTGACTAGTGCTGGACCCATCTTTCTGGCAATTAAGAAGAACGGGAAGTTCCATGGTAAGATGCCGGCCGCAACGCCAATTGGTTGTTTTTCAATCATGATACTTTCGTCTTCGTTATCAGATTGAAGGATTTCTCCCTCATAGGTTCGACTGGCACTTCCCATGTAGTCAAAGTAATCGGCTGAGAACAGGATCTCAGTGGTGGCAAGTGACTTAATCTTGCCCTGTTCTTCTTGAAGCATGTAAATCAAATGGTCTTTTTGTTTACGAACTTCGTTTGCGACCGCGTGCAAATACTGGCCACGGGTGGCAGCCGGAACCTTCTTCCATGATTCTTCGGCTTTAGCTGCGGCATCGATGGCCGCTTTCGTCTCTTCCTTACTAGCACTAGGAACGGTTGAGATTGCCTGTCCCGTCGCTGGATTGAGCACCGTTAATACTTTTCCTGAATCTGAATCTTTAAATTCTCCATTAATGTACATTTGGTAATGTTTTAATTCAGCCATAATATGATGCTTCCTTTCAATAACGTTTAATTTCAACAATCATGTTAAAGTGATTTAATCAACCTTATTTGCCAGGTTGGTAGTCCTTATCAATTACTAATACCGGTTTAATCGTCTTTCCGCTGATGGAATCAGCATTGGCTTCGTTGATTTCATCAAATGGGTAGAACTTCTCGGTCTTATCAAAGTCGAACATGCCTAATTGGTAAAAACGAATTAAACGTGGAACGTCGACTTGCGGGATCGAATCACCCATGTTAACACCGACAACCTTGCGATCACTGGTACAAAGGTCGTTCCAAGTATCCAAGTTAATGTGCTGGTCGGTTACGGCAATCGTAGCCGTTGTTCCACCTTGAGCCAAGGCTTGAATCGAACTTTCCATGACCTGTTTAACGCCAGTCGTATCAACGGCATAGTCGACTCCGTGCCCATTAGTTAATTTCTTGATGGCTTCAACGGGATCCTCGTCCTTACTGTTGATAGCATCAGTGGCGCCAAGTTCCTTGGCCAACTTCAAACGTGAGGGAACGATGTCAACGGCAATCACACTGGTACATCCAGCAATCCGACCAGCCATCATGGCAGCTAACCCAACGGCTCCAGTCCCAAAGACCGCAATCGTTGAGCCTGGTTCAGGCTTTAAGGTGTTAAAAACCGTGCCACTGCCCGTGACATAGCCACAACCTAAGGGACCAAGCTTTCTTAAATCAAGGTCCTTTGAGACCTTAACGGCGTTTCGTTCACGAACCACCGTGGTCGTGGTAAACGATGATTGGTCAAACATGTCGGCAACATCGTGCCCATTTTCGGTAAAGTGCGCACTGCCGTCGGGACGAACCCCCGATAGGTTATTGGCCGCGTAGTTTAAACATTGAGTGGGAATTCCCCTTAAACAGTTAATGCAGTTTCCACAACCATAAAATGACAGAACGACGTGATCGCCGGGCTTAAAGTCTTTTACTTCCGAACCAACCTTTTCGACAATCCCAGAACCTTCATGACCAAGAATAATCGGATAACCAATCTCAGCCGTGCCCTTTCTTAAAGCTTCATCTGAGTGACAAATTCCGGTCGCAACCATGTGAACTTGTAAATCATCTGGTTGCATTTTGGCTAATTCGACATCATCTTTAATTTCGAACTTGCCATTTTTCTTATTAACGACCGCTGCTTCAATCTTCATAAGTAAACCCTCCCATAATGTAAAATTGTTAATTATTGAGCAATTATGATCAAAGAAAAAGCTGATTTCATTAATCAACAATTGATTTTTTAAACTCTTTTCTTTTAAACAGGATTGGAATTTTCGAAATGATTGGTTTGATCTGTAACCGCTTACAGATTGTTATACTCGTCTTCTAAAAAAATTCAAGTTATAACACATCAAAATCATAATTATCTAAGAAATTATCCTTTCAAACCCTTGTGTTTCTAGTAGAGTCAAAAGCCAAAAAAATTCCCCAATATTGTGATGGAATAAACTTTAATTATGTATAAAAAAGAGAACCCAAATAAATGGATTCCCCTTACTTAATTATTTAATTTTTGCTGGATTCAAGATTGGCTTCTCCCAGAAATCAAGCGCACAAATCGAGTTAATAATGTAATAGATGTATTTGCCAACGTTTGCAAAGTTACCCTGCACGATGGCTTTTAGTAACTGGATCAGATTGTAGACGAACCAGTACTTCCACTGAACGGTCAGTTTCATCGCGTTTAAAATGTTCGCCGAAAGCGACAAATCAAACGCAATCACAACAATCCAGAATAACAAATGCGTGTAACCATTAGGCCAGCCCACTAAATTAGCCGCAAACGAAAATACCAGACTCAAAAGTAAAATGCTGGTCATGACAACCCACTTCTTGACGCCCGTATACGGTTTGGTCGCCTTGTACTTAGCGGTCTTCATCCACTTGTTAATCGCAAACGTGTAGATGATGAAAGTCACCGGATAGGTCACAACCGCCGCTTTATTACCTAAAACGTAGTCAATAAAGCCGGACAACACTACGTTAATGATGCCAATCACATTGCCGAGGTTATTCATTCTCCCAGTTAAACGCGTTGAATAAATGGAGAGGACGGCGTTTACAATCGAAATAATTCCAAACGGAACAAAGACCGCCCAGGAACCCCAGTGCGTGACGTCTGCCAGATTCTCCGTCAGATAACCACTCGCAATCGACGCAATTACCACGATTGCGACTCCAACTAGGTCAAACCATCGACTTTTTGCTAATGCATGTAACATTATGAACATCTCCTCATTGTTTTTAGCGAGGCGTATCGGAAGCAACCCTCGTTATTTAGTTTTTTGTTACAAACAATTGAACGGCTTGATTATAACACCATTATCATTACTAGAAGCCAAATTTTGAACGTAAAAAAAGACAACCCGGATGGATTGCCTAATTAATCTAGTTCGATTTGCTTTGACTATCTTTCGCTGTTTCTTGATGCTTAGTCTTAGAACTATCTTTATTTGTAAAGTGATTAATAACCATGTGTAAAACAATAATAAACAGAATGGCACCAACTAGGACGCCGACAATTCGCTTCAAACTACCGTTAATGATGTACATCCCACCAACGATATAAATAATTGACTGTGGGATTGACCCAATCACAACCGCTAGAACCAGTAGTTTGCGTGATATTTTGAACCGTGAAGCCGCGTAACTAATTAAATAAACGGGGAAGAACGGGATGGCATAACCAATACACAGAATGATAAAGGGATGCTTAACGTTACTAAAACTCAATTCTTTATCTCGATAATTACTTGCGATATTACGGACGGACTTAATCAACTTAACACTGCATAGTCCACCAAGGGTTAACCCAATTAAATTAATAAAAAAGCCCAAAACGTTCCCGAAACAAATACCGGCTAGCACACAGATTACTTGATAAGGAACAAACGGTAACAGCGTCGCAAACGTTAAAACAATTAAAAACAGAGCCGCATCAATGACCCCATGCTCATGAATTTCTTTGACGGCCACGCCCCGCTGACTCGGATCAAAAAACATCCGAATCTGTGGAAAATAATCTTTAAACAGAATCACTAATCCAATAACAACGATAATCGCTAAAAGACAATATACGATTTTCTTGTTTTCTAATTTTTTTATGATGATAAACTTCCCCTAACATTAATTGAATAGGGAGATTCTAACACATGTCACGAAACGATAAAACCGATTTTACAAAATTAAATTCGATAATGCCATTTCTTTTCTAACTTTCATCACTAGTCTATAATCAATCCTAATAGTCACATTCAAGGAGGTTTTTACTTTGCACATTGATACAAAATTAATTCACGGAGGGATCACTGGTGACAAGGAAACGGGAGCCGTTTCCGTCCCGGTCTATCGCGCCTCAACTTTCAAACAAACTAAGCTGGGCGGCAATCCACGCTGGGAATACTCACGGACGGGCAATCCGACCCGTTACGCCTTTGAAACCCAAATGGCAGAACTTGAAAACGGAACTGCCGGCTTTGCCTTCAGTTCGGGGACCGCTGCCATCAATACCATCCTTTCGATGTATTCCAAGGGTGACCACATCATTGTCGGACAAGACCTGTACGGCGGGACGATTCGTCTGATTAATCAAGTAATGAAACGTTTCGGACTTGAGTTCACGGCCGTTGACATGCAGGACACTGACGCCGTCAAGGCTGCCTTTCAGCCCAACACTAAGGCCATTTACTTCGAGACTCCCACGAATCCACTGCTGACGGTAGCCGACATTCATAAACTATCCGAAATGGCGAAAGAGCATGGTGCCAAAACCATCGTCGATAACACCTTTGCGACGCCTTACAATCAGAACCCGTTGGATTTGGGTGCTGACGTGGTGGTTCACTCAGCTACAAAGTATCTCGGTGGACACAGTGACGTCGTGGCAGGTGTTGCCGTCACCAATGATGACCAGATTGCCGAACAGTTGGCCTTTCTGCAGAATTCCATCGGTAGTACACTTGGACCAGATGACAGTTGGTTGGTTCAACGTGGCATTAAGACGCTGGGTGCTCGCATGCGGGTTCACCAGGATAACACCAATGCGATTCTTGATTTTCTCAAAAATGAACCCAAAGTTGCGAAGGTTTACTATCCTGGTGATCCTGACAATCCGAACTACGAAGTGGCAAAGAAACAGATGCGTAACTTTGGTCCCATGATTTCGTTTGAACTTCAACCAGGACTGTCAGCGAAAACCTTTGTCGAAAGTTTGAAAATCATCACCCTGGCCGAAAGCCTTGGCGGCGTGGAAAGCTTGATTGAGGTTCCAGCGGTCATGACCCACGGTTCCGTTCCAAGAGCAGAACGTTTAAAGGACGGAATTGCTGACGGTCTGATTCGCTTGTCAGTCGGAATTGAGGATAAAGAAGATTTACTGGACGATTTGAAACAGGCGTTTGATAAAATTTAGGAAACAAAGAGCTAGCATATTTAGATACGAATATGCTAGCCCTTTTATTTTGCCGAATGATATTTTTTAATCATGAGGTAACAAATTAACCGAATTTAAAAGAACGTTTCAAATTATCTAAAAATCTCAAAGACACTATAATCTTAATCATTAATTATACCAAATTATTATTCCATGCAATATATGTCAAAAGAAAGCCCGGATGATCAAGACAATATTGCAAAGCAATTTGCTTTTCATTCATATTGGGAAACTCTTGAGATTTGCGATCCTTTTTGTAGTCTTTAATAGATATATTCTTTTCATTTACCATTCTTTCATTATAATCATCCGTTAATTGTTTAAACAAACTCCACATAAAACTACTATAACTAATTCCTGTAGGTTCGGTTAGTGCTCTAGGAACAAAGACAGTTTCATTTCCATCAATAAGTGGTTCTCGAAACATATCATTATTCCAACTATGTCTTTCTAAATCCCAATATTGTCTGTTAACCATTAAAAAGTCATTTTCGTTAGAATATTGATTGTATAATTCCCATGTATATTCATTCAACTCTACATATATTATGGAAGTAACTATATCAGAAAGTGTATCTGGCCCTAATCTTGGAACTACAAGAGAAAGTGAGGCCCAAAGATCGTGTGGACCACCATTTTGGTTAATGATTTCATGATATAATTCGCTCAATTCCTCTCTCATTAAGTAAATTGAGGCATTAGCGGGACCCTTCCCTTTAGATCTATGAGATGAAAGTCCTAGATGTGTGGAATTAATCTCATGAATTGAGCATAAGTTAGCTATTTCGTTATCATTAGCATTAATAAGCTGATTAACAAAATCATCCATTTTATTTCGAGCGTCTGGAACAGAAAAAGCTTTTACAATATTTGGTAATGCTTGTCTATAAATTGAAGCTGGATGAATATACATATCAGTATCTGTAGAAGTGTCAACATCGGTAAAACTAACATGGTTATTATCTACATTTAAAAATTGAGAAATTGACATTAATACCAAAACCTTTCCAAATTAGAATGTCTACTCTTTTATTATGCATAATTATCCACCCATTATATTACATTAACGTTACATAAATATTAAAAGTATGTTAACGCTATTGACTTTTGCTTATTACTCTGATATGGTACAGATGTTGTTTTGTCATCTGTACCATATCAGAGTAATAAGTTAGCAACACCAATTAATTATAAATTAACAATTCATTTACTAATTAAAAAAGAGTTCAGATAGTTTACTATTTGAACTCTTTTTCGTATAAGTATTATTTACAATAGAACAATTATCATGACAATCTGTTAAACTAAAACCAAATAATTAATGGGAGGGCATATTATGACTAGAAAAATTGGAATCATTGGTGACGGTCACGTTGGATCAACGGTGGCAAATTACATCGTTGTGAACGGTTTCGCCGATGACTTAGTAATGATTGATAAAAACGACGCCAAGGTCAACGCTGACGCCATTGATTTTCGGGAGGGCATGCCTAATCTACCCTTTCACACCAATATCATTGTGAATGATTACGACGCCCTAAAGGACGCCGACGTTGTTATCTCGGCCCTTGGTAAGATTAAACTGTCAAATAACGACAGCGACAATCGTTTTGCCGAATTATCTTATAACATTGAACAGGTTAAAGAGGTCGCACCTAAGATTCGTGATTCTGGTTTTAATGGCGTTCTAATTGCCATTACCAACCCAGTTGACGTGATTACCCAGTTGTATCAACAAATTACTGGTTTGCCAAAAAAGCAAGTCATTGGAACCGGAACACTCCTAGATTCCGCTAGAATGAAACGTGCCGTTGGTGAAAAACTAGGGATTGATTCACGTTCGGTCACTGGATACAACCTTGGCGAGCACGGTAACTCTCAGTTTACCGCATGGTCGACCGTTCGAGCTCTTGATCAACCAATCGAAAAGTTAGCCAAAAGTCGTCATCTTGATCTCGACACTTTAGATCAGGAAGCGCGCCACGGCGGTTTTAGAGTAATGCAAGGTAAGGGTTACACCAGTTACGGAGTTGCCAGTGCCGCAGTACGACTCGCAAACACCGTGCTCTCTAATGCCCGCACGGTTTTGCCAGTTTCAAACTACCGTTCTGACTATGGTGTTTACTTCTCCTATCCAGTTGTAGTTGGAAGAGACGGCGTAATTGAAGATGTCCCACTTGATTTAACCGATGAAGAGAAGGATAAACTCCAGGCTTCCGCAAACTTTATCAAAAAGAACGTTGAAAAATATAATTAAGAAATAAAAACACACCATAACCACTAGTCTCCTAGCAGTTACGGTGTGTTTTAATACTGTCAGCAATTAAAATCGCCACAGCAGACGTAATAATAAAAAAGCCAATCATAGTGGACTAACTCACCTATGATAATCGCATCCAACTTGCGATGAGAAAAAAGTTAGAGATTTCTTCTCGTTTTTATTATATGGAATAAATGGTTGGGTGTCAATTTAAATAAAATCCATAAAAAAATGATTGCCCCACCAGGCAATCATTTTATTTTACATTTATATGAGCAGCCAAGGACTTGAACCTCAATCTCACGAATAAAGAATTCGTTGCTCTAACAAGTTGAGCTAGCCGCTCGCAAGCAAAACTCAATTACATTTACTAGTATAATGCATATTAGCACGTCCGACAACACTTTTTGCAGTCGATTAATGAAAACTTCATAATTTTAATTACTAGCGACGATGTCGATTAAACTTCCTGATTTGCAGAATTAAGTAGACTAACAACAGAAGGATAACCAGTAATTCAATCGCGCCCATGACCATCTTCATCACATTTACTGGATTGGTCGATTTGTAAACGACGGGGACACTCATGGAACTGTTTGGTAATAAGTCTAATTCATTTTGAGACGCCTGGATGTTAACCGTTCCAACCCTCTCGCCCTTCGTAATTGGAGCAAGTGGCGTTTTGAAAACCCTAGAGTGGTTGGTAGAGACAAAGTCTGTCTTTAATTTTTCACCCTGCGGTAACCAGTACGTTTGAGGTGCAGTCAAGCCAATTTTAGTTTTAGGATTTTGTCCGTTAACAACGTTGACGGTTTTATTTTTAATCACGTTGTCACCAATCGTAATTGGTTCCAGGCTCTGACTGATTTGATTGAGCATTAATTGAGTTTGGGCGAAACGCTGTTCCTTAGGGGCTCCCAAAACGACGGTAATCACGCGGTCGTTGTTGCTGGTACCGGTTCCCACAAAATTCTCGCCAGCGGTATTACTGGTTCCCGTCTTTAATCCGTCAATCTTAAATGGATTAGTTTGGCCCAGAAGTAAGTTAGTGTTCCTGTGTGTCTTTCCATCCCATTCCAACGTGGTCATTGAGGTAGTCTTTAAGATTTGCGGGTATTGAGTAATTAATTTCTGTGCTAATTTAGCTAATTCCTTAGCTGACATCGTATTCTCAGCGTCATCACTTAGTTTAGGATTCTTTAGCGCGCCTAAATCGTGATTAGCCAATCCACATGCGTTATAGAATTGTCCGTTCTTAATTCCCAATTTTTTGACTTCTTGATTCATCATTTGACCGAAGTCGTGGTTAGGACCTGCCAAATATTCGCCAAGTGCCATGGCAGCACCGTTAGCAGAACAAACCAGACTCGCGTCGTACAGTTGTTTAACCGTGTATGATTGACCAGCTTTCAACGGAACGTTAGTAAAATCACGTTTCTGACTCAAATTAGCAACCCCAGGGCTAATTTTGACCTTGCTGTCCCACGAGATCTTTTTTGCTTTTATTTGGTTTAACACAATATATGTAGTAATAAGTTTACTAACGGATGCGATCGGCAACTCTTGGTTAGCGTTTTTGCTATAAATGATCTGGCCGCTGGTGGCATCAACGGCAATGGCACTTTTGGCCTTTATGTTAATTTCATTCTGTGAAATGGGCGGCTGTTTGTTACTAGCATCGACCGTACTAGGATTGAAGATCAGCGGCATGATTAAAAACACCAGCGAAAATATTACGCTCAGCGTCAGTAATTGATATTTTTTACTTTTCAAAATCAAATGACCTCTTTTTATTAAATGATATTTTTTGTAGATAACACTTATACGTCTATTGTACTAAATTAATAAAATAATCAAAATATGCCATTAAAAATAAAAAGCCAATCATCACTGACTAGCTCAATCAAAATATTTCGTTATTCAATATTGATAATTAGTTCCACCACAACATCACATAAACAATAGTGGCAAACGCAAAGAAAATTCCATTAATTACGTACGTTTTCTTGGTTGGATAACACAAGAAATCGATTAAGTTCAGAATTAGGATAATGGGCAACCCAATTATCGTAAAGCCACTCACAATGGAATCAATAAATTGCGGCATTTTCATTCCAATCATGATCAAACCAAGCAGCAACGCGGAAACCACATAAATCAGGTTGACGATAAGCATCCCGACCGAGGCGTACTTACTGTATTTAGTTGAACTTGGCTTATCCTTTTTAAACAGAACGTTATAAAACAAAGCGTAAACCACAGCAAACACCACCATTCCGTAGATTAAAATAATCCAAAACATGGCGGGACTAAGGGTGAGGCTAGTCTTAATGTTTATAACCGCAAACAATTCAGGAAAACTACCGAAAACAATCAAAGCCGAAAGCAATGGTGCCAAGATAAACTTACCTAATGACTTAAGAAATCGCATGTAGACACTCTTCTTTCAATTAAATTCAATCCTTAGGTAAATTATACTATAAACGAAAAAAATACCAACTAACTCCCATTTGGAATTAGTTGGTATTTTACACTATTAATTAAATTAATTTCCTTCTAATGTATCCGGAACAGCCATCAATCACCATGACCATGATGACGATCCCCAATAAGATGATCCCCACTCTGGACCAATTGCGCGTGTTCAACGCCATAATCATTGGCGCCCCAATTCCGCCAGCACCAACCAAACCAAGGATTGAGGCAGCTCGAACTGAAATTTCAAAGCTGTACAAAGTGTATGAAATCAAAGCCGGCAGGATGGTCGGCCACGTCGATAGTGCGAAGACCTGCGGCTTACTGCCACCTGCAGCCACGATAGAGTACTCCGAACTGTGATTCATTTCCTCAATGGATTCTGAAAAGAGTTTCCCTAGCATCCCGATGGAGTGAATCCCAAGTGCCATGACTCCGGCAAAACTACCGGGTCCCACTGCTTTAATGAACATAATGGCTAAAACGATTTCGGGGAAAGCTCGAATGGCGGTCAAAAGGAAGGTTCCCACCTTAGATGTTACGTTGTACTTGCTACTCTTACTATGAGCGGCAAAGAAGGCAAACGGGACACTGATGACAGCGGCAATGATGGTTCCCAAAAATGCAATGGCAAGCGTCATAATCAGCTGGGAAATCAGGTCTTCTCCACTACCATTGTAAATATAGGACCAATCGGGATGAATCAGTCCCATGAAGATGGACTTGGAAACCGTGCCAGCCGATTCCTGAATCTGACTAAATTTCATGTCAGAGAAACACCAGCCATAAATCAAAATGATGATGATTGCCCAAACGATCCAGCTGTAGCGGTCCCATCGTTTTTGTTTTTCGTTAATTTTTGGAAGGGTCACTGTAGTTTCCTCCTCAAGTAATTACTAAGGATGTCAATCACCAGAACCGTTACGAAGGTTGCAAGAATTACAACCGCCGTCTCGGAGTAGTTAAATTCATCGATGGTTTGTTGAAGATACAACCCAAGTCCTCCAGCACCAACGTATCCTAAAACGGTTGATGAACGAACGTTAACTTCTAGGGTATACAGGAAGAAACTACAAAACTGACCCGCAATCTGGGGAATAATCGCTAAGCGAATAATTTGGAGGATGCTGGCACCGGAAGCTTTCATGGCTTCAGCTGGCCCCATATCGACTGTCTCTAATACTTCATAGAACAGTTTGGAAATCATCCCAAACGAGAAGATGGCAAGGGTAATCGTTCCAGTCGTTGGACCAATCCCAAAGATGGCAACTAAGATAGCTGCCAGTAGCAGTGATGGTAACGTTCTGACGATGTCCAGTACGAACCGAGACGTGCCGTGAATAACCTTACTGTGGTCAAGATTCCGAGCGGCCAGAAAAGCGGCGGGAATCGCAAAAACGGTCCCAATCGTGGTTCCAAGGATTGCCATCTGAACGGTCTGAACCAGTGGGTCCCAGATAAAACTAAAGTACGACCAGTCCGGGTTACTCATTTGACCAATCAGAACCCCAAACTGGGCGATGTTCGAGATAAACAAGCTGGGATCAACCCCACAAATTTTCATGGAGTAAACGAACAGAATTATCAGAATGGCAATTACGATGATGCCCTTAACGTGATACTTTTTGACAAAGGACATCTTCGGCATGTCGCTAGTGTGCATTAGCTATTGCCTCCTTCGTAAATCGCCTTCAAATCTTCTGGAGTCGAGTCAGCCGCCGGTTTGTCGAACACCAATTTTCCGTCCCGAATTCCAATAATTCGGTCCGCAAATTCAAGTGCTAGTCCAACTGAATGGAGGTTCACCAGAACAGTATCGTGATCCTTGACGTTTAAATTCTTCAAATCCTGCATAACTCCGTGACTGGTCTTGGGGTCAAGCGAGGCAACTGGTTCGTCAGCCAGAACCAAATCAGGTTCCTGCATCATTGTTCGTGCGATGGCAACCCGTTGCATCTGTCCTCCAGAAAGGGAGTCCGCCCGATCGTATAATTTTTTGAGCATGTTAACGTGCTCAAGTGATCGAACCGCCTTTTCCTTGTCTTCTTTAGTGTACAAACCGAGGAGTGTTTTCCAGATTGGATAGTAGCCAACCCTCCCACTTAAGACGTTTTTTTGAACCGTAAGCCGGTTCACTAAGTTGAAACTTTGAAAAATCATTCCAATTTTTCGGCGAAAGTGACGGAGCGCTTTCCCCTTCAATTTAGAAATATCAGTCCCGTTGATGATAATCTTGCCGTCACTGATGTCCTGCATCCGATTAATGGAACGAAACAGGGTGCTTTTCCCAGCACCCGAAAGTCCAACGACAGCGATGAATTCACCGCGTTTGACGTTAAAACTAATATCATCTAATCCTTTAATACCACTAGGATAAGTTTTGGTAACATGATTAACTTGTAAAATATCCGAATCGCTCAATTTAATCCCTCTCGCCTATTCTTTGGTTTTACTAATCTTGTTAGCTTGGTCCATGTACGAATGAAGTTGCTTAAACTCTGACTTCTTGTACGGAACGTATCCCTCTTCTTGATAAATCTTAAAGATAACGTCATGACCTTCTTTAGTCTTCGCCATGTTCTCGTAGGCCTTTGCGATCTTCTTCTGCCACGACTTCAACATGTCACTTCGACAAGCAACCACGTCATTTGGAATAGCCTTAGTCGTGTAAATAACCTTGGTATCCTTCATAACGTTCGGATTGTCCTTTGAGACTAAGGTTTGAGCTCCTTGGAAAGTAAAGGCAGCATCGTTGTTCTTGTTTAAAACGGACAGTACAGCTTGATCGTAACCGTTGATAACGTCGGTCTTGATGCCATCCTTGTTAATATTAATTCCGTGTTTCATAAGCTCAACGACTGGGTAAATATAACCCGCCGTTGAATTCGTGGTACCCGTGGCAATCTTTTTACCCTTTAAATCGTTGATGTTGTTGATACCACTGTCTTTTCTGACAACAATCGTGGAATAGAAATGATCTGATGACTTGTTAGTGAGTTGCAAAGTCTTCGGATCGCGTGCTTGACGCGTCGCTTGAACGAGGGGAACCACCTTGTAATTCTTTTGCGCTAGGACAAAGTCCCCGGGGTTCATTTCAGAAACATCTAACGTCTTTGAACCCATGGCCTGAATAAGTGAGTTCCCGTCAGTTGAAACCTTGACCGTGACCGGAATATGGAGCTGTTTTTCTAACTGTTTGGCGAGTGGCTTCGCTTCGGCATTGGCCTGCCCAGCGTTCACTGACGGCGTAAAACCAACCGTCAATTTCTTTGGTTTGTAGTTACTAGACTGTTTCCCACATCCAACTAATCCAACCGACAAAAATGTAATGGCAGCACCTGCTGTGATCCATTTCAAAGCTTGCTTGAGTTTCATTACGAGTCCCTCCCAAAAAATTGTTGTACCAGACAAATTAATCATATCATGATGCATACAATTTTCAATAAATATCTTTTAATTGTTCGTATTTTATTTAAATACATATTTTATATGCCCTGTTACACTCAATACATTAATTAATTAACGAATATTGATAATCAATATAATTAGAGCAACCAAAAAGGACAACACTAATAAGTACGAGTTGTCCTTAAGAAAATTTTGTTAGATAAAAATTATTTTTGTTTCACGTGAAACTATTTTAATAATCATTTCATACCAAATAATAATTGACATTCGTCATCAACGGAAATAAAATAAGTGTATACTAAATAAAAAAGAAGAGATGCCGTTATCATCTCTTCTGCATAGGTTTAGTGTGTTATTTGGGTAAAAAGCTAATCTTTGCGGTTAGCTTTTTTTATTATCGCGTATGCTTTAGCAAAGTTAATTGCTGCACGCGAGATAACAAGAACCACTACTGCTAGTGGAACAATCCCAATAACCCACTTTCTTCTGTATTCAAGCGACTCACCTCTTCATTAATTATTAAGGTGGAGATGAGGCTCAACACAGTAAACCTACTAAAGCTCCAATTGGTGATCAAATCAATTATCACTCTGTATATAATCATACCCAATTATTCTAAATAATGGAATAGTTAATTTTTAAAATGAAGTGAAAGGAGAAAGGAGAAAGTTTCTTGGATAATCCTAACGAACAACAATTAGCCAGCATTTTCAAAGCTCTTTCTGAACCAAATCGGATTAAAATTCTCAGAATTCTCATGGAAAATAAAAATGAAATGACATGTGGCGAAGTTAGTTCCCATCTCAATCTATCCTTATCAACCGTCTCTTATCATTTCAAAATTCTCAGACACGCGGGATTAACCAATATGAGAAAAGCTGGGCAAACCAAATACCTATCCGTTAATCAAGACTTAATTAACAAAATTCACTTAAATAATGTTATTGAACAGAAGCCATAATTAGACTTCTGTTTTTATTTTGCTTTCAAGATACTTGCATCCAATTCTAGATGGGACTATTCTAATTATAATTTCGATACTTATCGAAATACATTTTACTAATTAGGAGGAATTACCTTGAAGAAAAAGAAGAAATGGACCAAGAAAAAAGTCCTCATCATCATTTCAGTGTTAATCGCCACGTTCATGACGTCGGTTGAGACCACCATTGTCACTACGGCTTTGCCCTCAATACTGAGTAGTTTGCACGGACTGGCTTTTCAAAGTTGGGTGTTCGCTACATATCTATTAACGACCACACTCAGTACACCCATTTACGGTAAATTAAGTGATCGAATTGGCAGGAAGCCCATTTTTCTCTTCGGCTTAGCAGTTTTCACGATTGGATCAATGGCCTGTGGACTCTCAACGAATATCGGCTTGTTGATTGCGGCGAGAGCCCTTCAAGGCCTGGGCGCAGGAGCCATTATGCCAATCACGTTTACCTTAATTGCCGACACGTTTCCACTAGAAGAACGCTCTAACATGATGGCATGGAACAACACCGCCTGGGGGATTTCAGCCTTAATTGGTCCCATCATTGGTGGTTTTATCGTTGACCAACTTAGCTGGCATTGGATTTTCTTCATCAATGTTCCACTGGGCATCATTGTATTCATTCTAATCTACTTTGGATATGCAGATCCCATTACCAAGAAAACATCCCTTAAAATGGATTATCTTGGCAGTACCTACTTAGCCTTGTTTCTAGTATCACTATTAGTTACCCTTCAATTTTTGAGTGAACAAAAAATCAACTTTGTCTTAATTATTATTGGTTTAATTATTATCTTAGTTTCATTTATCATGTTCATTCGTGCCGAAAGAAAAGCCAGCGATCCTGTTATTCCACTAAAACTATTTAAATCATGGACCTTTTCGGCCCAAATCTTAACGGCTTTACTACTGAGTGGAATTCAATTTGGTTTTCAAATTTACTTTCCAATGTGGTTACAGTCTATATATCGGGTTTCAGCAACGATTGCAGGCTTGGCAATTACACCCAGTCCCTTTGCCTGGTTAATTACATCGTTCTTCGTTGGAACGCTGATTAAGCGTTTCGCTCCAAAGTTCGTTACCATTCCGATTGTGCTTATTCAATTTGCATTTTACCTCATTCTGGTATTCAGTTCCGTCTCCCTACCAATGATTTGGTTCTACATCATTTCAGGTGTCACTGGTGCTGGACTAGGAATCGTAATCACGATGAACACAGTCGTTGCGCAAGCAATCGTGCCCAAAGACAACGTCGGCGTTGCTTCATCAATGATTACTTTGGGGAGGACACTTGGACAAACCGTTATGACTGGTGTATTCGGATTTATCTTTAATCTATCAATCAATCTAGGTCACAACCGCTATCCTGCCATTAACAGCAAACTTCTAAACGGTGTAATTTCATCGAAAAATTCGGCTGGAGTTCATCTTCCAGTTAATATCAGTAATGATATCAATCAGATTCTACTTGGCGCCTTTCATAACGTCTTCTGGTTTGCACTGGTACTATTCATCATTATCGTGGTGGTAAATTTAGCGGATAAGTTGAATAAGCCGTTGGATGTAACAAATAAATAAGTGGTTTCAATATTTATCACAAGTTATCTGCCCACTTATCGAAGTCATCAATATTTCCAATTTTATTAGTTTTGCCGTTAAGAGCATCATTTCTGGCTTGAATATTTGCTAAAGTATCTTTATCATCGCGTACATTGCTTCTAGCTTTTCTTTTCCTTACCATAATTCCATCCCCCTTAGATCAATATTAAGGCATCATGTAAACAATGAAAACATGATATACACATTATTTATTATTAATAATTGAATAAAACTCAAAAAACATCCCCACTTCCAAAAAAGTGAGGATGTTTTTCGTATCTTATTTTGTGTAGGTTCTAATCTTTGGTGCTGTGTATGTGGTCATAAATTCATAGATTTCAGACAACGAATCCGAAAAAAGTAACTTTTTGCGATCTTCCACCGTCAAAAATTCCTTTTCGGTCATTTCATCAAACATTTGTTTAAGCGGGTCGTAGTATCCCTGGACGTTATACAACACGCATGGATCATCATTGTCGCCGATTCGAGCCCATGAAAACGCTTCAGATATCTCTTCTAGAGTCCCAGGACCACCGGGGAGTGCAATACAACCATCCGATTGAGTCAACATTTTCTGTTTGCGAATATCCATGTTGGGAACTACCTCTAAACTATTTAGGCCGTCCATGCTGGCACCACGGTCAACCAGTTCTTTTGGCATAATGCCGTGAACTACTCCACCAAGTTTTAAAACTGTCTTGGCAAGCAATCCCATGAGACCAACACCGCCACCACCATAAACTAACGCTAAGTCATGGTTAACCAACCATTTCGCTAATTTTTTGGTGGCCTCTTGGTATGCTGGATCATTGCCAGGAGCCGCACCACAAAATACTGCAACTGATTTCATATTTTATTTTCCTCATTTCAATTTATTTTTATATTAATAAATGTACCATGTCACTTCAAGTCACTAGCGACAGGTGCCTTGGCAAATTGTTTCATGTGAAACTATCTTAATTTTGTTTATTCATCATAAATACTGGCATCATATTTAAAGGGATGGTCCCTAAATAACTGACTGTAAAACACGATTTCGGAAAAAGCTCGATTTAATTTTCTTATGTCGACGGCTTCCCCGGGAGCATCTTTTAGAAAACTCCCATCGTCAGCAAAATTTTTATCGACCTTTCGAATTAAAGTTGGCTTTGGCAGGGTAAATAGGCCCAGTTGTCCAAGCGTTGGTAACAAAGCCGGATAAGAAGATTGACCACCTCGTGAATTATTAGAATAGGTAATAATCTTGGCCGGTTTGCCCTTGGCTTCAAACGCCAAAAAGTCGAGCGCATTCTTTAAAACAGCCGGAAACGAATGATTATATTCAGGAGCCAAAAAGAGATAACCATCCGCTTTCTTCATGTCATCCACCCATTTTTGTTCATTAGGTTTTAAAATCCGGTTTTGGTTGTCCATTGGCGCAATATCTTCATAAAAAAACGGCAAATCGTAGTCCGCCAAACTAATAAAATTGAAATCAGCATCATTAACCCGCTCAAAATCACCCTGTCGATTACGTAAGTACTTAAAGATCCGACGTCCCAGACTGGCCTTTCTGGAACTACTCAAAATAACGTTAATTGTCATTAAACATCACCTCAACCCATTTTCTAATCATTATACCTTTAAACTCAAAATAAAAAACCGAACCAGCTTTATCGCCAATCCGGAAATTTACTTATCAACTATTTCTTAGCTTCTTCTTTCGGACGATCAATTACCTTGACCTTATCGCCACCGATAATTAACTGATCACAAATATTTAAGAACAGACCGTGTTCAACAACTCCGGTGTAGTTCTTCAAGTTGTGAGCTAACTTTTGTAAGTCAGCATCTTCTGGAATTGTAATGTCGATTAGGTAGTTTCCTGAGTCAGTTTGAAGAATATCACCGTCATCTCTGAAGCGGAACTCTGGCTTGTATCCAGCTTCGTTTAAGTATCGGAAGACACCCATTCCACCGAACGGAATGACTTCAACCGGCAACTTTTGGCCAGCTAAGGTCTTGTGATACTTGGTCGAATCAACGATCCAAACGTTCTTGTCTGACATGGTTGCGACCAACTTCTCAAAGAGTAATGCAGCTCCGCCACCCTTGATTCCGTTGAGCTTGTCGTCAACGGCGTCGGCGCCATCAACCGTTAAGTCCACCCGATCAATGGTGTTAACGTCAAGCATTGGCATTCCAAGACTTTCGGCTAATTTCTCGGTGCCAACTGAAGTGGCGACGCATTGAACGTCTAAGCCCTCTTTTTTGATTCGTTCGTTAATGGCTTTGACGAAGTAGGCAGCAGTACTACCAGATCCAAGTCCTAACACAATATGATTTGGAACTCGAGCAGCGGCGTATTCAGCAGCTTGTTTCTTCTCTTTTTCGATCACTTCTTTGGTCTTGGAAGTCTTGCTGATGACATCCAAGACGTCTTTTTCATAAGGAATGGAGTTCTGCGCTCCAGCCACTTGAACCGTCAGTGATGAGGCATGGTTAGCGTACAACATCGCATCCTTGATGTTAGCACTGTTTAAATCCAAACGTGATGCCAAGGCTCCGATGAAAGTATCACCAGCGGCAGTCGTGTCAACAGCTTTGACTTTAAACGCTGGAATGAAAGCATGACTGGCTGGAGTAGCATAGAATGAACCCTTGTCCCCAACGGTGATGATCACCATTCTAATGCCTAGTTTAAAGAAGTACTCCGCGTTCTTCATCATGGAATCGTCGTCAATCACCTTAATCCCAGTGAGGGCCTCTGCTTCGGTCTCGTTAGGGGTAATAATGTCAGTCAATTGAAGTAATTCTTCTGGTAACTTCTTGGCTGGTGCTGGGTTCAAAATGGTCTGAACCTCATTTTTCTTCGCAATCTTAAATGCTTCGATAATCGTTGGTACTGGAATTTCTAGTTGCGCAATCGCACGGTCCGCATTCTTAATGGCGTCTTCGTGTTGGTCAACGTCCTCCGGTGTCATGGCCATGTTGGCGCCCCCATAAACATAGATGGAATTCTGACCCGTACTATCAACGGTAATGTAAGCCTGTCCAGTCTGTTGCTCATCCGTAGTAATCACGGAATCAAGGTTCATCCCGTCCTTTTTAAATCCTTCCATCATGAATTTGGCATCTTCATCATCACCTAGTTTAGTGATAAAAGTCGTATCGGCACCAGATCTTGCCGCAGCAATTGCCTGATTGGCACCCTTTCCGCCACCATGAGATTCTTGGTGATTCTTCACCGCCAAGGTTTCACCAGGTAACGCATATTTGTCAACGTTTAGAACCTTATCAACGTTGGTAGACCCAATCACAACAACTTTTTTACTCATTTTACTGCCTCCCTATTTGCAACCGCTTTCATTATGTATATCATATCATTGCGGGAAATAGTTGTATATAGATTTAGCTAAAATGATGTTTTTTAAACTTGTTTTCAATAGCAAGTTTATAAACATATGAATTTTCACTCATTTAGCCACTTCAACCCTTCACCAGGATTATCAAACTTCTTATAATCATTACTTTTAATTGCTTTAGTTAAACGTTCAATTGGAGCATCAAATTGTTTTTTTGTTTCAGCATCTACTCTAAAACTAATTTGTGACCTACTAATAAACATCATGATTAATCCTCCTTATTTTTAAGGTACCATAAATGTCAATTTACACAAAAAAAGAGACACCCGCAGGCATCCCTTCAAACAATTTAATTAATTATTTCTTTGATTCATCTAAAGCTTTTTTAGCTAATACGAAATCACCAAAGGTAGCGGAACCGTTGTGTGGTACGACCGGACGACTAATGTATTCGTCAAGGGGACCAACGTCAAGATAGTTATCAAACAACAGATTGAATTGGTCTCTAACCTTTTGCACAAATTGAGGAGTACATACTCCCCCACCAAGCACAATTTGGTCGGGACGGAAGTTAACCGTTAAACTGATAACCCCTTGGGCAATGTAGTACGCAATGATGTTCCAAACTGGATCATCTGGCGGGGTATCTTGACCTTTAATGTTGTTTCGAGCTTCAAAAGTCGGACCAGAAGCAACCCCTTCAAGACAGTCACCATGATAAGGACAAATTCCAGGAAAGTTCATGTCATCTTGGTGTCTCTTAACTCGAATGTGACCAAATTCAGGAGTTCCACGAACCCCTAAGAATTCATCTTTGATGACGGTTCCAGCACCAATCCCAGTTCCATCAGTGATGTAACTAACGGCTTCAATATTTTTATTAGCCTGTTTACGTTTGATGTATTCACCGTAAGCTGAACCGTTAACGTCGGTCGTCCAGTAAATTGGAACCCCAAATTCACGTTTCATGGTTCCAACAAAGTTGACGTTACTCCAACCCTTTTTAGGGGTTTTAATAATCCAACCGTATTTGTCAGAGTCTTTTCGAACGTCGATTGGTCCAAATGATGCAATCCCAAATGCATCAATGTGATCAAACTTCTTAAAGTACTCAACGACCTTTGCTAACGTCTCTTCTGGTGTCGTAGTTGGAATGTGGACACTATCCACAATATTGAAATCGTCATCACCAACCGCACAAACGAACTTTGTTCCACCTGCTTCAATACTTCCATATCGCATAAAAATGATCCCCTTTGCCATTTTTTTGTATCGTTTATTGTTAACAGTATAAAGCGCTTACATATTGATTGCAATAGTTTAATACAAAAATTGTTAAAAACTTAACTTAGAAATAACAAAAAGCCGGACTATTCACGTAGTCCAGCTTGATCTTATTTTTTCTTCGCAATTTTTCCCTGCTGAATGTACACGGAGAGAATGGCAATGTCAGAAGGATTGACCCCACTGATTCGAGCGGCCTGTGCGATCGTCTCCGGTTGGATTTTCTCCAATTTTTGGCGACCCTCAGTTGCGATCCCATCAATTACGGAGTAATCAATGTGATCAGGAATCTTTTTGGATTCCATTTTCTTCATGCGGGTGACCTTATCCTCTTCTTTTTTGATGTAGCCAGCGTACTTCGTTCTAATTTCGACCTGTTCCACCACTTCTGGATCCAATTTTTCGTCGGGTCCCGGAATAAAATCAAGTAACTTTTCGTAATTTACGTATGGCCGACGCAAGAACTGGGCTGCGATGATGCCGTCTTTTAACGGTTTATCACCCTGAGCTTCAACGAACTGGTTGACCTTTTCACCTGGTTTAATCCGTACGGTGTTCAAACGCTTGATTTCATCCTCAACGGCATTACGTTTTTCAACAAACTTGTCATAACGTTCATCTGAAATCAGACCCAACTGGTGACCAATTGGTGTCAGCCGCATATCAGCATTGTCGTTTCTAAGCAGGAGTCGATATTCAGCCCGACTCGTTAGGAGTCGGTACGGTTCGTTGGTTCCCTTTGTAACCAGGTCATCGATTAGAACGCCAATGTATCCTTGGTCTCGCTGCAAAATCAACGGGTCTTTCCCTTGAATCTTAAGGGCAGCGTTAATTCCAGCGATCAAGCCTTGTCCCGCGGCCTCTTCGTATCCCGAGGTTCCGTTGGTTTGACCCGCGCTAAATAATCCACTAACTTTCTTGGTTTCAAGCGTCGGCTTCAACTGATATGGAGAGATAATGTCATACTCAATCGCATAACCGGGACGCATCATCTTCGCGTCTTCAAGGCCCTTCACAGAATGTAACATCTGTTGTTGAACCTCTTCTGGAAGGGAGGTCGACATCCCATCGACGTACCACTCTTCGTTGTGGCGTCCTTCCGGTTCCAAGAAGACCTGATGGCGCTTTTTGTCCGCAAACCGAACGACCTTATCCTCAATTGATGGACAGTAACGGGGACCGACCCCCTCGATGACCCCAGTAAACATTGGGGCGCGATCCAAGTTATCCTTGATAATCTGATGGGTTTCTTCATTAGTGTACGTCAACCAGCACGAAATCTGCTTTGAAACCGGTAAATAATCGGCATACGGAGTGGTGTAACTGAAATGATGGGGCGTTTCGTCGCCCGGTTGCTCCTCCGCTTCATCGTAGTGAATGGTATCACCGTTGACACGCGGTGGAGTTCCCGTCTTAAATCGTTTTAGTTCAAAGCCCAAATCTTCCAGGTTTTCTGAAAGATGAATGGCTGGAATTGAGTTGTTTGGGCCCGAGGAATACATCAGTTCACCAATAATGATCTTACCACGAGCGGCCGTACCAGCACAGATGACCACGGCTTTGGAGTAATATTTGGCACCCGTATTGGTAACCACACCCTCAACCTGATCGTCTTTCACGATCAGACGTTCTACGATTCCCTGACGAAGCGTCAAGTTGGGTTCTTTTTCCAGGGTGTTCTTCATTTCATGATGGTAGGCGTGCTTATCAGCTTGCGCCCGTAAAGCTCTGACGGCGGGACCCTTTCCGGTGTTTAACATCCGCATCTGAATGTAGGTCTTGTCGATGTTTTTCCCCATCTCACCACCAAGGGCGTCGATTTCTCTTACGACCGTTCCCTTAGCGGGGCCACCAACCGACGGATTACATGGCATAAACGCTACCATATCAAGATTAATTGTCACAAGCAGTGTTTTTTGACCCATGCGGGCAGCGGCTAGTGCGGCTTCACAGCCAGCGTGGCCGGCTCCAACGACGATGACGTCGTAATCGCCACCATTGTAGGTCTGCTTCACTTCTTGCTGTATCATTTTATTCATTTAAAAACCTCCATTGAGTCAAAGTCTTATTTACCCAAACAGAACTGACTAAATAATTGATCCAGTAATTCGCCATCGTAACTATCACCGGTAATTTCACCAAGTAAATCCCAAGCGTTCGTCATGTCAATCTGAACTAAATCAACGGGCATCCCGTTATTTAACCCATTTTCAACGGACTGAAGGGAATCACTGGCCTGTTGTAAGAGACTAATATGCCTGGCATTAGTAACCATGACGTCGTTTTGAGAACTCTTAATGCCACCAGTAAAGAACATCTTCGAAATCGTATCCTCTAAGGATTTGGTTCCGTTATCCTTTACGGCTTGGGTCTTAATCACGTTATCAGCATGATAGCGGTTCTTTAACTCATCAACATCAATTTTTTCTGGTAAATCCGTTTTATTCAATAGGATAATCCGCTTGCTGTGCTGCGTCAGATCCAAAAGTTCCCGATCTTCGTCAGTCAACGGTTCACTAGCGTTTAACACTAGTAGTACCAAATCAGCCTGCTTGATGGCTTTTCTAGAACGATCGACTCCAATTTTTTCAACTTTATCGTTAGTATCACGAATCCCAGCGGTATCAACTAGGTGCAAGGGAACGCCAGAAACGTTCACGTATTCGTCTAAAACATCCCGCGTAGTCCCCGGCACGTCGGTTACAATCGCCTTTTCTTCGTGTAAGAGACGGTTCAATAAACTCGACTTACCCACGTTGGGACGTCCAATGATAGCGGTGTTTAAACCGTCTCGTAAGACTTTTCCTTGTTTAGCCGTCTTTAGCAATTGGTCAATCTGCGCCTTTAGTTCCTTGGACTTATCCATTAAAAGCTTCGACGTCATCGTCTCCACGTCATCGTACTCCGGGTAGTCAATGTTGACTTCGACCTGAGCCAGCACGTCTAAGATGTCTTGACGCAGGTGCTTAATTAAATGAGACAGGTTCCCATCGAGCTGATTTAAAGCCGCTTTCATCGATTCGTCAGTCTTCGCTTCAATCAGATCCATGACGGCTTCCGATTGTGAAAGGTCCAGACGTCCGTTTAAAAAGGCCCGCTTAGTGAATTCACCGGGTTCTGCCATTCTGGCACCGTTACTTAAAACCAACTGCAAAATCTTGTTGGTTGCCACAATCCCACCGTGACAGTTAATCTCAATAATATCTTCCTTGGTATACGTCTTAGGCGCTCTCATGACCGATACCATCACTTCATCAACTTCACTGTTGTGGTCTGCTGGATCAACAATGTGACCATAGTTAATCGTGTTTGACGCCACCTTTTCGAGGTTCTTGCCCCGATAAATCTTTTCAGCCACTTTCATTGCATCCGATCCACTAACCCGGACAATCGAAATGCCACCTTCACCAGGTGGGGTCGAAATTGCCGCAATGGTATCGTAATCAGTCGTTGTCAGTGCCATTTGAAAACTCCTTTCTCATTTTTAATCGCATAAAAAAAGTACTTAAACCACGCCCGTTGCGTGGATAAAGTACTTTCACTACTTTACCTATTCGAATTTACAATCCTACACATAATAGGACGAAAGTTTTATTTTGTCAATCATTTTACCGTGGAGCTACTACGATTGAACGATGGGGTTCCCGTCCTGCCGAATATGTCATCACGTAGGGGTTATCTTCCAGCGTCACGTGAATCTGTTTGCGCTCAAAAGATGGCATCGGGTCCAAATAGACCGGCTTTCCGGTGGCGGAAACCTCTCTTGCGGTTCGCTCAGCTAGACTGGTAAGGATCTGAAGTCTCCGACTGCGATAATTAGCCGTATCCAGCTCAACTTCAAGGTAGCTAATCCCCATGTTATTTAGATAAATCCCACTTAACTCCTGTAAGGCATTGATGGTCCGACCGTGTTTGCCAATCAAAAGCCCCTCTTTGGGCGTATCAAAGTTAATGATCACGTGCCGATTGTTTGGCATCTCATAACTTAGCTCGGCCTCAATCCCCATCTGATCAGTAATTGCTTGTAAATATTTAATTAGTCCACTAATAGCTTCAACGTTTCTAGCGTGGCGATCCTCTGTTTGAACTGGATTAGCAACCGCCGTGCTCGCTTCTCTTTTAATTTTTAACTTGCCACCTGCTGGTTTTGGGTCTGGAGCAGATGATTTCATTTCTATTTCAACTTCTGCGGGATGTTTAAAAAGTCCGAAAAATCCCTTACTTGCGGTTTTAATAACTTTAATTTCAACATTATTTCGATTAGTATCAAGTGATTTTAAGCCATTTTTAACGGCTTCTTCGATGGTGGCTCCGGTGTATTTCGTCATTATTGTTCTCCTATTTTTGTAAACGTCTAACGCTATTAATCTTAGCACAAATTAAATAGCTGTTGGAATAGGATTTTAGAGATGTAATATTACATTTGTCACAAAAATAAAAAAAGCAGACCAACGTCTGCTTTTTGTTTAGTAATCTATTTGTGATGTTTACTCTGCTTGGCCTTTCGAATGGCCTTTTTAACGGCGCGATCGTGTTGACGCTTTTCACGTTCTTTTTCTTCACGTTCACGATTAATCTTCCAAGGGTTCTGAATCAATAACGTTTGAACTACTTGGAACGCATTGGTTACCACCCAGTATAGTGACAAAGCTGATGGCACGTTTAACGCGGTGAAGAAGATAATGATTGGCATCCCAATCGTCATCATCGTGGTCATTCCGTTTGATTCGGGTTGCCCCTTCATTGACAACCACGAACTAAGGAACGTGAACACGGCGGCCAAAACTGGCAGGATGTAGTACGGATCTGGAGTTCCCAGCTGTAACCACAAGAAGTGACCAGTTCGAAGGATATGAGTTCGCCAGATGGCTTGATACAAGGCGAAGATCACTGGCAACTGGACTACCATTGGCAAACAGCCGGCCCATGGATTAATTCCTGCTTCCTTGTAGAGCTTCTGCTGCTCAGTCTGCAGTTTTTCCATGGTCTCTGAATCTTTACTGGAGTACTTCTTTTGCAGGGCCTTCAATTGGGGCTGAATTTCCTGGGTCTTCTTCATACTCTTGGTCTGATACATCATTAACGGAAGAAGAATAATTCTAACCAGAATGGTGAAGAGGATAATTCCAATTCCATAGTTATCGCCAAAGAACTTTGATAACCAAATAATCACTCTTGAGAAATTCAAGACAACTAAGCCATCCCAAATTCCTTTACTATGACTAGTAATTGGGGCGTTACTACATGCCGTGAGCACCAGACCAATACTGGCAATCGCAAGTGTAGTAGCGATTCGTTTAAGTTTTTTCAATTTTATTCCTCGCTATAATCAGAATCTAGTAAATGAGCTAACTTTAAAACATGAATTAGACTTGCCTTAACGTCTTTTTGTGACATCGCATCCGCTCTCGGTCTCGCAATGATTAAAAAATCAACGTCCGTTTTTAGGTCTGGCTTTAATTCGGTGATCGACTGGCGAATTCTACGTTTAACCCAGTTGCGATGCACGGCATTTCCAATCTTCTTTCCAACGGAAATCCCGATGCGGAAATGTTTTTGTCCCGGCTTTTCCAGTTGATACACGACAAATTGTCGATTAGCAACCGAATCATGTTTTTCGAAAACCTTTTGAAAGTCAGCTTCTTTTTTGACACGGTACGATTTTCTCATGAATAATCTCCAAGTATTTTCAAAAAATAATGAAAAAGACCACTGAATGGTCAGTGGCCTATGCCGATAATACTTTTCTACCTTTTTGACGTCGATGTGCTAACACTTTGCGACCTTTGCCAGTGCTCATACGTTTTCTAAATCCGTGAACGCGGTTTCTACGACGTTTCTTTGGTTGGTAAGTTCTTTTCATTACTAACCCTCCTTACTAATTAATCGCCTATATTAAATTGTTTATTCAATAGCTTTTCTAACTTATAGTATCACAAATCGACCAATCTTCAAATAGGGATTTTAAATTCATAGGTAACACTCCGTTCGATTCAAAAAAGTTTCATAAAATTTACTTGTGGATTATTGTGGATAACTCATCCCGTAATTAACACGAATTCAACACGTTTTTAAACAAAAACACAGCATGTTAACAACGTTAACCACAATCTGTGGATAAAATGAATAATCATGCTGAACATCCCCGTCACATTAATAATTAGTTGTCCACATTTTCGTGTTAATTACCTAAAATATTCGCGTGATTTTGATATTTATTAACAATGCTGTGGATAAACAGTAAACAGGGTGTGAAACATTTGTCCACACCCTGTTTTTTCTGTGGAAAACTTTTTTTAAAAATGATATTATACATTCATAATTTAAACACAAGGAGTCACTCTCAATGGATCAAAACGAATTATGGAACAAAATTAAAAGTAAATTTAAAGCGGATCCGAAATTTGAGGGAACGACATATGATACATGGATCGCCACCGTGAACCCAATCTCATATGATGGCGATACCCTAACACTCGAATTACCATCCTCGCTTCACCGTGACTACTGGGAGAAAATGCTTAAAAGTCAGCTGGTTGAGTACGCTTATGCCATTACTTACAAGAACATTTCACCAAAATTTGTTCTAGAAGAAGAATTAAAAAAGAAGCAAACCCCAGCTCCTACACCGGGAGACGAGAGCGAAAAGTCATATAGTTACACCGACACGCACTTGGAGCCCAATTACACCTTTGAAACCTTCGTGATTGGACAGGGTAACAAGATGGCTCAGGCCGCAGCGCTAGCGGTCAGTGAATCACCCGGAAAATTGTACAATCCACTCTTCTTATATGGTGGAGTTGGTTTAGGTAAGACCCACTTGATGCACGCGATTGGCAACAACATTATCAAACACGACCCGAGTCAGCGGGTGATGTACGTTACAAGTGAGAAATTCGCCAACGACTTTATCGGTGCCATCCAAAACAATAAGATGGATGATTTCAGAAACGTTTACCGAAACGTCGACGTCCTCTTAGTTGATGACATCCAGTTTTTTGGTAATAAAGAAGGAACTCAGGATGAGTTTTTTAACACCTTTCAAGCGTTATATTCTAATCACAAGCAGATTGTCTTAACGTCTGACCGTTTGCCAAACGAAGTGCCAAAACTAAAAGACCGGTTGGTATCCCGGTTTGCGTGGGGACTATCCGTTGACATTACTGCTCCCGATTTAGAGACACGAACCGCTATCCTTAGGGCCAAGGCCAAAGCTGACAACATGAACATTCCAGCGGACGCATTAGGCTACATCGCGAGTCAAATTGAGTCTAACGTCAGAGAACTGGAGGGGGCGTTATCAAGGGTGCAGGCTTTTTCCAAACTCAATAACGCTCCCATTGACACTGAACTAGTGGCAAACGCCCTAAGGCCGCTGAAGTTGGCCAAAGCGCGCTCGGCTCTGACCGTCTCAGACATTATCTCGAAAGTCGCCTCTTACTATCACATTAGTGTAAAGGAAATTAAGGGCACCAAACGGGTCAAGGCCATCGTGGTTCCTAGACAGGTTGCCATGTACCTGTCACGTGAAATGACCGACAATTCGCTTCCAAAAATTGGCGACGAATTCGGTGGTAAGGATCACACTACCGTCATTCACGCTTACGACAAGATTAGTAAAATGGCCGCAAATGACTCTGATCTGAGTAAGCAAATCTCAGACATCAAGACGGAACTCCAGCACTAAGCGTTGCTCGGTTTAAAAATGTTATAATGACGGGTGTGGATAAACGGGAAATTAACCGTTGATTTACCCACAAAGTTATCCACAGTTGATAACTTTTATTCCGTAACTAATCATTGAGTTATCCACAGTATTAACAGTGCCTACTGCTTCTACTGTTTTTTATCTTTTTAATTAAGTAAATAAACATGCACCACATTTTGAGGGGGAAATTTGGCAATGAAATTCGTAATTAACCGTAATGCTTTCATCAAAGCACTAAATACCGTATCAAGAGCAATCTCATCAAAAACGACCATTCCAATTTTGACGGGTTTAAAATTAGATGTATCGGAAAGTGACATTCTACTAACTGGTAGTAACGCTGACGTTTCAATTCAAACTAGCATTCAAGCTTCTAACCCAGATAATGAACTCACGATTAACTCAACTGGTAGCATCGTCTTACCAGCCCGTTTTTTTAGTGAGATTGTTAAAAAGTTACCAGACAAAACCATGTCATTAGAAGTTGGTGACAACTTTCAGACCACAATTAAGTCAGGCAACTCAGAATTTACGATCAACGGTCTTGATGCGAACGGTTACCCACATCTACCTGAAATTGATTCCGAGAATACGGTTGATTTAGCGGCTGATATTTTCAGACAGGTTATCGGACAGACGGTCATTGCGGTTTCAAAACAGGAAAGTCGGCCAATCTTGACTGGGGTGCACTTCACGCTTGCTAACAATAAGTTGCTTGCGGTTGCAACCGACAGTCACCGTTTAAGTCAACGAAGAGTTAGTCTTCCAGCTGATGACGACGGTAAGTTTGACGTGGTCATCCCAGGTGACAGTTTAAAAGAACTCTCACACATGCTTGACGGAATCGATCAAAACATCCAGATGAACCTGTCAGAGAATCAGGTCCTCTTTACCCTCGGCGACACCCGGTTCTACTCACGTTTACTTGAGGGCAATTATCCGGATACTTCGCGTCTGATTCCAAAGACCTCAAGTACCAAGATGGAGTTTGCGGCCGGTGACTTGCTCGCCGCAATCGAGCGGGCTTCGCTGTTGTCACATGAATCGCGAAATAACGTCATTAAGTTGACGATTAAACCAACCGACCAGGTTGTTACCATTTCGGGGAATTCTCCTGACGTTGGAACCGTTGAAGAGGATTTAAAGCCAAAGACTTCAGAGGGCGATGACCTTGAAATTTCGTTTAACCCCGATTACATGAAGGAAGCTCTCAGAGTTTTTGGGCAAACTGACATTGAGATTGCGTTTACTTCAGCTCTTCGTCCGTTCACGCTGGTTCCAACCGAAAATAAAGAAGATTTCATCCAATTGATTACCCCAGTTCGAACCTTTTAATTAAGAATGATTATTAACGACCTTCATTTTGAGGTCGTTTTTTTTATGTCTTTAAAATGAAACCAAATTATATTTACCAAAGACCTCAAAATATTAAAAAAGCTCATATTTCCATTTATTTACGAATATGAGCTTTTTAGATCATTTGAGGCATTTTTGTCTAGAAATGCGTACACGCGCATAAAGCGCATAAAATCGCCCGATTTATGTACTTTTACCAAATTTTAGCGTATAATAGAAATAGATTGAAAGTGGGTGAATTCATGAAAAAAGACATTTTCATAACGACTCCGTACATAACTTTAGGGCAACTCTTAAAAGAAGAGAACATTGTTGAATCAGGTGGCAAAGCGAAGTGGTACCTAAAGGAAAATATGGTGTATCTAAACGATGAGCCTGAGAATCGACGTGGCAAGAAACTCTACCAGGGTGATACGGTCTCAATTCCAGACGTAGGGATGTTTTTTATTAAGACAAAGTAGGGTTAAGCATGCAGCTAAAAGAATTGAAATTACGCAATTTTCGTAATTATAAAGATGCTGACGTTCATTTCTCAGATGGAGTGAACGTGTTACTTGGACAAAATGCCCAGGGCAAAACCAATCTACTTGAAGCGATTTATGCGCTCGCACTCACCAAGAGCCATCGGACCACTACCAATCGTGATTTGATTAATTGGGAAGAACACCATGCGCAATTGTGGGGTCGAGTTAAAAAGAACCATACCACCACTGAACTAGAGCTTGATTTTGGTAAAAATGGCAAACGAGCTAAGGTCAATCACATTGAGCAGCCCAAGCTATCGTCTTACGTTGGGCAGCTGAACGTGATTTTGTTTGCCCCCGAAGATTTGTCGATTGTAAAGGGTTCGCCTCAGATTAGAAGGCACTTTATGGACATGGAGTTTGGCCAGATGAGTAATCGCTATTTATACAACATGACCCAGTACCGTCGAATTTTGAAACAACGAAACGCCTATTTACGTGAACTATTACTTCACAAACAGAGTGATCTGGTCTACCTGGATGTATTGTCAGACCAGCTTTCAGCGTATGCGGCCAAGATTATTTTTCAACGCATCCAACTGATTGCCAAATTACAGAAATGGTCTTCGGCCATCCATTACGAAATTTCACAGCAAAAGGAAACGTTGCGATTTAAATACGTCACCGCGCTAAAAAAGACCGATTTAACGTCGGTGGAACGAATCTATCAGAGTCTGCTGGCTAAATTTAAGGCCAATCGAGATAAAGAAGTGAGGCAAGGAACGACGATCTTTGGGCCGCATCGTGACGATTTACACTTCATGGTTAACGGTAAGGATGTCTCTATATTTGGTTCACAGGGTCAACAGCGAACAGCGGCATTATCCACGAAGTTGGCCGAGATCGATTTAATGAAAGAAGAAACCGGCGAGTACCCGGTTTTACTACTTGATGATGTTTTGTCTGAACTTGATGAAAGTCGGCAGACCCACTTGCTGACTGCCATTCAGGATCGGGTTCAAACCTTTCTAACAACCACAAGTATGAGTGGGGTCGCATCTGATTTAATCAACAATCCCAAGACTTTTCACATTGAAAAGGGAGTCATTGTATCCGAGTAACGTAGTTGAGGAGGAATTGTAGTGACTGATCAAGAAAAAGAAGCAAAAAGAGAACGAGCCGGGGAGTACGACGCTAGTCAAATCCAAGTCCTAAAGGGACTAGAAGCGGTCAGAAAGCGTCCCGGAATGTACATTGGAGCCACTAACGAACAGGGACTCCATCACTTAGTTTGGGAAATTATCGATAACGGAATTGACGAAGCGTTGGCGGGTTTTGCTGACGAAATCAACGTTACCGTGGAAAAGGATAACAGTATTACGGTCGTTGATAACGGTCGTGGGATTCCCGTGGATACCCAAAAAGATACCGGTAAATCGGCACTAGAGACCGTCTTCACTATCCTTCACGCTGGTGGTAAATTCGGTGGTGGCGGATACAAGGTTTCTGGTGGACTTCACGGAGTTGGAGCCTCAGTGGTAAACGCCTTGTCAAAGGAACTGGACGTTGTTGTTACTAAAGGTGGCAAGCGGTACTACATGGACTTTGAAAGGGGTCACGTCAAGACGCCAATGAAAGTCATTGGGGACGCACCCAGGGATGCTCACGGAACTAAGGTTCACTTTGTTCCCGATCCAGACATCTTTACCGAGACCACGACCTTTAACATGAAGACTTTGACCACGCGTGTCAGAGAACTGGCCTTTTTAAACAAGGGGTTAAGAATCACAATTAGAGACGATCGCCCCGAAAAACCCGTGGAACACGATTTCTTCTACGAAGGTGGAATTCGGCACTACGTTGAATTCCTCGATCGGGGTCGCACTCCAATCTTCAAGGATCCCATCTACATTGAGGGTCAGGAAAATGGCATCACGGTCGAAGTTTCCATTCAGTACACTAACGATTATCACAGCACTCTTTTGACGTTTACTAATAACATCAATACCTATGAAGGTGGAACCCACGAAGAAGGGTTCAAGCAGGCTTTGACCCGAATTATCAATAACTACGGGAGAAACAACAATTTAATTAAGGATAGCGAACCGAACCTTTCTGGTGACGATGTTCGAGAAGGAATGACCGCGGTCGTTTCGGTTAAGCATCCCGATCCTCAATTTGAGGGTCAGACCAAGACCAAACTTGGTAACTCTGATGCGAGAACCGCTACGAACCACATTTTCGGTCAGGAATTTTCCAAGTTCATGATGGAACATCCTCAGATTGCCGAACAGATTGTTGAAAAGGGTTCCGTGGCATCTAAAGCGCGAGCCGCAGCAAAACGGGCTCGTGAAGTAACCAGAAAACGAAGCGGACTTGAAATCAACAGTTTACCCGGGAAGTTGGCTAACAACACCAGTAAGGACCCGAAAGTCTCCGAATTGTTCATTGTCGAAGGTGACTCGGCCGGGGGTTCCGCTAAACAAGGTCGTTCTAGACTGACGCAGGCCATCCTGCCAATTCGTGGCAAAATTTTAAACGTTGAAAAGGCCACGATGGAAAAAATTCTGGCTAACGAAGAAATTCGTTCTTTGTTTACCGCGATGGGGACTGGCTTTGGCAGTGACTTCGACATTAGTAAGGTTAACTACCACAAGTTAATCATCATGACCGATGCCGATGTTGATGGGGCCCACATTCAGATTTTGCTTCTAACCTTAATTTATAACTACATGCGTCCAATGATTGATGCTGGATACGTCTACATTGCCCAGCCACCGTTGTACCGAGTTCGTCAGGGAAACAAATTCCAACGATACGTTGATTCTGATGAGGAACTTCAGGAGTTGTTAGCTCAACTTCCGGCTTCACCAAAACCACAAATTCAACGATACAAAGGTTTAGGCGAAATGGATGCCTCACAGTTATGGGACACCACCATGAATCCAGATCATCGTCGGCTTCTAAGGGTTACTTCTGATGATGCTTCGGCTGCTCAAGAAGCCTTCACCATGTTAATGGGTGAAAAGGTGGCTCCAAGACGGAAGTTTATTGAAGACAACGCAACCTTTGTTGAAAACCTGGATGTATAAATTGTTTCACGTGAAACAATTAGGTTAATTGACTGATTTAACAAGGAATGGAGGCAAAATCTCTTGGCAAATGAAGAAAATAATAAACCAAGTCGAGTTCAAAACATTGAATTATCGAAGAAGATGAGATCATCATTCTTGGATTATGCAATGAGTGTGATTGTGTCCCGTGCGCTTCCTGACGTTCGTGACGGCTTAAAACCGGTTCATCGTCGAATCCTGTACGATATGCACGAACTAGGAGTTACACCGGATAAGCCTTACAAGAAATCCGCGCGAATTGTTGGGGATGTTCTAGGAAAGTTTCATCCTCACGGTGACAGTTCCGTGTATGAGGCCATGGTTCGAATGGCTCAGGAATTTAGTTATCGTTACATGTTAGTTGACGGACACGGAAACTTTGGTTCCGTCGATGGTGATGGTGCCGCTGCCATGCGTTACACCGAGGTACGACTCTCCAAGATTGCGATGGAAATGTTGCGAGACATCAACAAGGACACCGTTGATTTTCAGCCCAACTACGATGGCACCGAACGTGAACCAGTGGTCTTACCGGCTAGAATTCCGAACCTCCTTTTAAATGGAGCTTCTGGGATTGCGGTTGGAATGGCCACTAACATTCCACCTCACAATTTAAGCGAAGTAATTAGTGCAATTCACATTTTGATGAGAAATCCAGACGCTACCACCAATGATCTGATGGAAGCTCTGCCCGGACCGGACTTTCCCACTGGGGGAGTGGTTATGGGTAAGTCTGGAATCAGAAAGGCCTACGAAACGGGTCGTGGTAGTATCATTGTTCGGGCTAAGGTTGACATTGAGGAACAAAAAAACGGCAAGCAGCGCATTATTGCGACTGAATTGCCGTACATGGTCAACAAGGCTAAGTTAATCGAACGGATTGCTGAACTAGTAAGGGACAAACGAATTGAAGGTATTACCGCCATTAACGATGAGTCCGATAAGGACGGAATGCGGGTTGTGATTGATGTCAAACGGGATGCTTCAGCCGAAGTTATCTTGAACAATCTGTACAAGTTAACCCTGATGCAAACCTCCTTTAGTTTCAACATGCTAGCCATCGTTGATGGTGCGCCGAAAGTCTTGAGTCTGAAACAAATTTTGCAGTACTACCTGGAGTATCAGGTGGAAGTTATTACCAGAAGAACGAAGTTTGACTTACGTAAGGCTCAAGCTCGAGCTCATATTCTGGAAGGGTTACTGGTTGCTCTTGACAACATTGATGCCGTCATCAAGATTATTCGTAATTCCGCGACCGGCGATATCGCCAAAAACGAACTGATTAGTAATTTTGATTTAGACGACAAGCAAGCCCAAGCGATCTTAGACATGCGGCTGGTTCGATTAACCGGATTGGAACGTGGCAAGATTACCGACGAGCACAATAAATTACTGGCTAACATTAAAGATTACAAAGACATTTTAAACAGTCGGGATCGGATCAACGGCATCATTTACGATGAACTCCTTGAGATTCAGAAAAAGTTCGGTGACAAACGGCGAACCGAATTACTGGTTGGAGAAATTACCAGTATTGAAGACGAAGACTTAATTGAAGAGGAAAACGTCGTAATTACATTGACCCACAATGGCTACATTAAACGGTTACCAACCGACGAGTTCAAGGCCCAGAATCGTGGAGGTCGTGGAATTCAAGGAATGGGTGTCAATAAGGACGATTTCATTGAACATCTCCTGTCAACGGCAACCCATGATCGACTCTTGTTCTTCACGAACGCTGGCAAAGTTTATAGTATGAAAGCTTACGAAGTCCCAGAGTACGGACGATCCGCGAAGGGAATTCCAATTGTTAACCTCTTAAATCTCGGTCAAAATGAGAAGATTCAAACGGTTATCAGTATTTCGTCCCAGCATAATGACGAAGACAAGTACCTGTTCTTTACAACGAAACTGGGAACGGTTAAACGAACCCCAGTTTCTGACTTCTTGAACATTCGAAAGAATGGTTTAAAGGCCATTCACTTACACGATAATGATGAAGTGATTGGCGTATCCATCGTGGATAACGGCGACAACATGATCATTGGAACCCACTTGGGCTACGCCGTTAGCTTTAGAGCTGATGACGTTCGCTCTATGGGACGTTCCGCTTCAGGAGTGAGAGGAGTTCGACTCAGACCAAACGACTATGTGGTTGGAGCGGCCATCTTGACACCTGATAGTGACGTGTTTGTCATTTCTGAAAATGGATATGGGAAACGCACGAAAGCTTCCGACTACCCGATCAAAGGTCGCGGTGGTAAAGGAATCAAGACGTCAAACGTTACTAAGAAAAATGGTCCCCTAGTGGGATTAAGTACCGTGACTGGTGATGAAGACATCATGTTAATCACCAACATGGGTGTTATGATTCGGTTTGCGGTTAATAACGTTTCTGAAACCGGACGTGCCACCCTTGGAGTTCACTTAATTCGAGTTGACGATCATGCCAAAGTTGCGACGATGGCGGTCGTTGCTAAGGATGAAGAAAACGAATCAAAGGTCAATGAACCAGCTTCATCTACTGATCGATCCGAAGAATAATGGTCAAAAATAACACTACGTTAACGGTAGTGCTATTTTTTTGGCTAAATTTATGGTTAACATTCGTAAATTGGCACTTTCATATTGATTAAATGGTGCAATTCGATTATGATATTGGTTGTGTTTGAAACATTTAAACTAAATTTGACAAAATAGTTCGTAAAATAATCAAGGAGAGTTATGAAGATGGACGTGTTTGATTATGAAGATATTCAACTGATTCCGAATAAGTGTGTGGTCAATTCTAGAAGTGAGTGTGATACTTCCGTGGAATTCGGTGGCCGTAAGTTCAAGATTCCGGTCGTACCCGCCAACATGCAGACGGTCATTAATGCTGATTTAGCCGAAAGCCTCGCAAAAAACGGTTATTTTTACGTCATGCACCGTTTTCAACCAGAAAAACGACTTGATTTCGTCAAAAAGATGCACGCTGATGGCGTGTTTGCCTCCATCAGTATTGGGGTCAAGCCTGGCGAGTATGATTTCATTAAAGAGTTGGTCAAAGCCAACCAGATCCCTGAATACGTTACGATTGACATTGCTCACGGATACTCGGACTCGGTTATCAATATGATTAAATTTGTCAAAGAACAGATGCCTGACACTTTCCTGATTGCTGGAAACGTTGGAACGCCAGAAGCCGTGCGGGCACTTGAAAATGCCGGAGCGGACGCTACCAAGGTTGGAATTGGACCCGGGAAAGCCTGCATTACCAAGATTAAGACCGGATTTGGAACGGGAGGATGGCAACTAGCTGCCATTCGGTACTGTGCGAAAGGTGCCAGAAAGCCCATCATTGCTGACGGTGGGATTCGGACCGATGGTGATATTGCGAAATCGATTCGCTTTGGTGCTACAATGTGCATGATTGGATCGATGTTTGCGGGCCACGAAGAGTCGCCCGGTAAAAACGTTGAAAAAGACGGTAAGGAATACAAAGAGTACTTTGGTTCCGCATCGCAATTTCAAAAGGGTGCCTACAAGAACGTCGAGGGTAAGAAGTTGCTGGTTCCGTTTAAGGGCAGCATCTACGACACTTTAAGAGAAATGCAGGAAGATTTGCAGTCATCAATTTCTTATGCTGGTGGAAAAGACATCGATGCCATTAGAAAAGTTGATTACGTGGTCGTAAAAAATTCAATTTATAATGGTGATTAAAAAAAGATTTAAAAAAAGCTTCGTATTTAATCATGTATCGCAAGTCAACGTCTCGCATGTCCTGTTGAAGTAAAAAACAATCAATGATATAATCAATCGTTGTGAGTTTAATTAGATTTTAATTGACTCCCCTTGCTCTCCAAATCACTGAAGAGCCGACAGTCCACAAGGAGGTGTAATTCATGGAAAACAAATACGAAATTACTTACATCATCAGACCAGATATCGACGATGCTGCCAAGACTGACTTGGTAAACCGCTTCGATAAGATCTTGACTGATAACGGTGCAAACGTAATCGATTCAAAAGACTGGCAAAAACGTCGTCTTGCTTACGAAATCGGCGGTTACAATGAAGGTACTTACCACATTGTTAACGTTGAAGAAGGCGACAACGACCAAGGTCTAGACGAGTTTGACCGTCTTGCTAAGTTTAACAAAGACATCTTACGTCATATGATCGTAAGAAGAGACGACAAATAATTAGAATGAAAGGAGTTTTTCAGTATGATTAATACAGTAGTTCTTACTGGACGCTTAACACGAGACGTTGATTTGCGATACACCCAAAACGGCGCAGCAGTGGGTACTTTTACGCTAGCTGTTGACCGTCGTTTCACTAATTCGAATGGTGATCGGGAAGCTGACTTCGTCAACTGTGTCATTTGGCGCAAATCAGCTGAAAACTTTGCCAACTTCGTGCATAAGGGTTCCCTGGTTGGAATTGAAGGTCGAATTCAGACCCGAAATTACGAAAACAAGCAGGGCCAACGGGTTTATGTTACCGAAGTAGTCGTTGAGAACTTCACTCTCCTTGAACCACGTTCACAGAACGGAAATGGTCAGGGTCAAGTTAACAACGGTGGCAATCACGCTCCTAGCGAAAATCCATTTGGAACTCCAAAGACGAGTGGTCAGGCCACTCCTAACAATAGTAAAGGTAACGACAATTCGAAGGATCCGTTTGCTAACTCTGGAGACCAGATTGATATTTCCGATGACGATCTTCCATTTTAATGGAACGATTTGATTAATGTTTTAGGAGGGAATTACACATGGCTCAACAAAGAAGAGGTGGCCATCGTCGCCGTAAGGTTGACTTTATCGCCGCTAATCATATTGAATACATTGATTACAAAGACGTTGATTTGTTAAGACGTTTCGTATCAGAACGTGGTAAGATTTTACCTCGTCGAGTTACCGGAACAAGCGCTAAAAACCAACGTAAGTTGACCATTGCGATCAAGCGTGCCCGCATCATGGGCTTAATGCCATTCGTAGTTGGTGACTAATTAAGAATTTGAGACTTAACTAATTTAGTTAGGTCTTTTTTTTATCCGATTATTGGGTTGCCTCAATGTGATAAAATAGAAGCTATAATGGAGCAAAGATGGGAGTTACTATGAAGAAATTCTTTTCACAAATGACGTTGCCGCCATTTTTAAAAAATACACGATTAAGAAAAATTACGATTTTTATTGCAATTTCATTGATTTTGGGACTAGTAATTGCCTTTCTCTACAACTTCTTTATCGGAATCGTTCTTTTACTGATTGCTTGTGTGGGACTTGTCTATACCATTAACACGATGAACCGCGTGGGTGAAGAATCCGATAAGTACATCAACGATTTGTCCTATCAAATCATGCGCGGACAACAGGAGTCACTGCTTGAGATGCCGATTGGGATCTTAATCCTTGATGATAACCACGTGGTGGAGTGGATTAATCCATATTTACAGCCATACTTTGATAGTACGGAGGTGGTCGGATATCCACTTGACCATTCTGCTCCAGACCTCTTTGACATCATTCAGGCAAACCTTGACCAGACCAAGCCAATTGAGGTCACCTGGCGCGGTCACATGTTCGATATGTTGATTCAAAGAGAGTACAACACCGTCTACATGATGGACATTACCCGCTATGCTGAGATTGAAAAGAAGTACGAAAACGGTAAAATTGCGGTCGGCCAGATTTTTCTGGATAACTTTGACGAAATTACGCAGTCAATGAGCGACCAGGACGTCTCGAACCTTAGAAACTACATCACCAACGAACTGAGCTCGTGGGCGCAGGAATACGGAATTTTTCTAAAGCGAATTGATGCCGATCATTACTTTATTCTGTTGTACGTTTCCGCGTTGAATCAAATTGAGGCGGATAAATTTAAGATTTTAGACGTGATTCGAGAGGATACCTCGAAACAGAACCTTCCTTTGACCCTTAGTATCGGGATTTCATACGATGATAATAACCTGAACAACTTAGCTGACCAGGCTCAAAGTAACCTTGATTTAGCCCTCGGTCGTGGTGGAGATCAGGTGGTCGTTAAGGCCAAGGACAAAGAAGCCCGCTACTATGGTGGAAAGACGAACCCAATGGAGAAACGAACTCGGGTCCGGGCGCGGATGATTTCCCACGCTTTACAAGAGTTAATGAAAGAATCGGATCAAATCTTTGTGCAGGGTCATGCACAGCCTGACATGGACGCGATGGGAGCCGCCATGGGAATCAGACGGATTGCCCAGATGAACGGGAAGCAGTGTTGGATTGTGATGGATGACGAAGAACCGCACTCAGACATCAAGCGGTTATTAAACGCGATTGATGATTATCCAGACATTAAAGAGTCAATTATTACTCCAGATAAGGCGTTGAAAAAGGCAACTGACAACAGTTTGCTGATTATGGTTGACCATTCCAAACCGGACATGGGTGTTTCTGGGGACCTTTACAAACGCTTAAAGAACCGCGTCGTCATCATTGACCATCACCGACGTGGGGAAGACTTCCCAGAGAATCCGATCCTGGTTTACATCGAACCCTACGCTTCGTCAGCCTGCGAACTGATTACCGAGATGTTTGAGTACCAGTCTCAAGACGCCGATCCAATCAATCAGTTAGAGGCGACTGCCATGCTGAGTGGGATTGTGGTTGACACCCAATCCTTTACCATTAGAACGGGAACGAGAACGTTTGATGCGGCGAGCTATCTGCGGTCAGCCGGTGCCAACGCTGACGAAATGGCCGACTTTATGAAGGAAAGTATCAATAATTACATGGCCCGAAACCACCTGATTTCCATGATGGAACAGATTGATGAGAACATGGCCCTGATTACCGCTGAAGATGATAAGGAATATGATTCGGTCATTGCCGCGCAAGCCGTTGATTCGCTACTGATGATTGACGGAGTGGAAGCCTCGTTTATCGTCTTTAAGCGGACGAACGGGAACATTGGAATCTCGGCGCGAAGTAATGGTAACATTAACGTTCAGTTGATTATGGAAGCACTTGGTGGAGGTGGCCACTTATCAGCGGGAGCTACGCAAATTCCCGACGAAAGTGTTTCAGAGGTTAAGAAGACACTGCTAGGTGCCATTGATAAAATCGTTAATAACGATGATAAAACCGACCAATAGCAGAATTAGTTTAAATCTGTTAAATTATTAGTAAACAAGGAGGGATTTAAAATGAAAGTAATCTTTTTAAGCGATGTTAAAGGCAAGGGCAACCGGGGCGACGTTAAGGACATGCCATCTGGGTATGCTAACAACTTTTTGATTAAGAAGGGCTTGGCTAAAGAAGCTACCAAGCAGGCTATCAGTGAATTAAAGGCTCAACAACACGTTGAACAGGAGCACGAGCAAGAGGAACTAGCAGATTCCAAGAAACTAAAAAAAGAACTTGAAAATGACAAAACCGTCGTTGAGTTGAAAGCCAAGGCTGGGTCTGACGGTCGCTTGTTCGGTTCCATTACCAGTAAACAGATTGCCCAGGGACTTTTGGATCAATACAACATTAAACTGGATAAACGGAAGATTGAATTAAGTGAACCAATCAAGACCATGGGGTACACCGATGTTCCCGTTAAGGTTCATCCCCAGGTTTCCGCTCAAATTCGGGTTCACGTCAGCGAAAAATAGTCGTAAGTTGCAGTTAGAAAAGAGTCGATAATGAACAACGATACTTTAAATGATCACACGCCACCACAAAATATTGAGGCCGAAAAGGCCGTTTTGGGTTCCATTTTTCTGAGTACCGACGGTTTAGTTGACGCGATGGAATATCTGAATCCAGATGACTTCTATAAGCGGGCGCATCAATTAATTTTTAAGGCGATGTTGGATCTAAATGATGACGATCAGGGCATTGATGCCGTGACCGTGACCGATCTTTTGAAGCAGCGTGACCAGCTGGAAGACGTTGGTGGTGTGCCTTACATCATTGATCTGACCAACGCCGTGCCAACGGCCGCTAACTTGGTCTACTACGCGAAAATTGTAAGAAATAAGGCCGTGCTCAGGCGCTTGATTCAGACGGCTACTAATATTGCCACCCAGGGATACGAACAGTCCGAAGACGTCGAAGACCTCTTAGATAATGCCGAACGTGACATTATGAACGTCTCTGAGGACCGTAATCAGTCGGGATTTAAGAACATCAAGGACGTTTTAAACGAATCATTTACAAAGATTGACCAACTTTCTCAAAATGGTGGCGACGACATCACGGGACTTGCGACTGGTTATCACGAGCTCGATAAGATGACGACCGGACTTCATCCTGGCGAATTGATGATTCTAGCTGCCAGGCCAGCCGTTGGTAAAACCGCCTTTGCGCTAAACATTGCACAAAACGTGGGAACCAAGACCGACAAGACGGTGGCCATTTTCAGTTTGGAAATGAGTGCCGAATCGTTAGTGAACCGAATGTTGTGTGCTGAAGGTAGCATTGACGCCAATCACCTTAGAACGGGGCAGTTAACTGAAGAGGAGTGGCAAAATCTAGTCATTGCGATGGGCAGTCTTTCTAAGGCCCACATTTACATTGATGATACTCCCGGCAATAAAATGGCTGGAATTCGGGCCAACTGTCGTCGTTTGGCAAAACAAACGGGGAACTTAGGGCTGATTGTGGTCGACTACCTCCAGTTAATTGAGGGTGGTAATAAAGAAAACCGGCAACAGGAAGTGTCTGAGATTTCCAGACAACTTAAAAAACTGGCCAATGAATTACAGGTGCCAGTGATTGCGTTATCTCAGCTTTCGCGTGGGGTGGAACAGCGTCAGGACAAGCGTCCGGTGCTGTCTGATATCCGTGAATCGGGGTCAATCGAACAGGATGCTGACATTGTTGCATTCTTATACCGAGAGGATTATTATGAACACGATTCAGATGATGATGACCAAGATCCACGTTCCGGTGTTGAAAATGATGATGATAACGTTGGCGAAGTTGAAGTTATTATCGAAAAGAACCGTTCGGGTCCACGTGGAACGGTTAAACTGCTCTTTATTAAATCGTATAATAAGTTTTCATCGATTTCATACGCTTCAAACGATGGTGTACAGTAAAAGGCCACTTACAGAGTAAGTGGTCTTTTTATTAAAATTAAGAATGATTGAGAGGATTTTCAATGAATAACAATGAAAAGACACAAGGGTTGCCAAAACTTACCACGGCCGCAATCTGGTTTCTATCCTTTGGAATTCTTGGAGTCCAAATGGCGTTTGGCTTAATGAATTCGCAACTGGGAAGAATTTTTCAGACCCTCGGGACTTCTCCGAGTCTTTTAGGGCTTCTGTTTATTATTCCCCCAATTGCGGGATTATTTGTCCAACCGTTAGTGGGAGCGTGGTCCGATCGAACCTGGGTGCCAAAATGGGGAAGAAGAATTCCCTACCTCATTATTGGAACCGTTGCTTCCGCCGTTACCCTGTTTCTTTTACCAAACGTTGGTGATTTTGGCTGGCCGAGCATCATTACGATCTCACTGGCCGCCGTCATCACGTTGGTTTTGATGATTGCGTTCAATATGTGTGTGCAACCCTACAAGATGTTGATTGGTGACATGGTTAATCAACGTCAGAGTGGGTTTGCTTACTCAATTCAGAGTTTTTTCTTAAACATTGGGAGTGTGTTAGCGTGTTTATCGCCGTGGGTTTTCACCGAGCTCGGGGTCAGTAACACCGCTAGTAAAGGGATGATTCCTAATTCAGTCATTTTTTCGTTCTACGTTGCGGTGATCGTTTTAATCTTCTGTACGTTTATTACCGTCATGAAGGTTGATGAGTACCCCCCTAAACAGTTTAATGACTATCATGGACTGGAGCAGAATGGCGAACGGGCCAAAAAGAGTACGTGGATGCTTTTAAAAGATGCTCCACGCGTTTTCTGGGTGGTATCCATCATCCAACTTTTTGCCTACATTGGCTTTGCCTACATGTGGATGTACGGGACGAGTATCATTGCCAAAAACGTTTTCAACACAACCAATCCGATGAGCAGTGGTTATCAGTCCGGTGGTAATTTATTTGGAATTTTATCGGCCGTTTATGCTTTATCAGCTGTTATTTTTTCACTTTTACTATCAAGAATCCCCCAACGAAAGTATAAGTTGCTCTTTTCAATTAGTTTGGTAATTGGCGGAGTCGGCTTTTTGATGTCAGCATTCTCCCACACCGTTTTCTTGCAGGTGCTTGCGTTTATTTTGATTGGCATTGGATGGGCTGGCGTTTCGGTCTACCCGTTGACTTTTGTAACCCGTGAGATTCCAGGAAAGTACATTGGTGTGTACATGGGACTGTTTAACGTTCAAATTTGTATTCCCCAAATTGTGGCTTCACTTGCCAGTCCACTAGTTGTGATGGCAATTGGATCCATTGCTAACATCTTTGCAATTGCGGCGGTTACCATGGTTTTGGCGGCAATCTCAGTATGGATCTTAAACGACATTAAGGACTAGTTGGAGGTGAGAACGTGCAGGTAATTGATGTAGGTGGTTTTCGTGGGCATCCACTGACCGTTAGTTTCGATGGGTCGAACGTCTATTTTGACTACTTAGATGTAATTAATTTATTGAAGCCCAAAATGGTTTCGCTTTCAGACAGTGAACTAGTGACTGATGAAAATGGAGTTAACCGATTAACCGTTTTAGGAACGTGTCGTCTTGCTTCCCTTAGTAATTATCCACGTGCTGACCGACTAATGCGCTGGATTCAGCAGCAGGTAAAACCAATCGTGTTGCGTTACGGAAATAGTTTAAAGCAGAATCAGATCACTAAATCAATTGATGACGTTTACGGTGAGTTACACGTAAGTGGGATGGAAATGACGAAACGTGAGTTTTACCAGTTCTTAAGAGCCCATCACTACACCATCAAATGGCTCAAGGGAAATAATAGCCCCAGTGACCTGAGTGTGAAAAAGCAGTTAATGGTACCAAAAATTGGTCATTTTAACTTGCCTCAACCATGTGGAGCGGATAAACTATACGTAAACGCGGCTTTTACCACCAAAGGTGTCCAAGTTGTGATTAATCAGTTGAAAGAAGTAGATGAAGTTGCCTATCAACAGGCTTCACTGTTTTAAATGATAATTGTTCCACGTGAAACAATTGATGTAATCCCATGGTGTTCAAGGATTAGAGGTGTTAAGCGTGAAGAAGCAACATGTCCTATCGTTAATCTTGGCCTTTTTGGCGGCAATGTTTTTGATCCTCGTTCCGTTTATTGAGGATCAAAGCTTGATTTGGATTGGTCTGGCGATGGCCGGCTTTTGTGCTGTTTTAGCAATTTTAACCGAAATTTTAGCAATTAAAAAATAAAAAAGGAAGGATCCTTCGCAATTAACGAAGATGGTCTTTCCTTTTTTAGTGAAATTAATGATATAAAAAAAGATCATGGCGTTAACCATGATCATGATATGTGATGGGCAGTCAGGGGATCGAACCCTGGACCCACGGATTAAGAGTCCGTTGCTCTGCCAGCTGAGCTAACTGCCCAAATCAAAAGTACATTTATTATAATAGCATACCGCAAAACCCCATGCAACACTAATTTACAAAAAAGGCGAAATTGCAGATACGGAAGAAATACTGAAAAGAGCTGTTATTAATTAACAACAGTTGTTGAATAACGTGAAGCGAGTAATTTGATGTGTTACAATTTAACTAGGATTGAGCGTAAAATAAGCCTTGATCCCAAACTTGATTGATATAGGGACTACCAGTAGTCCAAAGGAGACAAATAATATTATGAAGAAAAAAATTCTAGTTGTCGATGATGAAAAACCAATTACAGACATTGAAAAATTTAGTTTAACCAAAGAAGGATTTGACGTTGACGTCGCACACGATGGGCAAGAGGCCCTTGATAAGGTTGATAGTAATACACCTGATCTCATTATTCTTGATCTCATGTTGCCAAAGGTCGATGGCTTAGAAGTTGCCAAGGAAGTTCGAAAGACCCACAACATGCCAATTATCATGGTGACTGCCAAGGATTCTGAACTCGACAAGGTATTGGGTCTAGAGCTCGGTGCCGATGACTACGTTACTAAGCCGTTTTCCAACCGTGAATTAGTGGCACGGGTCAAGGCCAACTTGAGACGGCAAAACATCACTGGCTCAGCTGGGGAAGGGAAAGACGATAATCACGATATCGAAATCGGTGACCTGGTGATTCATCCGGACTCTTACTCCGTTACCAAACGCGGGAAGGGTGTGGATCTTACCCATCGAGAATTCGAACTCCTTCATTACCTAGCCCAACACATTGGTCAAGTGATGACCAGAGAGCACTTGCTTCAGACGGTTTGGGGCTACGATTACTTCGGTGACGTTCGAACCGTCGACGTGACCGTACGTCGTTTACGAGAAAAAATTGAAGACGATTCAAGTCACCCCAAGTGGTTAGTAACCAGACGTGGGGTTGGTTATTACCTGCGGGATTCCGAAAAAGAAGAATAACCCAAATTGATTAGTTTAGAGGTATTCATGTAATGAAGAAGAAAAGACGTTGGCACTTTTTAAGGTCCATTCATTTTAAGATTGCGTTAGTTTTCGCCTTAATGATGATCATTACCTTGGAAGTAGTGGGTGCCGTTTTTGTGCGTCAACTCGAGTACCAAAATTTGAATACGTTTAAGGACTCCATCCAACTGAAGCCCTACGTTAATACATCCCTTAAAAAGCAGTTAGCCAAAAGGAATCAAACCAAGGCTAATAAGCAGATTCAGACGATCCTTGAAGACGTTGATACCAACAATTCTGATGATATTCTGGTGGTGGACTCCAGGGGGAACATCCGTGGAACCAATCAGAGTAGCGACCAATCGTTAGTGGGACAAAAGACCACCGACAATGACATCAAGAACGCTTTAAATAACGGTAAAACCATCGAGAAAAACACTTACAGTGATGGGAACCGTTACTACACCATGATTACACCCTTGATTAACAGTCAGGGCAATGAAAACAACATGGAAGGGGTCGTTTACGTTCGGGCTAATCTGAATCCGGTTTACCAAAACATCAACAGTATCACCTTAATCTACCTGTTTGCGGCGATCGTCGCCATCATCTTGGGCTTGCTTCTAACGTTCATTATTTCTCGGGCCATTACGAAGCCAATCGACGCAATGAAGAAGCAGACGGAACAGATTGCTCGCGGTAATTATTCGGGGCACGTTAAGGTCTACGGAAATGACGAGTTGGGTCAACTAGCGAAGGCGGTCAATAACCTGTCAGTACGGGTTGAAGAGTCTCAGGAGTCAACCGAGTCAGAGCGAAGGCGTCTGGATTCGGTCTTAGATAACATGACCGACGGGGTGGTTGCCACGGATCGTCGCGGAAACGTCATCATCATCAACGATGAGGCGCTTAGTTTTCTAGGCGTTAGTAAGCAACAGGTCATCGGTAAGTCCATCCTAGATGTCTTGCATTTACGCGACCGGTTCACCCTTAAAAACTTGATTGAAGACCCAGGACAGGTCAACTTGGACTTTTCTGATCACGACCATAAGCTGATTTTATCAGCTCATTTTTCGTTGATTCAGCGTGAATCCGGCTTTATTAATGGGCTTGTTTGCGTGTTCCATGACATCACCTTGCAACAAAAGATTGATGACGATCGGAAGCAGTTTGTATCCAATGTTTCACACGAACTGCGAACGCCCTTAACCAGTGTGCATTCCTACATTGAAGCCTTGCAGGACGGCGCTTGGAAGGATAAAAAGTTGGCACCCAAATTTTTGAAGGTCACTCAGGACGAGACCGACCGAATGATTCGAATGATCAACGACCTTTTGACACTATCGCGGATGGATTCTGGGACCCAGAAGTATGATACGGAATTAGTTAACATCAACAAGCTCTTTAACTACATCTTGGATCGTTTTGACATGATCATTAAGACCGATGACGATCCGAAAAAGAAGAATTATTCCATTAAACGGGACTTTACTAAGCAGGATCTGTGGGCTGACATCGATACCGACCGTTTTACCCAGGTCATTGATAACATTATGAATAATGCGATCAAATATTCACCAGACGGTGGCATCATTACCTGTCGGCTGTACGAACAGAACAACCGCATCATCATGAGTATTTCCGATCAGGGACTAGGAATGCCACGAAAAGCCATTAAACACATTTTCGATCGTTTCTATCGAGTCGATAAAGCTCGTTCACGGGCTCAAGGTGGAAGTGGACTTGGGCTCGCAATCTCTAAGGAAATTGTGGAAGCCTTTGGCGGCCATATTTGGGTCGATAGTATTGAAGGAAAGGGTTCAACGTTCTATATTTCACTACCAAACGAACCAGTCGAGGAGGATCTTTGGGATGAAGGAGAAGCTTAAACCTTATATTTTACCGGTTTCACTGTGTATTGCCGTACTAGTCAGTTTGGTGCTCATCGTGGCACTACTGGTCAATCCAGCTCGCTTTGGGAGTCGAATGCATCAGGATAAATCAGCTACGCTTAAAAGCGAAGTTTCTTCGAAGAATCGTTATGATATCTATTCTCCCACCGAGGTTATTACTACCACTAGGAGTGGGAAACAGAAGTCGCTCACAAGTGAGACCACGAGTTTGACCGGTGAAATCGTCAAAAACATCAAGACCTATCAGGTCAAGTCAATCAAAGAGGTCTCAAAGGATAATCAAAAGCGGTATATCGATACCCTTAACTCTGAAAATTCGCTGATGCTGAATTATGGTGGCGAAGTTCCAGTTAATTTGTTAAGTAAGATTTTTAATCACAAGGTGAAAAAGAATGATTTCAACGTTGATCGCATGGTCATTCCACTAAATGACAGTACCCACTTTTACCTGCTAGGCGATGACGGTTACCACGTGTACCAGGTCACCACTAAAAAGCGGAATTTAGCCAAGTTACAGAACATTCTTACTACGAAAGTTCAAAGTGTGGACGTTCAGATGCGGACGTTAAACGATCGCCCGTTTCTCTTCTACCCAAGCCAGGTCAAGATGCGTAATTACGGGTACTTACTCGCAGAACAGTCCCAGACGGCTTACATTAATCGGGTACTAGGTAATACGACGGATACCAGCGTTAAGCACCGAAAGAAGAGTACGACCTACAGTAGTCGGGACCAGTCATTAAACTTTGACAATGAGGACAACGTTATTTATCAGGACTACCAGCAAAGTAAGCGGGGTCACAGTTATGAGGAAGTTTTGAACTCGGCTTATCGCTACGCTACTAAGCTGGGGATTCCACTGGATAATGCTCGTTTTGACAGTTATAATCCGGTCAAAAACACCGTCACCTACCGAACGTTTGTGGAGGGTTATCCCGTCTTCAATCAGAAGCGACTGGGAACGTGTTCGTTTAAGATGGGGAATGGTGGAGCCAATCGTTATGAATTTTCACTTTTAAGTTTCCAAATCCCAATTCCAACGAACGCCGAAAGTACCACCCTTCCAAGTACTGGAACAATCTTAAACCAACTATCCGCTCAGGGAATTGACATGAAGAAGGTCAGATCCATCACCCTTGGTTACCAAGTTGTTCCCGAAAAGAACAACAAGCAGTTAATCACCTTGCAGCCATCATGGTTCGTTAATTACGACGGCACCTGGATTAACTCCCAGTTAATTGGCAATGGAACCGGAAAGGAGAGCTTCTAATGAATTTTAAGCGAATTCAAGAGATCTTCTTGCTGGCTTTCATTATTTTGGACGTCTTTTTGGTCCTAATGATTGTTCAAAACCAAAACATGCAGTCTGAGAACACGAGTCAAAATAGTGCGAACTCCACCATTATCAAAGAAATGCGCAGGGATGAAATTTCAGTTGGCAAGCTCTCTAATAAGCGCTCTAACGGTTACTACATTTCCGCTTCTAATGATGGTAATCTCGCAAATGAGATGGGTAACTTGAAAAATCAGGACGCGCGCTTTGAAAACGGAGCGGTCGTAAGTACGTTGCGGACGCCAATTGACATTGATAATCGGAACCCACAGAACACGCTGGACCCGCTCATGAAAAGAAAGAGTTTTGTGATTAACGGTGAGGATTATGAGTATGACCAAAACCAGTCCAATTCAAGTAAGATTGTCTACATTCAGAAGGCTTTGACGAGTAATTTGATGGACAATAATGCCAGAATCATCTTCTATTTAGATGACGACGGTAATATTAAGAGTTATACGCAAACGGCGCTTAATAACATCAAGATTTTACACGAGAGTTCTGAGACCATTTCGGAAGAACGGGCACTGATCTGGCTCTACCAGTACAATGAGATTCCCAACAACTCCAGGGTGCTTTGGACCAGAAGATCGTACACTAAATTGTTAAACATTAATAATAATGGGGTCTATATCCCTACTTGGGTCATTGCCATCCAGACCCGCAACTCCAAGGACGTTTCCGTAAGGCGGATTAACGCCTTCACTGGGTCGGTCTTAAAGACCGAAAACGTTCAGGAGAACTTTAAAAATAAAATCACAAGTGGGACAGAAGATAATTAGAAAGCTGGGAATAAGTTGAACGAAGATCCAATGAAAATCAGTGTATTGTCGAGCGGAAGTGGCGGCAACGTTACTTATATTGAGACGAACCAGCACAAGGTCTTACTTGATGCCGGACTGTCGGGCAAAAAAATTGAGAACCTCATGAATTCAATTGGACGGAGTTTGACCGACGTTGATAAGTTATTTGTGACCCACGAACACACCGATCATGCCAAATCAGTGGGAATCTTGGCGCGTAAGTATGACATGCAGGTCTACGCGAACGAGAAGACCTGGAACGCGATGGGTAACAAGATCGGAAAATTTCCTGAGGAACAAAAGTTTATTTTTGATCCCGATACCACTAAATCGTTTGGGGACTTGGACGTTGAAAGTTTCAGTGTGTCCCACGATGCTGCCGACGCTCAGTTCTACAATTTTCACGACGGCGATAAAAGTTTTGTGGTGTTGACTGATACGGGCTACGTCTCTGATCACATTGAAGGGGTCATAAGAGACGCCAACGCGTACGTTTTAGAGTGTAATCATGACGTGGAAATGCTGAGAAACGGCGACTATTCGTGGCCAACCAAACAGCGCATCATGAGTGATGAGGGCCATTTGTCAAACGAAGACGGCGCGGATGCCATGATGAAAATCATCGGACGTGACACCAAGAACATCTTCATCGGGCACCGCAGTCATCATAACAACATGAAGTCTTTGGCTCATCTCACCGTCGCTTCCATGCTTGAAAATGAGGATTTTGGGGTTGGTCATGACTTCAATTTGTTTGACACCGATGTCGAAAAACCATCCGATTTAATAACTCTTTGAGAATAATTGATACTTTTTTAAAAACTATTTGATAGAATAATATTAAATGGGGTGTAAATATGAAGAGAACACATCCGCTACTAACAGTTGCCATCGTGGCACTAGTAGCCGGTCTATTGGGCGGTGGAATTGCCTATGGTGGGATTTCGTGGTATAACGGCGGAATGTCTCTAGGAACTCAATCCGTCCCTGCGGGTTCCAATCGTGGCGGAACCGCAAAAGTTGAGAATGTAAGGGTAAATGCCTCTAATCAGGCGGAAAAAGTCTTTAAGGACAACAAGGATACCGTCGTTTCGGTCATTAACACCGAGAAGACCAAGTCCAGTGACTCTGATCCACTTCAGGGCATGTTTGGTGGCGTGTTCGGAGGAAATGGTGGAGACAATGGCGGTCAAGACCAAAAGGATCAGCAACAGATTAGTGAGGGTTCTGGAGTTGTCTACAATAAGGATAACGGCTCAGCGTACATTGTGACCAACAATCACGTGGTGTCTGGTTCGTCCAACTTGGAAGTCATCTTGAGTAACGGCCAGAAAAAGGAAGCTAAGCTAATTGGCCATGATGCCGTAACCGACCTTGCTGTTCTTAAGATTAACGGCGATGGTGTCAATAAGGTGGCTAACTTCGGTAATTCTGACGACATCAAGGTGGGTCAAACTGCCCTTGCGATTGGATCACCACTTGGTTCTGAGTACGCTTCGTCTCTGACTGAGGGAATCATTTCCGCAAAGAAACGGGAAGTGCCGCAGGTTAGCACCGAGAACGGGCAACAGAACGCCAGTGCCGGTGACGCAACGGTTATTCAGACCGATGCGGCCATTAATCCCGGAAACTCGGGTGGACCACTCCTAAATAGTACCGGACAGGTCGTTGGGATTAACTCAATGAAACTGTCGAAGGATAGTTCCGGTACCAGTGTTGAAGGGATGGGGTTTGCCATTCCAAGTAACGAGGTCGTACGGATTATCAACCAGCTCATTAAGAACGGAAAGGTAATTCGTCCCGAACTAGGCATTAAGTACGTGGACCTAGCTAACATCTCGGTTAAACAGCAGAAATCGATTTTAAAGCTCCCTTCAAACGTTACCAATGGAGTTGTGGTGATGGACGTTAGGGGTGGCTCACCAGCCGCTAATGCGGGTCTCAAGAAAAATGACGTAATTACCAAGTTGGCTGGAAAAGACATTACCAATCAGGGTAAGTTACGTGACATCCTGTATGAGCATAACGTTGGCGACAAGATTTCCGTTACCTATTATCATAATGGGCAAATGAAAACGGCTGAGATTACGCTAGATCAGCAAGCAAAACAGCAGTAATTTAAAAAATGTTCGTCGTAGAATAGATGCGACGAACATTTTTTGTTTGAAAAGAGTGAACTGACATTCGGATAGCTTAATGCGATAATTGAAGCAATTGTCCGTTTAAGGCCTGAATTTTAGTTGTGATGATTGTAACGATACTTATGAATTCCATGATAGAGGGATTGACGGTAAACTCCGAACAAAATTGGTTTAAAAAAAATTAATAATCAGAAAATACGTGGTTGGAAATGTCAAGTGGTAAAAGTCTGTGCATAACTTTGGGGATAAACTCATTGTGAAAACACAAAAGCTGTAATTTAGGCTTTAAATGATAGTGGAAAAGTATCGAGAAGTTATCCACAGGCGGTGTGCATAAGTTTATGTAACAAAATTTTATTAAAAAGAGAACGCGATAAACGTTGATATTACAACAACGAAAATTGCGTTAACGAACATATGTCTTGTTTATTTCTGTGGATAAATAAAAATGTTGTTGACAAAATCGAAATATTAACAGGTCTTTAAATTCTCCAGAAACGTGATAGTTTGTGAAGGTACCTGTGGATAACTTTGTGGATAGTCTGTTTAAAGGAGTCGACTTATGAACATTAAATTGGTGGTAGTTGGAAAATTGAAGGAAAAATACTTCAAAGACGGAATTAATGAGTACGTCAAACGACTTTCTCGTTTTTGCAAGTTTAAGATTGTTCAGGTTCCCGACGAAAAGGCGCCTGAGAACCTTAGTCAAGCGGAAATGGACGATGTGATGGAGCAAGAAGGAACCCGAATTTTGGCTAAAATTAAAGACCGCGAGTATGTGATTGCTTTGGCAATTCAAGGCGATGAACTGACCTCTGAAGCCTTTGCGAAAAAAATCAAGGATCTCGCAACGTACGGTCACTCGGACATTACCTTTGTGATTGGTGGGTCGTTGGGACTTGCTCGTAAGGTCTTAAAACGGGCTAACTTTGAGCTGTCATTTGGTCGCTTCACGTTGCCGCACCAGCTGATGCGCTTAGTGTTGACCGAACAAATCTATCGAGCTTTCATGATTAATAGCGGCAGTCCGTACCATAAATAGGAAACAGGCTGATTAGCTTTTTTTATTATTTTATTTGTAAAATATGGATATTTGCTTCAACTACACGTACAACGCCGAAAGGGTGTCATTAATAATGAAAAATTTAAATTTGCATCGGGTGCTGCGTTTTCTGGTTCAAGTTCTAATTACCGCTATTGGAACGGCGATTATCGCTTTGGGAATGACGTTGATGCGGAAAGAAAACTTAGGAATGGACGCCTTTACCGCGTTAAGTGTCGGATTATCGCACCATTTACCGCTTGGCTTGGGTAACATCCAGTTCATCGACTACATGATCCTGTTGGTCATCGTGCTGATTTTGGATTACCATCAGATTGGTTTTGGGACTTTGATTAATATGCTGGTGGGTTACGGGGTTCAGTATTTCACGCTCTGGTTCGGTGCCTACTTGGTGTTCGATAACTTCTGGTTGAAATTGTTGTTCGCTGTCCTTGGATTCCTGATATTCACGGTCGGAATTGCCGTTTACATGTCGGCTAAGTTCGGGGTATCCTCGTATGACGCGATTGCTCCCATTTTCTCTAAAAGATTGCACATGCCGTACTGGTCAGTGCGGGTGATTCAGGATGTGCTTTTCATGTTTTTGGCGTTCCTCGTTTCTGGTCCAATTGGAATCATGACCGTCATTATCTCGTTGTGTTCGGGTCCTTTTGTGGAACTCTGGGGCAGACACCTCCATCTGATTAAATAAAAAACGGTCCGCTGGATTATTCCAACGGACCGTTTAGTTTAATTAATTTTTATTATCATTTGGGTCAACGCTACAGCTTCCGCCTTCGCAGTTAGCACCTTTTTGTTGGTCGTCATCGCCACCAACCATTTCAATTGGTTGAAAGCTAGCCCAAGCCTTGTCTAAAGCGGACTTGAAGACCTTCACCGGTTGAGCACCAGAAACGGCGTACTTCTTGTTAAAGATGTAAAACGGAACCCCGTTAATTCCAACTTGTTGAGCGGCGGCTTCGTCAGCTCGGACGTCGTCCTTGAATTTATCACTGTCTATAACAGATTTGACTTCGTCTTGGTTTAAACCAACGCTCATGGCAAGGTCAACTAAAACGGAGTTGTCGTCAACATTTAAACCGTCGGCAAAGTAAGCCTCAAATAACTTGTCCATCAGTTCGGATTCTTTACCCTTGGTTCCCGCAAAGTGAAGTAAACGGTGAGCTTTTAAGGTGTTCACTACTTTAATCTTTCCGGTATCCATCCTTAAACCAGCTTCGTTTGCCAGTTCGGTGATGGTTGATAGAAACTCGGAAACTTTTTCCTTTGACATTCCCTTTTCCTTACTCATATGGTCAGCCATGGTTTCTGGTTCACCAGATGCGTTGGGATCGAGTTCAAAACTATTGTAATGAACATCGACGTCGTCCTTGTGGTCAAAGTCATTTAGTGCGGACTTGAAGTGGGCCCGTCCGATGTAACAGAACGGACATGCGATATCGGACCAAACTTGGACTTCCATTTTTTTCGTCATTTTAGTACCTCCTACAGGTTATTTACTAACTAAAGTATAGTGTTCAACTGAATCAATCACAATCATCTTGCTTAAGAATCACTTATCAATGGCGTTGCTTGTTCCAAGTAATTTATCGTTTTTGATTTGCTTTGGATCTTGGTTTTGTTCAGTGGTTTGCTTACTATCACTGTTTTTTGCTTCATTTGGAGTGTTTTGATTTTTATTCTCGGCATGATCCGATGACTTCTTGTTAGAATCGCCATGGACTGATTTGAGAATCTTATTAAGCCAATTCTTCATGTTACTTCCCCCTCATCTACTTCTCACCTTATTATAGTATAGTGGGTTTTGATTGTAATGAAAGTTAACTAATTTATAAAGAATTGTGATAGGCCAACTACGAAGGGGACCTTTTGCTTGCTTTTATTTCGGAAATTAAATAGAATTAAAGTACATATTAACTTACTTTTTGTGAGTAAAGGGAGAGAGATTAAATGAAAACAGTTGACGTAATTTTAGGTAGTGCCCGATCCAATTCTAGTGGTGCCGGAATTTTTAACTTTTTAAAGAAGAACGCAAAAGAACTTGAGTCTGATAACGAGGTCAAGTTGAACTTTATTGATATTGGTGATTTAGACTTACCAATCTTCAATGAGCCGCTCCCACCAATGGGTGATCCGGACCGGAAACTAACGGGGGCTCCCAAGAAGTGGATTGATAACATCAAGGCTGGTGATGGTTATTTATTTATTGAACCAGTCTATGACAACGGTCTTTCTGGCGCGTTTAAGAACGCCCTTGATTATATCGGCTTTGAAACGGCTGACAAGCCTGCCCGAATTGTTTCGTATTCTAGCAGTGCCTTGTCTGGTCAAGCTTCGGCTTTAGGCATCCTTCCCACTTTATCCATGTTGGGAATGGTAATGCTGCCACACATGACCATGATTGGTCACATTGACGACAACTTTGAAAAGGATGGCAATTTTGTAAGTAATGCGCCATCAGAAGAGTACTATTCCAAACAGTTAAAGGATGCCGTAGGTGACATTGCTTCTTACACCAAGCTTTTAGGTAATTAGGTCTATAAGTAAATACGCAAAAGGAGCACTTCATTTTTTTGAAGTGCTCCTTTTTTTTATTGAAAAATCATCTGCAGGACGATCAGGATAATCGAGATCAAGAAGACCGCTGTGATTATGTACTTGAAGAGCTTGTTAATCTTATTACTTCCTTCGGGGAAGAACCACAAGATTAAGATTAAAAGGACGTTTAGACCAATTCCCACCCATGGATTGGGATGAAAAAAGGTTAAGACCATCAGTAACACCAAAATCACTAGTTCAAGTAGTTCCTTAAAGACTGTCAATTCAAGTAACCCCCTTTCTGTTTTACTAAAAACACCAAATCCGAGTAGACGTGGAGGTCTCTCAATAGATTTGGTGCACAGGTATGTTTTTAAAATGGCAAAAGAGATTGATTGGTACTTCTCATTACCGAACTAATTATACCATTGCGTTAAAACAAAAGCGAGATTATTTTTAATTATTTTAGATGGTTGACAAGTGCTGGCGATTAAGGCTGATTTAAAGGGCCTAAGTATCAACTAATAATGGATTATCATTAATCAGTACATTCAACAAAGTTAATTAATTAAGAGCCAAGTTATATTACGTTCGAGGATTTTTCTGATGCGATGATTGTTAAACATGTAACTATTAAAAAGTTAGTTAAAATTTGGCAAAAATATTTAAGTTTCCCAGTGTATCAACACGTATTCGCTTTTGCAAATTATCAACCTTTGAACGATTTGACAAAATTTGTGAAACAGTTATCATTATTGACGTACGACTAGGAAACTTTTTCTAGTCGGTTAAAATGCTTGTTATAAATTGCGAAACCCCGTACGATATGGGTGGTTAAATCGTTTAACCATAAGCATGAATAACAATCTTAAGGAGGATTATTATGAAATCTGCAATTGAAGTGAACTCTGAAATTGGGCAGCTGAAGTCTGTCTTAATGCACAGGCCCGGAAAAGAGATTGAAAATGTCATTCCGGATACCATGAAGCAGATGTTGTTTGATGACATTCCGTATCAAAAAATCGCTGACAAAGAGCACGATTATTTCACCAATCTACTCCGTAATCATGGAGTGGAGGTTGTGTACATCGAGGATTTGTTGGAAGACATCTTAAAAAAGGATGACGTAAGGGATGATTTTGAGTCAACTTATCTAAATGAACACTACTACACGGGTAGTTCGGCAGAGGACATCAAGCGCTACTTTGAGAGTCTCTCGATTCACGACCTGGTCAGTACGATTTATGCCGGTCTAAGACGAGACAAGATTCATTTTACTCACCCAAGTTTGCATGATGTGGCCGGGACGAACGCTTTTGATCCCTTCCTGCTGGATCCACTACCAAATGCGTACTTTACCAGGGATCCGCAAGCTTCGATGGGATCTGGTTTAACGATTAACCACATGACTTTTGAGGCGCGGCGTCCGGAGTCACTCATCACGGAGTACGTGATGAAGTATCATCCACGGTTTGCCGGAAAAGTTGACGTTTGGCTGGACCGCTATAATGATGCTCGCATTGAGGGTGGTGACGAACTCGTTTTAAACGATCACGTCATGGCAATTGGTTGTTCGCAACGAACCTCAACTCGTTCGATTGAAAAACTGGCTCACAAACTTTTTGAAGATCCCAAGTCACATTTTGACACAATCGTGGCGGTTCAAATTCCGCATAACCATGCTATGATGCATCTAGATACGGTCTTCACCATGGTCAACTACGACCAATTTACCGTATATCCAGGGATCATGAACGGTGGTAAGATGAATATTAACATCCTTCATCCCGGAAAAAACAATACCATCAACATGAAACATCGTGAAAGTCTGCCGGATACACTCAAGGAAGTTCTTGGATTATCTGAGATTGACATGATGGAGACCGGCGATGGTGATCCAGTTGCCGCTCCACGTGAACAGTGGAACGATGGGTCAAACAACCTGGCAATTGCCCCCGGGGAAGTGGTCACATACGATCGCAACACGGTCACGATTGATGTGATGCGAAAACACGGTATTACCGTTTACGAGATTTTGTCTTCAGAACTATCGCGTGGCCGTGGTGGAGCTCGTTGTATGTCACAACCAATCATTCGTGAACCACTTGATAAAAATAATTAGAGGGGGAGCAAATTAAATGAGTACATTACTAGAGGAATTAAAATCAATGCAAGGACGTTCTTTTTTAAAGGAGTCTGATTTTACGCCAGCCCAGATTGAAGCTTTGATTGATTTTGCCATTAACTTGAAAAACGAACACAAGAAGTATGGCAAGGTGACCAAGTATTTACACGACAAGGACCTGGTGCTCTTGTTTCAAAAGACTTCGACCAGAACCAGACTTTCGTTTGAACTTGGTGGTGACGACTTAGGTGGAAACACGGCCTACATTGATCCAACCTCAAGTCAGTTCGGCAAAAAGGAATCGGTAGAAGACTCCGCGCGAGTCTTTGGCGAACTGGCTGACGGAATTGAGTACCGGGGCTTTGAACAATCCGACATGGAAATCATGGCCAAGTACTCGGGAGTTCCCGTTTGGAACGGTCTTTCAAACGAGTGGCATCCCACTCAAATGATTGCTGACTTCATGACCGTGAAGGAAAACTTCGGTCACTTAAAGGGGCTCACGTTGACCTTTGTTGGTGACGGGCGAAATAACGTGGCTAATTCTTTACTGGTGACCGGTTCGATGCTGGGTGTGAACGTTCACATCGTGGCTCCAGACGAACTGCACCCCGAAAAATCAGTGGTCGACCTGGCGGAAAAGTACGCCAAGGAATCAGGAGCACACTTCATGATTACCTCTGATATCGACAAGGGGGTCAAAGGATCAAACATCATCTACACCGACGTCTGGGTCTCAATGGGTGAAAACAACTGGCAACAACGAATTGACCAACTACTACCATACCAAGTCAACATGGACTTAATGAAGAAGACGGGCACCCCTGACGATGAATTGATTTTCATGCACTGTCTGCCAGCCTTTCATGACGGCAACACCACCACTGCCAAAGAGGCGGTTAAAAAGTACAAGGGCTTGAATAGTCCCGAAATGGAAGTAACCGACGAGGTCTTTAGAAGTCCTTACGGGCGCCAGTTCGTTGAAGCTGGCAACCGCAAGCACTCGATCATGGCAATTATGGCCGCCACTTTAGGCGACTTAAGTATGTACAACGAAAATTAAATTTTACTAAAGCATAAATAGGATTATCAATGATACAATCATGTCCTAAATTAGGATTTGAGAGGATTGCGTAAATTATATGGGAAATAAAAAGGGAGTTTCATTATTTGGATTAATCATGCTGGTCATTAGTTCCGCGATTGGCGCTGGAATTTATAATGCCAGTGAACAGATTGCGGCAGCGGCCACTCCGGGACCCGCGCTGGTTGCGTGGATTATTACTGGAGTCGGAATTTTTGCACTAGCAATGAGTTTGAAGTCTCTAAGTGAGGATAAACCAGAACTGACTGGAATTTCCGATTTTGCCAGAGATGGATTTGGTGACTTTGCTGGATTTCTATCAGGCTGGGGATACTGGCTATCGGCATGGCTTGGTAACATTGCGTTTGCCACCATGATGATGTCAGCGATCGGTTATTTCTTTCCGGTTTTTCGATCAGGCAACTCAATTCAAGCGGTAATCATTGCGTCGGTATTCACGTGGCTACTCACGTGGTTAGTAACGATGGGGATTGAGAACGCGGCTTTCATCAATACCATTATCACCGTAATAAAAATAATTCCCTTGGTTGCTTTCGCAATCTTAGGAATTGTCTTATTCAAAGCTAACGTTTTCACCGCCCACTTCTGGGCTAATTTTAGTACTAACTTCACGTATAGTCCGGCGACGGCAATGGGGGTATTTGATCAAGTCAAGGGCTGTATCATCACCACCATGTGGATCTTCATCGGGATTGAAGGTGCCACGATGATGGCAGGACGCGCTAAGAAGCGTTCTGATGCGGCCAAGGCGACCATTATTGGCACCATCTCACTCTTGATCATCAACATCGTGATTGCGATGCTACCATATGGCTACTTACCCCAAGCCAAACTAGCTAAGTTGAGTAACCCGGCCCTGACCTATGTTGTTAAAGATATGATTGGACCAATAGGTGCGGCTTTTGTCAGTATCTCACTTATAATCACCATGGTCGGTGCCCTCCTGTCATGGACCATGCTTCCGGTTGAAGCGACGTCACAACTAGCTGATCAGAAGCTACTACCCCGGTGGTTCGGTTACTTAAACAAGCACAATTCACCTTCACACTCATTATGGTTAACTCAGATTTTGGTACAAATTGTTTTGATTTCGTTACTATTTACCGATCAGGCGTACAACCTGGCAATTTCGTTGTGTACGGCAGCGATTGTGATTTGTTACGCGCTGGTTGGTGCCGATCAAATTAAGGCTGGACTGCAGGCTCATTCGGTCAAGAAAATGATGCCGGGAATCCTAGCTCTATTGTTTGAAGTTGTCGGAATCGCAGTGGCGGGACTACAATTCTTGTGGTTATGTTCAATTGCATACGTTCTAGGCTTTGGTTTCTACATCAAGGCAATCAAGAATCAAGGACGTAAAATCACACCCTTTGAATGGATCATGATGGCATTGATAACGATTGCTGCCATTGGGGCGGTCATTGCTCTATTTATGGGAAAGATAGGAGTGTCGTAAATGAAGAGAATCGTGATAGCTCTAGGTGGCAATGCGATTTTAACCGATGATCCAACTGCAAAAGGGCAAAGAGAAGCTTTAAAAAAAACCACGAAAAAAATCGTGAAGTTCGTGCGTAATTCAACTGAGAACCTTCAGTTAGTGATTACTCACGGCAATGGCCCGCAGGTTGGAAACTTGTTACTCCAAGAACTAAACGGTAGCACGAAGGAAAATCCGCCAATGCCACTTGACGTGGTTGGAGCGATGACTCAAGGTGAGTTAGGACTGTGGATTGGGGATGCCCTTTCAGACAATGATATGACTAGTTCAACCATTGTCACGCGGGTATTAGTCAATCCCAATGATCCAGCGTTTAAGGATCCAACCAAGCCCATCGGTCCGTTTTACGCGGACGTTAATTCCGTTATAATGAAACATCCGGACTGGAAATTTGCCGAAGATGCCGGTCGCGGATTCAGGCGGGTTGTTCCATCGCCTCATCCCATCAGCATTTTAGAAGCCAAGCAGATTAGCACCCTGGTTGACAGTGGGTTCACTGTCATTGCTGGTGGTGGTGGCGGCGTTCCGGTCGTCATGACTGACAATGGGGACGTCGAAGGCGTGGAAGCCGTGATTGACAAAGATTTTACGGCTTCGTTAATCGGACAAATGGTCAATGCTGATCAGTTAATTATCCTGACCGGCATTGACCAGGCGGCCATTAATTTCGGACGGCCTAATCAAAGAGAACTGGGACACGTGTCGCTTGACGAACTGGACATGTATCTAAAACAAGGTCAATTTGGTAAGGGTTCAATGGAACCCAAGATTCAAGCGGCGATGCAGTTTGTGAAAAACACTGGCAAGGAAGCCGTGATTACGTCATTAGACAACGTTGCCGATTTTGAGGAAAACGGTCGAGCAACGGTCATTAAAAAATAACGACTGAAGAAATCACCCGATGACTATGTACTAGTCTTTGGGTGATTTTTAGTTGTTATTAAGTGATTCAACGGGACTATAACCATTTTTCCAATTTGATATTAGCATTTAAGAACGAAATGTCAAAGATTATTCTTATCTAGTTAGAGGTAATCCAATGTCATGATTAGTCTTTAAAACAAAAAGTTCCCTTGCAACTATCAAAAATAGTTGCAAGGGAACTTCATGGTACTTGTGGGTCATAACCATCAAATAGAAAGGAGTAGTGCATCTTGTTTGAAAACTACCGCCTACGCGGTACAAACATAGTATATCATACATGATAAAAATGTCTATCTTTATTTATTTTATGTGATTGAATGGTAGCACGATTAACGCTGGCTTTAACATAAACTTCACATGCATATCGCTATTAACGTTTAGTTGAATTTGTTATGCTTTAGACGTATATAGGAGGTTTCAATTATGAAGATTATGATTATTGGTGGAACCGGAAGAGTCGGTTCTGACCTAGTAAAACAATTTCAAAAAAACACTGACGATTCGGTTACCATTGCGGCTCGTCATCCCGAAGAAGTCAAGTTTGTGGACACCGTTGAGGAACGTCCCAAAATTAACACCATGAAGTTTAGCATCGTCGACATGAGTGTTAACGCAATGGCCGACGCAATGAAGGGCTTTGATGCCATCTACTTCACCGCTGGATCCGGTGGACACAACGTGGTCCTAGTTGACAGTTACGGAGCCATCAAGACCATGCAGGCCGCCGAAAAAGCCGGCGTCAAACGTTACATCATGCTCAGTTCAGCCTTTGCGCTTCAACCAGACCAGTGGGAAGGAAAGAAACATTACGCCAAGTTACAGGACTACCAGGCTGCTAAGTTCATGGCCGACCACTGGTTAATTCACGATACTGACCTGAACTACACCATTTTACAGCCGGGCTCCTTGCTTGAGACTCCTGGAACCGGCGAAGTAACCTTTAATGATGACCAACCTGGTTCAAATTCAATCAACGACGTTTCACAGGTCTTGTTTGACGTTTTAAATAACCAGCATGCCTTTGACAAGGTAATCATCATGCACAGTGGTGACATGAGTATCGAAACCGCACTTAACAATTTAAAATAGTTAGGGAGAATTAAGATGGCTGTTAAAGATAAAGTAGTTGTAATTACGGGAGCTTCTAGTGGAATTGGTGAAGCGACCGCCAAGTTGTTGGCAAAAAACGGCGCCAAGGTCGTGCTGGGTGCTAGAAGAGAGGACCGCTTACGTGCGATTCAGGAAGATATTGAAGCTGACGGTGGCGTGGCTGCCATTCAGAAGGCCGACGTTACTAAACTCGACGAGGTCAGAAACCTGGCGTCCGCTGCGGTTGACCAGTTTGGTCGCATCGACGTTTGGATGAACAATGCGGGTGTGATGCCCCAATCACCACTGATTAAGGGTGACGTCAAGGGTTGGAATCTCATGATTGACGTCAATATCAGGGGTGTTTTGTACGGCATTACTGCTTCCCTTGATACGATGCGTGGTCAAGGTGGTGGCCAGTACATCAACACCGCTTCGGTGGCGGCTCACACTTCTGGAATTAACAGTGGGGTGTACAGTGCCACAAAGGCGGCCGTGAAGATGATTAGTGATTCATTACGAGAGGAAGAGGCTAAGGCTAAGTCTGGTATTCGGGTGACTATGATTTCACCCGGCGCGGTAGCTACCGAATTGCCCAATCACATTACCGATCCGGACATCAAGAAGCAGTTTGAGTCATACGACTTGACGCCGCTTAGTCCCAAACGGATTGCGCAATCCATCCTGTACGCCATTGACATGCCAAAGGATGCCTCTGTCAACGAAATCGTGATTCGACCAACCGATCAGGTTTAGGACTGACGCATATGAAATTAGATGTATCGAAGCACGTCTTAAGGGATGGTTCGTTTTTAATCATCGCCATCCTGTCAATCATGCAGTTTGCGCGCTACGTCTACACCCAGGAGTATCTGCGTTCGGCTAAGTACCTGGTGCTGTTTTTGATTACCGTTTTAATGTACGGACTAGTTCCAGATCAAGTCTTGCAGTCGATTGTTAATCTGATTATGATCGGGTTGCTCCTGATTTTTACGTGGTATGACGAACGCATTGATAAACGACGAGAAAAGAAATAAATTAATTAGACTAGTTGTTGGTTTTAACCGATAATTAGTCTTTTTTTACGGGAAAATTAACCAATCCGTGAACCATTTCCGCGATGAAGGTTGAAATTGTTAATGTTTAATACTATTATTATAAAAAACAGGTTGTTCGAATTTTGTTATCTGACAATATCCGAACATTGCATATAAAATGGAGGAGAAAGTTCGATGAATTACTATCTAATTATTAACATCATTGGGGTCGCTGTGTTCCTCGGAATTGCCTTTTTGTTTTCCAAGGATCACAAGCACGTCAACTGGCGATCGGTCATTGTCGTTTTAGTCTTAAACCTCGTCATCGCGTTTCTCCTTACTCGCTTTAGTTGGGGTCGAGACGCCGTCAAGGGGGCCGCTGAAGGATTCAACTGGATCGTGCAGGTTGCTTACACTGGGATTGCCTTTGCGCTGCCAAACTGGGTGCACGTCAAACAGATGAACTTTGTGACTTCAGCACTGCTTCCAATCTTAATGATTGTTCCGTTGTTTGATATCCTTACATACTTTGGGATTTTGCCATTTATCATTAAATGGATCGGAATTGCGTTATCAAAGGTCACGGGACAACCAAAGTTCGAATCATTTTACGCCGTTGAAATGATGTTCCTTGGAAACACGGAAGCCCTAGCCGTTTCTAGTCTGCAACTCAAGAAATTATCCAGTGAACGACTCTTGACCGTCGCCATGATGTCGATGTCGTGTATCACCGCTGCGATCGTTGGTTCGTACACCCAGATGATTCCGGGGCAATACGTTTTAACCGCAATCCCGCTTAACATCTTGAACGCCATCATCGTGACTTCACTACTGAATCCAGTTCACGTTACGCCTGAAGAAGACACAATTGCGACGATGACGGAACCTTCAGAACAAGTGGCCGAAGAGACAGTTGCTGACAAGCCGGAAAAACCCAAGAAAGAACCATTCTTCTCATTTTTGGGTGATTCAATCTTAGGTGCCGGTAAACTGGTATTAATCATCGCTGCTAACGTCATTGCCTTCGTGGCCCTTGCTAACTTAATCAGTAAGTTACTGGGACTCATTAATCCTTGGTTGTCACTTCAACACTTACTTGGAATCGTGATGTTCCCATTTGCATGGCTGATGGGGATGGACGTTAACCACGCCTTCCAGTTTGCTCAGTACATGGGAACCAAGTTAGTGACCAACGAATTCGTGGTCATGGGTGCCATTGCTCCCCACATCAACAACCTCCACATTTTCCCAGCTCACTACCAAGCCCAACTCTGTGTCTTCTTGACTTCCTTTGCCAACTTCAGTACCGTTGGCATGGTTATTGGATGCTTGAAGGGCTTAGTCAGCCGTGAAAAGAACGACGTTATTTCCAGAAACGTTGGATACTTAATCCTATCCGGAATCTTGGTATCATTACTCTCGGCTGGAATTGTCGGATTATTCGTTTGGTAATTATTAAATAAAATTCGTGACACTTCTGATTTAATTCAGAGGTGTTTTTTGTTGTCTAGCTATAAATACGTAAGTTTAGCGAAACTTAATTTTAGTATGATACACTGAACGTAAATAATTAGGGGATGAGAATTTGAAACGAATCCATCCAAAGCTAAAGATTCGTTGGCTCGCCATCGTTTTGGTGCTAATCTCGGGGATCGTCGCCGTGACCTTCACCCATTTCGACGCACCGATGTACAAACAGACGGTGGCTCGAGTCGTAAACGTGCATAACTACGGTCGCACTAGTCAAACTGATGAATTTAAGAATCATGATTACCAAGAGAATCAGAAACTGGCCCTCAAGGTCTTAAACGGGGAGTACAAGGGGAAGACAATTACCGCCAACAACCAGTATTCTGGTGCTGGGGCGACCGACATGAAGTATCATGCCGGCCAACAGATCTTTATTCACGTTGCCAACAAGAACTTAAAGCCTTCGTCGATTCTGATCAACGGCTTTAAGCGGGACACCGCGGTCGTCTTCTTAATCTGGCTAACGGTGATGCTGTTGCTGGTGATTCTGAAGTTCAGTGGGTCCATGGCGCTTTTAAGTATTATCATCAACGCCGTCCTGTTCTTTTTGGCGGTTTCAATTGACGTGGGAACGAGCTTCAATCCGTTTATTTTGTTTGCCATCTTATCGGTCATTTTCACGATTGTCACCGCCATCCTGATTTTTGGCGTGTCAAAGGAGACGGTCGTGACGATTTCGTCGACAATTCTAGGAACCGCGGTCGCGATTCTGATTGCGTTCATTGTCCTGTCAGTGACGCACGAACGGGGCATGAACTTTGAGATGATGGACTACGTGACCCAAAAACGACTGCCAATCTACTTCGTTGGTTGTATGATTGGGTCACTAGGAGCCATCATGGACCTCTCAGCCGATATTACGTCCAGCCTGTTTGCGGTTTACGAGGAAGACCATAGTCTCTCATTCTTGAAGCTCTTAAAGAACGGGCAAAACATCGGGCGGTCAATCATGGGACCGCTGATTAACGTTTTGTTCCTGATCTTCGTGGCTGGTACCTTTCCCATGATGGTTTTGTTCTTAAGAAACGGCAATAGCTGGGGCTACTCGTTCTCAATGATTATGTCACTTGGAATCATTCAAAGTCTGATTAGTGCGATTGGAATCACGCTGACGGTGCCGATTACCAGCCTGATTGCGAGTGCGCTTTGTGAAATGAAGGTGATTAAATGAGTACCATGACCGTCTTATTAATCATTCTCTTTTTCGCAATGCTACTGGCAGGGGGTTCCAAGGGTTTCGTTGCCTTTATTGGTCTTTTGTGTAACTTTGGTTTGGTCTTCATGTCCGTCGTTTTGATTGCGTTTGGCATTCCGTACCTCTGGGTCACACTGGTTAACGCCGTCATTATCCTCGTCATTACAATTTACTTCGGTAATGAGCAAGGACGAAACGCCGACGTGGCGTTTGTGACCTCGTTAATCGTGGTGGCAATCGTAATTGCGTTGATCATTCCAGTGGAACACTGGGCGCAGGTGCAAGGCTTTGGACCCGAGAATACCGAAGACTTGGAGGGAATGTCACTCTTAATTGGCGTGAAATTCCTAAACGTTTCGTGTGCGATGACGATTCTGAGTTGTCTGGGAGCAGTGGCCGAAGCGGCCGTTGCCATGGCCACTGGTTTAGTCGAGATTCAGGACCATAACATCAAGATTTCTGATAAGGATTTCAGTTATATCGGAGTTTCAATTGGAAAAGAAATTGTTGGAACGGCCTTTAACACCCTGTTCTTTAGTTTCTACGGGGAGCTAGTTGGTTTGTTCATCTGGTTTGCGCGCCTGCACTACAGTATCGGCATGGTCATGAACGACAAAATCTTTGCGTCGGAGTTAATCATGACGTTGATTTCGGCAATTGGAGTGGTTCTGACCATTCCCGTGACCATCGCGGTGATGTTGTATTTGAAGCATCGCAAGTTGAAGAAAGCAAAACAGGATTAAGTGATTTGTGAACTTTATCCTTTACAACTCGCGGTTTCTGTGGTTAAATTAATGCAAAATAAGAAAGGGATGAAACCAATGACAACGATTACTACGAACTATCAAAATACTTACTGTTGCTGTACTTGTTACATGTAGGTCAGCGTTCGTAGTTTTAGATGCGGGTGTTGATCAAACGCCTGTATCTAAGTGTAGTAATTTTTGTGCTCAGTTAGATACAACATTTTGTTAGTCTAACTGAGATTGGTTGATTCTAACTCAATCGAATATACTAATCTACTCTATTTACGTGGAGAAAAAGGATCAGTTAGGCTAACTTGATGGATAGTCTAACTGATTTTTTTAATTGTTTCGTTTAACGAGGTTTTGGCAGAAACAGGATTATTTAGTTGAAAGGGAGAAATAGGATGAAGAAAAGATATTGGATTACCGCATTAGTCGCAATTATCGTGATTTTATTTGGATATACGTTTGTGTATCGGCCGTATCAGAAGGCACATGCACCACAGTCAAACAAAAAGACGATCACTTTAGCAAGTTCACCCGGTCCTTACAGTGACCTGTTTATGAAGGGCATCAAACCCATTCTTGAAAAAGACGGGTACAAGGTAAAAAATAAATCATTCTCCGTCTTACTGAATGCTGACATGGCATTAAACCAGGGTCAGGTTGACTTAAACGTTGAACAACACGGCGCCTACATGAATAACTTTAACAAGGAAAATCATGGTAATTTGGTTGCCTTGACTAAGGTGCCAACCATTCCAACTGGGATTTATCCGGCCAAAAAGCACAGCTTAAAGGACGTTAAGAAGGGTGACACGGTTGCCATTCCAAACGATCCATCCAATATGTCACGAGCTTTCTTGGTAATGGAAAAAGCCGGTTGGATTAAGTTGAAGAAGGGTGTTGACCCCATCAAGGCCACTAAAAATGACATCATCGATAACAAGTACGACCTGAAGTTCGATGAAATGGATTCGGCCAACGAACCACGTTCCAGAAACAGCGTGGACTACGCCATTATCCCTGGTTCTGATACTTATGGGGCTAAGATTCCGGCAAGTTCAATGCTTCTGCGCGAAAATCCACAAAGTCAGTACATGCTACTAGCCGTTGTAAACAAGAAGAATGAGCACACCAAGTGGGCCCAGGACGTCAAGAAAGCTTACAACTCCAAGCAGTTCATGAACTACATGAAGAAACACAATCAGGACCACGAGTGGGAAATTCCTGAGAAATAATTGAACACTGTGTCTAAAAATACGATCAAATCCTCCAAATGTGCGGAGGATTTTTTGTTTCACGTGAAACTTATTTTCATTTTAAATTAAAAATTTACTATAGATATTTGCTTGATATAAGTCATAAATTTAAATTGTGCGTTGATTAACATAGTAATATAATTAATATATAAATTAATTAAGGAGTATTAAGGATGAAGAAAAGTAAGGGCAGAATGGGCTTATGGATAATAATTATTATTTTAGTAGTAATAATTTTAATGGGAGCCGCCTATATTATTGGTACTATGAGCAGTCGTAGTGTAAAACCTAAGGAAGTTAGAAAAGAAGTTGTAGTAAAGAAAAACAAAAATAATTCTAAAAAAGATAGTTCAGAGAATATGCAGGAATCGTCAAAATCTGATGAAAGTGCTTCTAATAATAAGACATCTGAAGATACTCCTAAAAATAGAAATTCATCTGATTCTAGTACTAAAGAAACTAGTAATAGTTCTCCCATAACATTATCTGAAGCAGAACAATTAGTTAGTAAAGTAGGTGGAGAGTGGCCAAGTGATGCTGTTGTTACAAGTAGTAATGGGAATACAACAACAGTTTCAGGCTATGTGGGCGCTAAAGGTGAAGACCATCTAACTTTTACAACCAATGGAAATAATGTCAATATTCATGAAGAGTTCGGCACTTTGGATGGCGGAAGTTATAAACCACTCGATTATATGCCACCTAAAGACTATTCTACTACTAGATAATAAGTAATTTTTTGGAGGAGATTTTTATTAAACGTAAATTAATTCGTAAGGTATTATTGATATCATTATTATCATTTGGGATGATTTTTATTTCAGGATGTGGAAATAGTACCAGCGTATCTGGTGCTAATTCAACTGATGATTATGCAAAAATTGCAAAGGAAGTTTCTAAAGATCAATTTGTTGATAGAACTTCATCAGGACAGGATAAGGATGAGATTCTTACGTTTGAAGATGATGACTATAATCTTGACAAAAATGAAATGGAACTAGGCGATGTATTTGATTATGGAGAAGAAATGCCGGTTCATTACAAAAGGTTTGGAAATAAGTTAAAAGTATATAAAGATGATTATCCAGAAGGTGTAACTAAATGGTATTTACAGTTACTCAATACCCCGAACAAGGTTAAAATTGTAGAAACAAAAGATGGTGAGACAAAAACTCTTACCGGATACTCCGTTAATCATGAAGGCGATGTAGAAAGCAAAAAAGAAGATGATAATAATAATTATTAAATGCATAACTATGTTTTGCTAATATAATTAAGTCTACACACAAAAACAGGTCAACCTCACAGTTGACCTGTTTTTTTTACTAAGTATTGCCAATCCTACTTGTTATCTTTGTTTAAAGCAATGTTCTTAAGTGCTTCAAAAGCATCGATGTCGATTTCTTCAGTAGTATTGTTGTTGAAAGTAACTTGGTATGAAATGATGTTACCTTCTGATTCGCGGGGATGGATTGAGTTCACGTTGTTCACGTTAATCAAACGACCGTCACCAGTTTCTACTAATCCAGAAAAGTTCATGTTTTTCACCTCCTTACTAGTATTATTACATATGACGCGCCAAAAGATAACTAATAACACGCTCAAATTGCCGTTAAATTGGGAATTTATTACATTTTGTTAATTTCATGATTTACATTAAAAAGACTTAGTAAATTTAGTAAGCGTTTTTATTGCAACCGTTTTCATATGGGAGTATATTAGGGTCAACAAAAGAATTAAGTACTTTTGGGAGGAAGAAATTATGACAGATGTAAAGAAAATTCCTGCAGCAGTAGCAATGCTTAAAGTTATTGAATCATATGGCGTTAAGGACATTTATGGATACCCTGGTGGTTCCATTAACTCAACGCTTGCTGCGCTCGATCAAGAAAAAGATAACATTAATTACGTACAAATTCGACACGAACAGGTTGGGGCACTAACGGCCGCTGCTCACGCTAAATTAACTGGTAAAATCGGAGTTGCCTTTGGATCAGCTGGTCCTGGTGCGGTCAACTTACTAAACGGTTTGTATGACGCTAAAGAAGACCACGCTCCAGTGCTTGCCATCGTTGGTCAAGTTGGTCATGACAACATGAACTACAATTACTTCCAAGAATTTCCAGAGACCCCAATGTTCTCTGACGTTTCGGTTTACGACCGTATCGTAATGACTCCTGAAAGTTTGCCACACGTTGTTGACCGTGCGATTCACGAAGCATACGCAAAGAAGGGTGTTGCCGTAGTTGTTATTCCAAATGACTTTGGCTTTGACGAAATCCCAGATGTTCCGTACAGTTCTGCATCAAAGACTTACGACAAGCCAGCTCCAGAACCAGTTGCAACCGATGACGAAGTAAGTCAAGCCCTTAAGATGATTAAGAACGCTAAACGTCCTGTTCTCCACGTTGGTCGTGGAATCAAGGGCAATGGCGACAAGTTAATCGAACTTTCAAAGAAACTCCAGATTCCAGTTATTATGGACGGATTAGCTTTAGGCTACGTTGACGCTAACTACGAAGCTAACCTAGGAACCGCCAACCGTGCCGCATCAAAGGCCGCTGACGAAATCTTAAGTACTGCCGACCTAGTTATCGCCATTGGTGGTGACTTCCCATTCGCTAAATCAGTTTATGCAAGTCACAAATTCGCTTACATCCAAGTTGATGACTCTCAAATCCAACTTGGTCGTCACCACGAAGTTGACCTCCCAATCTGGTCTGACGCGGGCTCATTTGTTGACAAGGCATTGGCTCAAAGTGAAAAAGTTGCTCCAAGTCCATTCTACAAGGCTGCCGTTGCTGACCAAGCTAACTGGATGGAGTACATTCACAAGATGTTAAACATTGGTAGTGACGAAACCGATGAGAGTAATGGTAGCTTCATGGAAGAATTCAAGGACTTTGGTAAGCACTTGAAGGACACCATGACTAACGCTAACTCAACCATGCCAGTTGCCCCAATCTACAAACAAATTAACCGAGTAGCCGACAAAGATGCTGTCTTCTCAATCGACGTTGGTGACAACATCATCAACAGTTTCAGATACTTGGACATTCAACCAACTAACAAGTGGGTCATCTCCGCATTGTTCGCAACGATGGGTTCCGGACTTCCTGGTGCCATTGCTGCTAAGAAAGCTTACCCAGATCGTCAAGTCTTCAACATTGCTGGTGACGGTGCCCTTTCAATGGTTATCCAAGATTTAGTAACTTTGACGAAGTATCAACTTCCAGTTATTAACGTGGTTACTTCAAACGAAGACTTAGGCTTCATCGAAGGTGAACAAGAAGACTTACCAATGCAATTCTTCGGCCTTCAACTTCAAGGTCAAAGCTTTGAATTAATCGCTAAGGGAATGGGAATTGACGCTACAACTGTTCACAACGTTTCTGAACTTCCTGCTGCATTTGACAAAGCCGTTAAGGTTACAAAAGCTGGTCACCCATTCTTGATTGACGCAAAGATTAACCAAGACCGTGGACTTCCAGTTGAAGACTTGATCGTTAAAATTGAAAATGGTCAAATCGTTGAAACCATCAGTCCAAACTATAAGAAGGACAAGAATGACAACAAGACTTACACATTACCAGAATTCTTCGCAGAATATGGTGGTGAAGGCTTGTTACCACTTAAGGACTTCTTCGATAAATACGATGTTCAACTTTAATAAGTAAGAAAAAGAGCTCTCATTGAGAGCTCTTTTTTGTGGGCAAATAGAGGATGTAAAAACTTGAGCAAATTCCTCAGCTCACGGCGATTTAATGGTATGATGAAAGTAATCACAAGAGGATATCGGAGATGAAATATAATGAGTTTTAAAGGATTTGTTAATTGGTTTTTAGTTGTTTTTTGGATCGTGACTTTCGTGGTGTTAGCCATGGGTTTCAGTATGGTCTCAATGTATATGATGGTGATCGGAATGCTGATTCACAGTTTAAATTGTGTCCTGGGAGATAAAATTTAAAGGAGGAATTAGATGTTTAAACCAATTTTATTGATTATCGCAGTGATTGCCTTAATCATTGCCTGTTATTTGTATTGGACGAATCGCGGTCGGGCTGACGATAAAAGTTATATCAAGAGCTTTAAATACTTTGTCTTCATGCTATGTATTTTGGTTGCTGTTGTAACTTTTGCCGTCGCCACCAGAAACATTTTGTCAGTTGCTGGTTTTGTGATTGCCTTCGTCCTGTTTGTTTACTACTTGGTTCGTTACTTTATGGCTGCTTTAGGTAAGGGATACAGCTGGGATCAGACCGTTTTTCTGAAATACTTTAGAAGAGCTGTGTACGCGCTGCTTGCAACCCTAATCTTCTTCATTGCGTTCTACTGTTCATCAAACAACCAGTTGGATATGTTGCATCATCGAGAGATCACGTCACATCTCCAGATGAAACACAAGAAGACGCACAAGGAAAAGATGAGGATGGAGAAGAAGGATAAGAAAGTGGAAATGAAATAGTTGTTGAGGAGCCCTGTGGTGGGGCTTTTTGTGTACATAAAAAATTAGATAGGGGATAAATCATAATATGAAAGACATCATAAGCTTTTTAGTTATATTAGTTATATTAGTAAACGCTATTATAACATTAACTTCTAAAGGAAATATTTTTTTGAATTTTATACAATTTATTTTTCCTGATGCAGCCTTTTTACCAGAAAATAGAAAGAAAGTTAAGGAACATAAAGTTAGTGTATTTAATTCTAAATCTTCTTTTAATACGTTGAATTTCCATACCTATAGAAGTTATTCATTTGTGAATTGCGTTGATAGAGTCGTAAAAGTCATAAGTATATTATTTCTGATAATTGTTGTTGTTCTATTGTTTCTACAACGTTATATAAGTGATCATCATGAAAGTATCGAGATTTCGATTTCCATAATTGCTGTTTTGAGTGTTTTAATAGCAGTTTTTATGCCAATTTATTTAGATAGAATAGGTAATCCCGGTTATCAATTTCCAGTGATCAATTATAGTTCCGATTATCCCAAGATGTATATTATTGGAGTTTTACCAAACGGTAACTATATTGGGCAAACTTTTGATAGTTTACTATCAAATAGTCATGATTTTTTTGAATTAAAACCATCTTATCCTACTCTATTTAAAACAAAATGGATTTCTAGAAATGATTATAATTGTTTTTTTGAAAAAGAATTAAAAAAATAACTCTTCACTATAAATTTATTAAAGGAGCTTGCTTTGAAAAAAACAATCATTCAGAAATTTTCCATATCTATCTTAATTCTAGTTGTATAAATAATACAGAATTAGCAAATATTCTTGAATATATATCATCATTAAAGTATCGATATTATTCTAGTGTGAAAGTAATCTCTACTGAGGAGAAATCTAAAAATACAATTTCCATAAGTAAAAAACAGATAAATAAAGTTAACAAATTAGATCACAATAGTTTAGAAGTGGCGAAAAAAATACTAAGTAGAAATAATAATTAAATCCTCCTTGTTCTCCATTTATTCCCTATGGTAAGATTATTATCGTGAAAAATTTCATTTTTTACGTACTTCACTGTGCGTACGATAATATTCTACTTGGAGGTTAACGTTCATGAACGTTATGCAAGCAATTGAGAAGACCGTCACTAATGCGGGAATCATTAGTTCGATCACCTCAACGATTTTCATTATTTTACTTGGTTTCTTTTTACGTAAGAAGAACATTTTTACCGATAAATTCGGGAAGATGTTGTCAAGGGTTGTACTGACCGTCGCAATTCCGGCTTTAGCACTAAACTCATTCATGCAGCCAATCAATGATGATACCCTAAAAGAGGGGATGAATGTCCTCCTGTGGGGTTTCATCATTTACATCATCTTGATTTTCGTTGCGCCACTGCTTTATCCCAAACAAGACAAAGATAAAAAAGAAGTGATGGGAATTTTAACCACGTTTGGCTCCACGACTTTCTTTGGAATTCCGATTGTTGGTGCGGTTTTTGGACCCAAAGGAATTATGTACAGTTCCATTTTCAACATTGGTTACCGGGTTTTTCTTTATTCATACGCCTATATTAGAATGTCAGGTTTGAAGATGGAAATGAAGAACATCAAGAAAATGTTTTTGAATCCAGTTGTTATCGCCACCTTCTTAGGACTTTTCTTATGGTTAGGACAAAATTATGTTCCACATGTAACAGTCCAAACGATGTTAAATGGCATTCCTGGCAAAGGTACCAACAGTGTGGCCTTCTACCGAATTGACCAAACCGCTTTGTGGCTATGGAAGCCGTTGAACTACCTGGCTCAACTATCGTCTCCACTGGCTTGGTTATCAATTGGTGTCACTCTAGGTTCGATTTCGTTCAAGCAAGCTGCTTCCAACAAACTTTCTTGGTACTACAGTTGGAACAAGGTTATCATTGTGCCGTTGTTCAATCTGATTGCGTTGACTGCTCTTTCAATGCTGGGCATCATGCCAATGAGCTACGTGGCCATCGCAACGATTGTCATCATGATGGCAACCCCAACAGCCACGGTTGCTTCAGCATACGCAATTAGCTTCAATCGTGATCCAGTTTCGGCTTCCAACGCGTCGTTCTTGTCGACCATTCTGTCAGTGATCATGATGCCGATTTGGATTGCGCTGCTTGAAGTCATCAATAACTCGGGGATTATCAAATAATGGGTGATAAAATGTTCAAAATTACTGCGTATGGGGTGCGTCCCGTTGAAGTCAGTTACTTCAAAGATTTAAATAAATACGATTATGAATTGAACTTAGTTTCTGAAATGTTAAATCGCGACAACGCCATCGATTCCAAGGGGTCAGACGGAGTGTTAGTTCGTGGAAACTGTCTGGCTGACAGGGAAAATTTACAGAAATTTGCCGACTGGGGTATTAAGTATGTCTTCACGCGTACGGTTGGTTACGACCACATTGACTTGAAGGCTGCCAAAGAACTTGGCATCAAGGTCGCTCGCGTTCCCGGATATTCGCCATACGCTGTGGCTGAGCTGGCGATGACCCTCGGAATGAGTCTGTTTCGAAAAGTTGCTTCTGAAATCAACGCCACTCACGCTGGCAATTTTATCGTCAATGATTCGTACTTTAGTCGTGAGATTCATTCTAGTACCGTTGGAATTATCGGTGCGGGCCGCATTGGTCGTGCTGAAGCTAGTTTGTACAGTGGAATGGGTGCAACCGTGCTCGCTAACGACGGTCACAAGGTTGACGCTCCTGAAATCGATGAATACGTCCCCATTGATGAATTATTGAAGCGGTCTGACATTGTTTCACTGCACGTTCCCTACATTAAAGGTGAAACTGATAACTTAATCAGTACCGCCCAAATCAATTTAATGAAAGACGATGCCATTTTGGTTAATACGGCTCGTGGTCAAGTGGTTGACTTAAAAGCCGTCGATAATGCTCTTGCGTCCAGCACATTAGGTGGATATGGTTCTGACGTGTTAATTGATGAAGCTAACATTTTTGGTCACGAATTCAAAGGGATCGACAATATTAAGAACCAGGAAGTCGTTAACCTAATGAAAAAGTATCCTAACGCAATTGTGACGCCACACGTTGGTTCGTTTACGGAACCGGCTTTGACGGACATGATTACCGTTAGTTACGACAATTTTCATGAAATGTTGACGACGGGTAAGTCTAAGAACGAGATTTAAGATTAAAAGAGAATATTAATTTTAGTCAGCATTTAACAATTATTGAGAGTGTCTTTTTTAAAGACATTCTTTTTAGTTTTACTTTTTATTCTATATGGTATAATCATCACTATAAAAAATTTCATTTTTTACGTATGAAGAGAGATGATATTACATGAAAGTGGTTAATTGTAATAATTTCAAAGTGAACTTTGAAACATACATGGATCAGGTTATGAAGGACGATGAAGAAGTTACCATTCATTGTGAGAATGGTGATTCGGCGGTGCTTGTTTCAAAAAAGAAATATGATAACATGATCGAGAATCTGTATGTCTTAGGAAATGGTGAGAATTTGAGGTTCTTGGAACATTCGAAGAAGCAATTGAAAAATGGAAAAACGAATTATTTGAAATAATAGTTAATTTAACATAATTATGCTGTATAATAACAAATGAAGATTATGCAATCTACTCATCGATTTAATAGGGTTATGGGACTGAGTTTATCAGCTAAAAGTTGATGAACTCTTTTTTAGTTGTTATACCGTATAATTGAATTACTGTTTAATTAAGTTATAATATACTTATAACAAGTAATACATGGTCACCTATTTTCGGTAGAATTGATGATCGAGAGCTCATCGGCCTGTCGCTGATGAGCTCTTTTTTATTATCGTGTCTGTTTAAACGGTCAAATAACATATCTATTAATCGAATGATTAAATTAAGTTATAATAATAGATGTAAATAGTTCATGGGATCATCGATTTTTAGTAGGATTGATGATCGAGAGTTCATCGGCTTGTCGCTGATGAGCTCTTTTTTTATCCATAAAAACACATAAAAAGGCTGAAACCCCAATTGGTTCCAGCCTTTTTGGTACTATAGGTCTCGCTAATGTGGAGACATTGACAAGATGGTGCCATTCCCACTAACGCAGGGAGCCTCGTTACTTCTATGATACCATTTCAATTTAATTAAATAAATGCCGTAATGGCCGAAGCAAAGACAATGAGAACTAACCCAAGGTAGGTCAGAGTCATTTCCTTTGGTGTCTTCTTCTGGTGTAAGAAGTAAATCCCGGTCAGAGTGGAAACCAAGACGGCTAATTGACCCAGAACGTTGGCAGTGGCCAATCCGTTCATGTCAGGTTGAGCTGAGATTAAGTACATTAACATACCAAAGCCTTGCGATAAGCCGGCAAGAATGTTCTTGTATGAAACGGATTGAATGAAGACATTTTCGTCTTTTAGGTTCCACAAATCGTAAATCACGGCACATAGTACCATTCCGATGGCCTGGGGAAGAAACGCATGGTTCCCGTCCATGGCTTGCATGTTTGGCAATAAAGCTTTCATTGATGGCATGATGACCACCTGTGGAGCGGCTGAGTAAACTAAGTATCCAAGGGCACCAATCAGCTGAAAGATCGTAGCTTTCTTTAAAGCACCCTTATTGGTGGATTCTGGGTTTTGGACCCAAGCGGTGAGAGTCGCACCAAGAATTACGATAACTAGGGCAGTAAATCCTAAGACTTTTCCGATAATGCCAGTCCAGTCGCCTAGAACAAAGACTCCCCAAAGCGACGTCAGGATCAGCTGAAAGGCCGTGGTAATCGGCATTACTCGTGATGATCCAACTAACTTAAAACCCTTGAACTGCATGATCTGACCAAAGCCCCAGCCAAGTCCAGAAATAATTCCAAAAGTGGTACTGATCCAACCAGGAAGGGCTAATCCTTCAATGAAAAACAGGACGACCGCAAAGACTAAGGTTCCAAGGGTGGCACCTAAGATTTGGTTGGCGGGTTTTCCACCAACCTTCGAAGCAATTGTGGGGAAAAGTCCCCAACCGACCATTGGTCCTAAACCAATTAATATCGCTAGCCAATTCATAATAATAACCTCCTAAAGTGTGTGAATGAATTTTTGAAACGCTGCGGTCCCCTGGTCATCAAGCTTGAAGACCCCGGCGTTTTCCAAGACGTGCATAAAGGTAATCCCGACTTCTTTGTCAATCACGTCCTGGACGTTGTCGGGATTGAGTTGGTAACTTTGTTTGATCTGGTTGGCCCAGGCAACGTGATAATCCGCGATGTCGTTGGGCTGACCAAGTAGATACTTCTTGACCTCGGCCAATTCTGGTTTCAGACGCGCAGGTAAGATAGCCCGTCCCATCACCTCAATCAGGCCAATGTTTTCCTTTTTGATGTGTTGGTATTCGGCGTGGGGATGAAAAATGCCATCGGGATACTTCTTTGACGTCTGGTTATCACGCAGAACCACGTAGACCTCAAACTGCTCCTGTTTGTTCATGCGGACGATTGGTGTGACCGTGTGATGCGGTGTGTCGTTCGTTTCGGCACGCACGTCAACGGACGGGTCCGAATACTTACGCCATTCATTTAAGATATGGGTCGCAAAATCAATTAGTTCCTGTTTATCGGTCCCGGTCAGCCGAATCGTCGACATCGGCCAGTTTAAAACCTCGGCCTTAACGTCTGGATACTGGTCCAGGTCAAAGGTGAACCGGGTCTGTGCTTTCATCATTGGGAAGGTGTGATAGCCGCCCTGGTAGTGTTCGTGGCTCAGAATTGAACCACCCACGATTGGTAGGTCCGCATTACTCCCCATAAAGTACGCAGGGAACATCGAAACAATTTCAGTTAAATTGAAAAACGTCTGCGCACTAATTTTCATCGGCTCGTGAACATCATCCAAAAAGATGCAGTGCTGATCAAAGTAGGAATACGGTGAATACTGAAAGCCCCACGGTTTCCCGCCGACTAAAACATCAATGATGCGATGATTGACCCGCACCGGAATTTGCGAATTACCGTAGTAACCCTCGGTTTGAGCGCACAGGTTGCACTCGGGATAACCAAAGTGGGTGTTTTGACCGGCCTTGGCAATGTCCTTGGGGTCCTTCTCCGGTTTCGACAGGTTAATCGTGATTTCCAGATCCCCAAACTTGGTTTCAATGTCCCAGAGCAGGTTCTTCTTGATGCGAGCGGTTTTAATGTAGTTATTTTGTTGGCTTAAATTGTAAAAATAGTCCGTAGCCCGGTCGGGAGCTTGCTGATACAGGTTCCAGAACTTGTCATTGACTGCACTTGGAAGCGGGGTGTAGAGATTAGTCAGTTCCGCCTCTAACAGTTCACGGTTTTTGAGGGTATCGTCAATTTGACTATTCTTAATGGCCACGTCGATTAACTGGTCGACCGTTACCAATAATTGGTCAGATAAGTTCGGATTGGACACGTTCTTTTCACCAACCAAATGGTAAAGATAATTTATGAGATACGTGCGATCCGTGGGTCGGTACGTTTGTCCGGTATCAATGACCTGGTCCGCGTAATGTTCAACGAGATTTTCCATGTTGTTCACCTCACCTAAATCTGGATTTCTTTAGGGCCATCCGAGATGTTGGCGATGTAGAAGTCAGCGTCGTAGCCGAAGCGGTAGTTGTAGGTGTCACCAACGTTTTTGGTGAAGTTTGCGACTTGGTCAGATGGAACGATTGCAATCGCACACCCACCGAAGCCAGCACCGATCATTCGCGATCCAACGGCGCCGTTCTTCCAAGCTTCATGAACTAGCGTATCCAAGTTCGGACCAGTGACTTCGTAGTCGTATTCAAGGGAAATGTGAGAAGCGTTCACCAGTCGACCAAATTCAGCAATAGCATTGTTGCGTAAAGCCTTCACAGCTCTTAAGGTTCGTTGATTTTCGGAAACGGCATGACGGGCTCGTTTCAACAACGTTGCGTCATTAATGGTGTAGGTGTACTCGTCGAATTCATCATTTGACATGGCACCAAACGATGAAAAATCGGCCACCTTGTTGACGAGTTTTAAGGCGTCCTCACACTGTTGGCGGCGCTCGTTGTACTTGGAATCTTTGAGGCCCCGTTTCTTGTTGGTGTTCATGATGACGATTTTATCGTTTCCGAGTTTAATCGGAACGAACTCGCTCTTCATCGTGTTGGTATCAAGCAGAATGGCCGTGTCTTTTTTGCCCATCTCAACGGCGTACTGGTCCATGATGCCAGAGTTAACGCCAATGTCAGTGTTTTCAACGTGCTGTCCGAGTTTGGCTAGTTCTGGTCCCGAGAAGACGTCGTTAAACTGGTCGTTTAAAATCTTGCTAAACAGCATCTCAATGGAAGCAGAGGATGATAGCCCCGACTCGTCCGGTAAAGTGCCGTAAATTAGAATGTTGAAGCCATGATCCAGCTTGTGACCCTTGTCGGCAAAGGCCTTAAACATCCCCTTGGGGTAGTTAATCCAGCCATCATCGTGGTTAATGGTTAGGTCGTCGATTTGAAACGAGTTGACTCCCGTATCTGGGAAGTTCTCCGAATAGATGTTGACTTGTTTGTCGTTACTCGGAGTCACCACGGCGTACGTTCCGAGGCTAATGGCACACGGAAAGACATGACCACCGTTGTAATCGGTGTGTTCACCGATCAGGTTGATTCGGCCGGGCGCGAAATACGCCTTGGTCGGTTCTTGTGAATACAAGTCTTTAAATTTATCCTTTAAATTACTAATAATTTTGTTAGTTGAAGTTATTTTCTCGGTCATTTAAAACATCTCCTTAGAAATCATTTCATTTGTAGTGATTTCTATTTTGAGAGTAAGCGTTTTCATATGGTAAGTCAAGATTTTTATTCTGTAAAATAATTGTTTGACTTAATTGTGATAGAAGGGTGAACAGGTGGAATTTGTAGATAATTGCGAATTATAATTTGTTTGTTAATAAAGATAGAAAAACAACAATAATGTGAAAGAATTTACATTATTGTTGTTTTAAAGAAATTAATGTGGTATTCTTATCATATTAAAAGTTATATTAGTTTGCTGTTTGTGAGATCAGAGAATTGACGGTTGGTGTGAGTCATGCAGGACAGTTAAATGAATTACTTAAATTAAATAATAAATGTAAGAAATACTAGTCAATTCTTACATTAATGAGTGTGGATATATTTATTATCCAAATTTGGGTGGTACCGCGCAAATTGCGTCCCTGTAGTTTTTCTACAGGGACGTTTTTTATTTAGTATTAAGTAAACTTTTAATATAAAACATTAAGTTATTTCTTTCAAAGGGGGTTATTGTAATGAACATTATTGATGAATTAAAGTGGCGAGGGGCGATCAATCAAGAAACAGATGAGAAAGCTCTTGAAGATTTAACAGAAAATAATAAGATTTCATTATACTGTGGGGTTGACCCTACTGGAGACAGCATGCATATCGGACATCTTATACCATTTATGATGATGGAAAGATTTTCGCGTGCAGGTCATCATCCATACATTTTGATTGGTGGAGCAACTGGTTCCATTGGAGATCCAAGTGGTCGTAAAACAGAACGTCCTCTTCAAACAATGGATAAAGTGCAACATAATGTTGATTCTTTAACTAAACAAATGAAAAAATTATTTGGTAAGGATTCAAATATAACTTTTGTAAATAATTATGATTGGTTATCAAAAATTTCTCTTTTAGATTTTCTTAGAGATTACGGAAAATTAGTTAATATTAATTCAATGCTTGCTAAAGACATAGTTGCTAGTCGTCTAGATCAAGGAATTTCATTTACTGAATTTACTTATCAAATATTACAGTCTGTTGATTTTCTGACATTACACAATAAATATAATATTCAATTAGAAATCGGTGGTGCCGATCAATGGGGTAATATAACAGCTGGAATTGATTTAATACACAAAATCGATGGTCCTGAAACTAAAGTTTATGGACTAACTATTCCACTGATGTTAAAGGCAGATGGAACTAAATTTGGTAAAACTGCTGGTGGTGCGATCTGGTTAGATCCAAATAAAACATCACCATTTGAATTCTATCAGTTTTGGCTTAATCAAGACGATAGAGATGTCATAAAGTATCTTAAGTACTTCACATTTTTAAATAAGGATCAAATAGATGAACTAGCTGAGAAAGTTAAAAAAGAACCACAAAAACGGGAAGCACAAAAGGTATTAGCAGAAGAAGTAACTAATTTTGTTCATGGTGAAAAAGCAACCAAACAAGCTGAAGATATAAGTAATATATTATTTAACGGTGATGTAGAAAAATTATCTGTTGAGGAAGTTAGTCAGGCATTTAACAATGTTCCTACTTCAGAGATTGAAAATAATCCTGTGAATATTATTGATTTACTTATTGAAACTGGAGTTGATAAATCCAAACGACAAGCTAGAGAAGATGTAAATAATAGTGCCATCACGATTAACGGTAAAAAGGTAGTTTCAGTCGATGATCAAATTGATCCTAATGATAATTTTGAAGGAAAATTTGTTATTATTCGTCGAGGAAAAAAACATTACTTTTTAGCAAAAGTAAAATAACTAATTATTTAAATAACTAATAGTCATTGACTGCCTAGTCAATGACTATTTTTATGCACTTTTATATTCATAATTAATTGAATTTATTTGTTATTTTAAATGTAAGCGCTTTACATTATAAAAGAACTAGCTATACTAAAACTGTGATCACAATATATATATTCGTTAAAAAGTAATAAATTAATTAATAGGAGGATCGTTATGGATAGTTCTAAATCTGCTGATAAACCTAAGAAGAATACACTTCCTAAGTTGAGTTTGTATACGATTTTTGCGATGACGTTTGGCTTTTTTGGGGTCAATATGGCATTCTCGCTTCAAAGCTCACAAATGGGGCGAATCTTTCAGACCATTGGTGCGGATCCAACAAAGTTAGGCTTCTTCTTCCTTTTGCCACCTTTGGCAGGAATGATTGTTCAACCTTTGATTGGTAAGTATTCGGATGTCACCTGGAATCGTTTTGGTAGACGAATGCCATATCTATTAGTAGGTGCTCCAATTGCAGCAATTGTACTGATATTGTTACCCAATGCTGGTTCATTTGGGTTTGGTTACGGATCGCTTGCCGCTTTACTTTTTGGTGCAATTACGATTGCCATGATGGACGTTTCATCAAATGCATGTATGCAGCCATTTAAGATGATCGTTGGTGATATGGTTAATGAAGACCAAAAGGATTTGGCATGGTCATGGCAACAGTCCTTCTCAAACTTAGGTGGAGTATTTGCAACTTTACTTCCATTCGTCTTAACGGCGCTTGGAATTTCAAATGTAGCACCTAAAGGAGTGGTTCCATTATCGGTTAAGATTGCGTTTTACACTGCTGCAGCCGTTCTACTAATCACTGCTTTATACACCGTTATGTCAGTTCATGAGTACAGTCCGACCGTCTACGCTAAGTACCATGGCATTGATGTTAATGCCCAAAAGACGAAGAGTAGTTTAATTAAATTATTAAAGACGGCGCCTCGTCCGTTCTGGGAAGTCTCGTTTGTCCAATTCTTTAGTTGGTTTGCTTTTCAATACTTATGGACCTATGGAACTGGTTCAATTGCTAAGACTATTTGGCACGTTACCGATCCATCGTCAGCCGCATATCAAGCAGCTGGAAACTGGTTTGGAATTCTGTCAGGAGTTGAAGCATTAGCTGCCGCTATCTTCGGATTCTTAGTCTTGTCACGGACGAAACCCAATTCACGTAAAATGTGGTATCGGATTGGATTGTTTGCTGGTGGGGTTGGCTTTGTTTGGTTGGCATTTATTCATTCTCAAGCTCTTTCAGTTGTTGCTTTTGTTTTAATTGGAATTGCCTTTCTGGCCATGCAGTCTGAATCACTGTCAATCGTGACTGAGGCTTTGAACGGTGAGGATGAGGGTGCCTACTTAGGCCTCTTTAATATCAGTATTTGCATGCCTCAGATCATTGCTTCACTAGTTAGTTTCGCCATTTTCCCGCTTATTGGAAAATCAATGCCTGGCATGATTTTGGTTGCTGGAATTATGATGTTATTAGGAGTGATAGCCGTTAGTGCTATTCACGTTAAACCAATTGAAAGTAAAAAATAATTTTAAATTTTAGTTGAGGAGTTAGTTATGAAAAATAAACAATGGTGGAAAAATGCAGTCGTTTATCAAGTCTATCCCCAAAGCTTTCAGGACAGTAATGGAGACGGAGTTGGAGATTTAGACGGGATTAGAGAACGGCTTCCGTACATTAAAAAATTAGGCGCCAACGTGATTTGGTTGAACCCAATTTACGTCTCACCCGAAGTTGACAACGGTTATGACATTGCTGATTATCGGAAAATCAATCCTAAATACGGTGATATGGAATCGTTTAATAAGTTACTTGATGCTGCCCATGACTTAGACATTAAGATCGTGATGGATTTGGTGGTTAACCATACTTCGACCGATAATGAATGGTTTAAGGAAAGTGAAAAGTCTAAAGATAATCCATACCGTGATTATTATTTCTGGCGTGATCCAGTTAATAGTCATGAACCTAACGATTGGGGCTCCTTCTTTACGGGTTCGGCTTGGAAATACGATCCTAAAACTGGCCAGTACTACCTGCACTTCTTTGCCGATGAACAAGCGGATTTGAATTGGGATAATCCCAAGGTTAGAGGCGAGGTCAAAAACATCATGCGTTTTTGGCTTGATAAAGGAGTCGATGGCTTCCGAATGGACGTTATCAACATGATTTCTAAACCAAAGGGCTTACCAGATGCACCCAAACTTAAAAATGCTAAATATGCTGAACCGGCCAAAGACGTGTTAAATGGACCTAACCTGAATCAATACTTAAAAGAATTAAATCGCGACGTGCTCTCTCATTATGACGTGATGACTGTTGGTGAAATGCCTTCATCAACGCCTGATGAAGCGTTGGAATACACTGGTTTTAATTCTCATGAATTAAACATGGTCTTTCAATTCGATCACGTTGGGCTATCACCTAATCCAGATAAACGCCTGGACAAATGGAACGATCAACCCGTTAAACTAACTGAGTTGAAGCAAGTCTTTAATAACTGGGAAACCAAGCTAAACGGTAAGGGTTGGAATAGTCTTTACTGGAGTAACCATGACCAACCTCGTGCTGTTAGTCGGTTTGCGACCGATGATCCCAAGTATCGGATCTTGGCTGCCAAAATGCTTGGTACCACGCTTCATATGATGCAAGGAACTCCTTATATTTTTGAAGGTGAAGAACTCGGGATGACGAACGCTCACAAAGAAGATTTGAGTCAGTATGAAGATATTGAATCACTGAACGCTTACGATCAGTTCGTCAACAAGGATAAGTTGGTATCGCCAACGAAAATGATGAGTTACTTAGCTAACATCTCGCGTGATAATGCTAGAACACCAATGCAATGGGATACTTCTAAGAACGCTGGATTTACTACGGGGAAACCTTGGTTTGCTGTTAACGAGAATTACCATGAAATTAACGCAGCCGATGAAGTTGATGATCCAGATTCAGTCTTCACTTATTACCATGACCTAATTAAGTTACGGAAGGATAATCCAATTATTATCGAAGGAGACTTTGAATTGTTGGATCCTGACGACGACCAGGTTTTTGCGTACAAGCGACACTACAATGGACAGACATTACTCGTTGAAAGTAACTTTACTGGTCAAAAATTGAGTCGTAATTATGAGGTTCCAGTTGGCGTTAAGGAACTGATTGGAAACTACAATGATGACATTGAAGGCCAGTTACGTCCTTACGAAACAAAAGTTTATTTAAGTAAATAAAAACCGGGCTCATCAAACCATACCTTGATGGGCCTGTTTTTAACGGAAGTTTAGTTGAGAGGTGGAAATTATGAAAAACAAGCAATGGTGGAAAAATGCAGTGGTATATCAGGTTTATCCACAGAGCTTTCAGGATAGTAATGGTGATGGAGTCGGTGATTTAAATGGTATTAGAGAACGGTTGCCGTACATTAAAAAATTAGGTGCCAACGTGATTTGGTTGAATCCAATCTATGAATCACCAGAAGAAGATAATGGTTATGATATCGCCGATTATCGCAAAATTAATCCGAAGTACGGCGACATGGAGTCATTTCAAAAATTGTTAGACCGGGCTCATGAATTGGGCATTAAAATTGTGATGGATTTAGTTGTTAATCACACGTCTGATCAAAACAAGTGGTTTCAAGAAAGTCGGAAATCAAAAGACAATCCGTATCGTGATTATTACTACTGGAAGGACCCTGTCGATGGCCACGAACCGAATAATTGGGGTTCGTTCTTTAGTGGGCCAGCGTGGAAATACGATGAAACCACTGGTCAATACTATTTGCACCTTTTCGCGGACGGTCAACCCGATTTGAACTGGGAGAATCCAAAAGTCAGAGAAGAAGTTAAGAGTTTGATGAAATTTTGGTTAGATAAGGGGGTTGACGGCTTCCGGATGGACGCCATTAACCTGATTTCAAAACCAGTGGGATTGCCTGATGTAGATAAGGCTAAAAACGCCATGTATGGTGCACCAGGCCAAGATGTCTTTAATGGTCCGAAGCTGAATCAATACTTAAGAGAATTAAATCAAGATGTTCTCTCTCATTATGACGTGATGACTGTCGGCGAAATGTCGAGCATTAACCCCAAACAAGCCATTGAATACACTGGATTTGATGCTCATGAATTGAATATGGTATTTCAGTTTGATCATGTTACTTTATCATCTAATTCAGATAAACGTTTAGGAAAGTGGAACGATCAACCAGTGAAGTTAACTGAATTAAAACAAGTCTTTAATAACTGGCAAACGAAGCTAAATGGTAAGGGTTGGAATTCACTTTACTGGAGTAATCATGACCAACCTCGTGCCGTGAGTCGATTTGCGACGGATGATCCCAAGTATCGTGTTTTGGCTGCTAAAATGCTTGGCACCACGCTTCATATGATGCAAGGAACGCCGTACATCTTTGAGGGTGAAGAACTCGGAATGACGAATGCCCATAAAGAGGACTTGAGTCAGTATGAAGACATTGAAACAATTAATGCCTACGACCAATTTGTCAAAAAAGAAAAGATTGTTTCGCCAACAAAAATGATGAAATATCTTGCCAATATGTCTCGTGATAATGCCAGAACACCGATGCAGTGGGATGATTCAAAAAACGCTGGCTTTACCACTGGTACACCGTGGTTTGCGGTAAACAAGAACTATAAAGAAATTAACGCGAAAGATGAGGTTGATGATCTAAACTCGGTCTTTGCTTACTACCAGAAGTTAATTGAATTACGTAAGAATAATCCAATCATTATTGAAGGGGACTTTGAACTATTGGACCCAGACGATGAGGAAGTCTTTGCGTATAAGCGTCACTATCAAGACGAAACTTTATTAGTTATCAGTAATTTCACTGACCACGAGGTGGAACGTGATTATGAGGTACCTGATGGGGCTGAAGAGTTAATTGGAAATTATAATGATGATACTGGTAAAAAGTTGAGGGCGTATGAGAGTAAAGTGTATAGAATGAAATAATAAAAATATATTAAAAGAATTTTGAGAAAAAAGGAGGACCAATACCGATATTCAATCGGTATTGGTCCTCCTTTTTTGAATCCATGAAAACATAAATTTTATATAATATATTAATTGTTTAGGGAATTTTATCATCAATAATTATATTAAATTACTTGATTACTCAATTTAGAATGGATAAATCTTACTGAGAGTGCAGCAATTATCAGTGAAACGCCGCCTACCAAGAACATTGCTGGCATTGAGTGTCCGACCATTGGAAAGATAAAGAAACTGCAAAGTGATGCGGCAATTTGTGGTAAACAGATTGCGCAATTGAATAATCCAAGGTATGCTCCTTCATTTTCACCGTTTAACGCTTCAGTTAATAATGAAAATGGTTGCGTATTCATCGTAATGTAAGTAATTCCAATCAAACAGAATGGTAATATTAGGAGTAACTTACTGTGGATAAAGAAAATTAGAATAAATCCAAGGGCTCCAGCAAGTAAGCCAAAGACATACCAGCCCTTTCTGTTTTTTGGCTTTGTCTTAGCTTGTACTAAGAAACCAAAGATAACTGATGCAACTGCTTGGATACAGGTAAGAACACCATACCAATTACCAGCAGCTTGATAACCTGCAGATGATGGGTTAGTGGTATGATACACGTTTAATGAAATGGCACCAGTAGCGTAAGTCCAAGAATAAAGAATGGCAAACCAGGTAAAAAATTGAACAATTGAAATCTCCCAGAATACTCGAGGAGCTTTTTTGGTTAGAGTCCAAAGACTGGGTTGCTTCTTTTGTTTAGTCAAATCAATATTATGATAAAAAGCATATTCTTCAGGATTATATTCACGAACTTTGGCAATAGTATAAAAGGAAGTTAGTAACAATACCGCTGCAGCTAAATAGTAAGCCAATTTAACTGTAATTGGAACATCCCCTCTTTTGGCAATATTAGGTAAACCGATGAATGCTAAAAAGAATGGTACCAAGCTCGCTAGAACACCACCAAGGTTAGAGAATGCTTGTTGCCACGACCAGGCCATATCCTTTTGATCTTCATTAACCATATCACCAATGATCATCTTGAATGGTTGCATACATACATTAGATGATAGATCCATGAATAGAGTAGCAATGGCTGCAAACCAAAGAGCAGCAGATGAACCATATCCAAAACCGAATGAACCGGCATTGGGAAGCAATACTAAGACAATGGCTGCAACTGGCGCACCAATAAGTAAGTAAGGCATCCTTCTGCCAAAACGGTTCCAAGTCCGATCTGAATATTTACCAATTAAAGGTTGGATAATCATTCCTGCCAATGGTGGAAGGATGAAGAAAAATCCTAAGTTGTTTGGGTTAGCACCAATGGTCTGAAAAATCCGGCCCATTTGTGACTGCTGCAATGAAAATGCCATGTTAACACCAAAAAATCCGAATGTCATTGCAAATATCATACTTACTTTTAAACTTGGTAGATGTGATGCAAAACTTTTTGGTTCAGTTTTATCATTAGAATTACTGTTTTTTGCTTTTGTGTCCATGAGATTTCCTCCTTTATTTATGAATGTTTTTTAGAAATTGATCAATAAACAATTTTTAGAAAACAATTACATAAATAACAATGTAGCTATCATTTTATATTTTTAATAATGTGGTTTCATTTCAATCAGAATAAATATTCCAACATAGATATTTATAGTCCTTCAAATATTTTTTTGCAAGCGGTTACATTAAATGTAAATTTCAATGTTAGTTGAAAAATAGATGAGAGTAAGAACACAAAATTTAAAAATTAATTAAAACAATGGTATTTATGAAAAGTATATTTTGATTAGATATAAAAAAGATTTGTTTAACTGAAAAACTCCCAAGAGGTTAGTTATAACTAATTCTTTGGGAGTCATCATTTATTTAATGATTAATGAATATCTTGGGACTTCTTAATCACATGTTTTTGTCAGCTTTAGATTTCCAAGCTGGATTTTTATATTTATCAATAATAAGCGGAATAACAAACAATACAGCAGTGATAACAATAACTAAGATTGCTGTCATTAAACTATTAGCTAAGAGAGTTGATATTATGATAACGGCAATTCCAAAGAGAAGAATAGCTGCTGTGAAGAATCCTAAGAAATTTCCTTTTTTTCCAATTCTATAAGGACGAGGTGCTTCAGGTTTTTTAATTCTCAGTACAATTAATGTGATTGCTATTAATACGTATACGATTGAATATATAATTGTGGTTGCATTTGTTAGTATTAAAAATACACCATTAACATTTTTCATTAATCCATATAAAAGAGCAAACAACGTAATCATAATTGACTGTGTTAAAACAACATTTTTTGAAACTCCAAATTTGTTTACTTTTTGGAATCCAAATTTAGGTGGCAATTCACCATCTCGAGCAACTTGTACAATTGTTTGAGATGGTCCAGTTACCCAGGCCGATAATTGAAGAATCACGCCAATAACCACCATAAAGCTAAAAATGTTAGCGATTATTGTTGGCCAGCCAAGAATTTTACACCATAAAAGAATTGGTTGAGTAATATTTGCTAATTGAATTTGTCCATTAGGAATAACATTTGCAACAAGTAATGAATTAATGATATTCATTAATACTAAACCAATTAAAGCTATAAAAATACCACGAGTATATGTTTTTTCAGGCTTCTTTAATCTTGGAATAAATACTGATGACATTTCTAATCCAACAAATACAAAGGCAATAGCAGCAAAGTACTGAAGTGAAGACACATTGCTCAGGCTGGGAAGTAGTTTACTCCATGAAAATGAACCTAGATATCCATTAGGCATAATTCCTACTTTTGTTAATGCACAAACACCCATTATTAGCATTACAACGATTGGAATATATACTCCAAGCCAGACGCCTATGGATCCCCCAACTTTAGCCATGTCGAACTTTAAATTTAGAATGGTAATAATCCAATAAAAAATTAATATATTAGCTAATATAAACCAATGATTATTTCCAAGTGCTATGAATCCAAAGGTATTTCCCCATAAAGGGCCTAGTGTTGAAGCAACCATGACCATTCCTGGGAACATTTGAACCCATAAAAGCCATGCTGTAACAAATCCCCAGCGATCTCCTAGTCCTGACTTTACCCAAAGTTGAGGACCTCCTTCAGCTTGCATCATAGTACCCAGTTCCCCCGATATTAAAGCAATAGGAAGAGCAAAGAATAATACCGCAAATAACATATATGTTATTTGCGTCCAACCACTAGCAGCAATGGAAGGAATCGAACGGACGGTTGCACATAATGCCATTGTCATACCTACAAAAGTAATTAAGCTAATCTTTTTGGCATTTTTAGCCATTGTTATTCACCAACTCTCTTATTTATGTTCTTTTTCTAATTTTTTCACAATTTTATTTTCAAATATTTTTTCTAAATCTTCTTGCATTTCTGATTTAATTTTTGGAGCAAAATATTCAAAATTTTCTTTTTTATTCATATAAGTCGTCATGACAGAAGCACGAATGATTGTAACAGTCCTTACTTTATTCCAGTCATCTTCGCTAATTCCCGTTGATTTGACGAATTTTAATGGACTGTCTCCATAATCACTCTTTGGGAAATCTGTGTGAGATACGATATATCCTTTACTATATAAATTGCCAGACACATATGATGCTTCGTCATACATATCATGGTTTAGTTTATTCATATCACTTAAACTATTGTTTCCTTTTTCCTTTAATACGTAGTCAACCATGTTAAAGTCCGGTTTCGTGAGAGGATAGACTTCAATTGTTTTATCTCCAATTTTAAATTCTAGGTTTTTCAAGAAATTATAATAACGATTGGCACCCTCGATCGAAGCTCCTACTAGTTTTCCGTATCCTTCGACGTTTAATGGTAAGGTGTGGTGAGCAGCCCATACTGATGCTGCAGTTGCCCCAGCTTTTGATCCCTCAAGAATATATGCACCTAATAATGCGGGAATATGTGCTCCTTTTTCAAATACATAAGTTGCAAAATATGAAATTGTATCTCGCATTCTAATATCTTTTATTGTAATTCCACCAGCTGCATATGGAACATATCCCATTTTGTGTGGATCGATTGTTACTGAATCGGCATCTTCAATTGCTTTGTACGCGTTGTAAACTTCTTCTTTAAAGAATTGTTTATCTTCAGTAAAATCGTTATTATCATATTGAACTTTGCTTAATTCATTATAAGGAATAAATTCATTATCCTTATTTAAGAACATCGCTCTCCCATATCCACCATATGCTGCATCAACATGGAAATAAAAATTTACACCTTGTTTAGCAAACTTTTTACGGAGATCTACGATTTTGTCTACGGGATCCACTGCCCCTTCTTCAGTAGATGCTACTACAGCAACCACACCCAAAATAGGAGTCTTATCTTTCACTAATTTATTTATGATTTTTTCTAGTTCATTAGTATCCATTCTGTAATTACTATCAACGGGAACAGAGACAACGTTATCAAGACCTACCCCAATAATGTCGGCTGCCTTTAGCCAAGAGTAATGCTTTGTTTGTGGAACTAATAATTTACCAAGTTTTTGAATGTTTTTACCACTGCGTGCTGAATGAGCTTTAAGTGCATCAATTTTATCAGGATGATTTTCGAGAATATCCATAATTTCCTTGGTTGACATATTAAGGAGTTCCCAATCAGTTTTTCCTTTAACTTGTTCAGGGATTATTTCTTTCATTGCTAGAGGTAGGGACTTAATGTTTCTTGCGTACCATAATCCCTCTAGATTTGCCAAGGAGCCATCAGCCGCGATATGTCCCCAGCCATGTGTATATCCCATTAATTTGGCAAAATCATTACCAACTTCTTCTTCCATTTGAGAAGTTGCAGGAGAAGATTCATAAGCAACATTATTTCCATTCCATAACATTGCAAGATCATAAGCAAGAATTGCTGGCATAAGGGTTTCAGAATTCATGTGGCCCCAATATCTTCCGGCTGATTGCCAAGGGACTGATTGGGAACGGAGTTTTCGTGAAACAACATCCATTACACTTCTTAAATGATTTACTGTTCCTTGAAATTCTGAGGATGATTGATCTTCAGGAGTAATCATATGTTTATCTGCGGGCATATAGTTTTTACGCCATCCAAGATGTTCGTCTACAAATTTATTTAGAAGATCTTTGTAGAGTTGTCCATTCTCAGATTTGTCACCGATAAATAAAGCGTTCAAATCCAAATTTTTATAATTATATTCGTCATCACTACTTGTATTCATAAAAAACGCCTCCATAAAAAACATTAATATTGTAATTGCATGTTACGCTGATTATATTAAACCTTTGTTCAACATAACACAATTTTTAAACATATCAGTAAAAATGTTTTTTGATAAAATTTAGTGAAAGTGGCATTTGTGTGACTATGTACTAACATGTCAACGATTATATGCATAATGTTTATTTATTAAATGATAATAATTGGATACAAGTGTATTTTATACATGTATAATCATGCACAATGTTTAGATAATAATATTTAATAAATATATCATTCTTAATAATATTAAATATTATTTTAATAAAAAATGAATTCGTTTCGTATTCTATGATATGATTAGGTTACGTAATACGAAACAGGGAGAATGGTATGAAAAATAATTTAAATGACATTTTGAAAGAACATAATCTTACTTTTAAGCAAATTTCCAAAATGATTAATGTTCCTTATACAACTTTAATTAGTCAAATAGATAGACCTTATGATTCTGTAATAAGAAATTATAAAGATACATTAATTAAGATTTCTGAGAGCCTTAATATGTCGTATGATAATTTTGAAAAATATTTGATTCACCCTAGTCCAAGCCCTTTCATAAAATGGGTAGGTGGAAAAAGACAACTTTTATCTAAGTTAAAATATTATTGTCCAGATAATTTTAAAGATTACTATGAGCCCTTTGTTGGGGGTGGAGCACTTTTGTTATCTTTAACTCCAAATAGGGCGTATATAAACGACTTTAATGAGGAATTAATTAATACTTGGAAGGTAGTTAAAAATAATATTATCGAGTTAAAAGCTCTTCTGGATATTTATCAAGAGCAAGATAATAAGGAATTTTATTATAAATTAAGATCGGTAGATAGAAATGGCAAGATTACTTCTATGTCAGATACGGAAAGAGCAGCAAGATTTATATATTTAAATAAAGCTGGATATAATGGTCTTTGGCGGGTTAATCAAAAAGGGCAAAACAATGTTCCCTTTGGAAATCATAAAACGTTAAATTTATTACCGGATACACTTAATTCAACTAGCGATTATCTAAAAAAACATGTAAAAATAACAAGTGGTGATTATAAAGCTGCTGTTGCAAATGCAAATGCAAATGATTTTATTTATTTTGATCCTCCTTACATTCCAATTAATCAAATCTCTAATTTTACAAGTTACACGAAAGATGGCTTTGGTTTAATCCAGCAGGAAGAGTTAGCTAATCTTGCAAAACAATTGTCTAAAAGAGGAGTTAAAGTAATGCTTTCTAATTCTGACACAGAATTAACTAGGGATTTGTATAAAGACTTTAAGATAAACAGTGTAAAAGCTAAAAGATCTATTAATAGTAATGGTAAGAAGAGAGGGGTTGTTGGAGAAGTCGTAATAACGAATTATTAATAATCTTTATAAAAATAACCATTTCCTTTATAATTGTTTTATAAAGGGAGTGGTTATTTTTGAAGGAAAACGGTGTAGGAGGATCACATACTAATGCTTCGGGATTAAAATTTGAAAATAGTACAGATTTGGTATCAAGAATTAATCGTGATTTATCTAATAAGTATATTTTAAAGCTACATAAATATGATGATAAAGACAAAATAGTAAATACTAAAACACTTTCTTATGATCTTTATAGAAAATCTAATGATAAACATGAAGAAAAGTATGTTGGAATTTTAACTAAACAATATGCTTTTTATAACGCTCTTCATGAAATATATGGTTTAGATAACACAAATAATAAACGATGGAAACCAGACGAAGTATTTTTTAATGAAGAAGTAAATACTATATTTATCGTCGAAAAGAAGTGGCAGCAAACACCAGGATCTGTGGATGAAAAAATGTTTGGCTTTGTTAATAAAAGGAAATTATATCAAGATATTTTAAATCACTTAAATGGAGAGCCTAAACCTACTGTACAATTTGCTGCTTTGTTTAATAAGGATTGGTTTATTAATGGAATTGGAAAAGATAAGAATGGCAATGTAACTAAGCGAACAAATTCAAGAGTTGAATACGAAGATTATTTTAATAATTTACGTGATGATGCTATAAAAATATTTTTTGATGATTATGAATATTGGTGGTTTGGATTATAATTATTCGTAATGAGACTTGCCTATCATAATCATGTTATTATTTTATGAATTAATAAAGACCCATTTCATATCAATGGAATGGGTCTTTATTCTATAACTATTTAATTTTAGGTAATCTTGTCCTTGGTTGAAGACTAATGATTTTAAAATTTTCATCTTTGTTCATAATCTCAAATTCTAGAGTAATATTGTCTCTAAAGTGAGTTACATTGTACACCACAGGATTTGGTATAGCATTATCATAGTTGGATATTAACGACTTCTCTTTATTATCTTTTAATTTATTAATTTCTTCCATGAAGTTGATAGCAAACCTAAGAAGCACCTCTGGATTTTTTGTTATTTCTCTAAAATTATTGATAGTGTTTTTATCATTAAGCGCATAATTACTTTTAAATTGTTCATTTATAAATTTAAATTTATTTTCATTACTTATGTTAATGTGTTCGATTGAATAAAGTTTATAATTAAGTCCCCAGTTAATATGAATATCATAATATTTTGGAGAATAATTATTTTTATCATACTTTTGATTATGTTTTTCAAGAAATGGGTCAAACTGAATGATGCCCATTGCCGGTGAATATACTACTAAAGCATAACTTGATAACTCAAATTGCTTTTCATTACTGTTTTCCGAATTAACTTCATTTCTATCACTCTGGGTTTGAAGTATTAAATCGATAACGTATTGAATATTTCTTAAATCATTAAGTTTCATTTTATTATCTCCTTTGTTAATAAATAATTATTAAATTATGAACGTATAATTGTTGATTAAATTTATTTCAACAATTTTTTCCAATTACCCCCTCATTTATAATATACAATTAGTGAAGTAAAAAATTTATTGAAAGAAGATATTAGAAAATCAATATATACTCTTCATAAATTGTTAAAACATTTCTATAATTTTATAATTATAGAACCTTGATTCGTTGTATTGGCGGCAATGTTGATATTCCTTAATAAGGAACAATTGGTTGTTTTTACATAATTCTTTCATTAATACACTGTTGGTTTGTTTTACGAGTGTAAAATCATTTATGCTATCAAAGATGATGAAATCAGATTAACTATAAACTAATTTTTGAAATATTAACTAATACGTCAGTAACTTTCTTCATTGATTCTAATACTGCAAATTCGTACCTACCATGTGCGTTTTCACTTCCATTAGTTAAGTTAGGAGTAGGCAAACCCTTAAAAGTGATTTTAGATCCGTCTGTTCCACCACGAAACGGAATAACTTTCGACTTAAGACCAGCATCTTTGGCTGCTTCTTCAGCTCTTTTAACGATTTCTGGATCAATTAGTTTCTTCATATTGTAGTACTGGTCGTGAAAAGTGATTTGTACTCGTTTTCTTCCGTATTTGTTATTCAACATATTGGCAATTTTTTTTAGATGATTTTTCTTGTTCTCAAAGGCAATTTTATCGAAATCCCTAATAATGTAGTTGATATGGGCGACGTCAGGACTGGCTTTAAAATCGGTTGCAAAATAGAATCCTTGTCTTCCGTCAGTAACATCAGGGCGTTGTGATAGAGGAATTTGATTGTCAAATTCGATTGATAATTGGATTGCACTGACCATTTTTCCCTTGGCATGTGAGGGATGGACACTGGTTCCGTTAATTGTGATATTAGCTTCTGCCGCGTTAAAAGTTTCATCATTAATTTCACCAGCAGCTCCTGTATCAAGAGTATAAGCAATATTAGCCCCAAAATCCGTTGGATTGAAATGATCGGCGCCTTTACCAATTTCTTCGTCTGGTCCAAATCCAACTAAAATGTCACCATGTTTAATTTCTGGGTTCTTTTGAAGGTAATCGATCATGCTTATGATTTCTGCAATGCCAGCTTTATCGTCGGCACCTAACAACGTTGAACCATCAGTAGTAATGATGGTATCGCCAATGTAATTTTTTAGGTTCGGAAATTCGTCTGGGTTTAGTTGATATTTTGAGTTAAGCTGAATGTTTTTACCTTGATAATTTTTTTGTATGCGCGGATGAATATTTTCGCCATTGAAGTCAGCTGTGTCAACGTGAGCAATGAAGCCGATTTTTGGAACAGCTTTGGTAGTATTTCTAGGTAGAGTAGCAAATAAGTAACTTCCATCACTAAAATGAACGTTGGTTAGCTTTTTGTTATTTAGTTGTTTTGCGAGTTTTTTAAGGAACTCTGTTTGGCCAATGGTAGTGGGAATGCTATTTTTAGAAGAATCAGATCTCGTATTAATTTTTACATAATTGAGAAAATCATTTAATAATTCTGGATATTTTTGCATTTCCTAAACCTCCGTTATTTTAAATTAATGTCCCATGCTGGAATTTCAACTTTTCCGTATAGTTTGTTTAATAATTTTTTAGTTTTTTGGGTTTGATAAGCTTTTACATATTCTTTATAGTACTTGTTATTTCGTTGATCTTTATTTGCTGCAATGATGTTAATCCATTTGGCAGAAATTTTGTTGATTGGTTCAACGTAGATGGCCTTATTTGGATCTAATCCAGCACTTTGAGCAAAATTACCAAGGACATATGAGGCAGCTACATCAGGTAATGTTCTTGGTGCCTGATTGGCATCGATTTCTTCAATTTTTAATTTTTTGGGATTACTCTTGATATCTTTTACATTGACCAGACTCTTATTTGGATCGAGTTTGATTAGACCAGCACTTTGGAGAATGTAGAGACCACGAGATTCGTTAGTTGCATCATTTGGAATCGTGATGGTTGATCCTGGTTTTATATCATTGATATTTTTTAAATGGTCAGAATAAATCCGACCTTGTCCAATAAAAGTTTTTCCAATTGGAACGATATTACCGTGATTGCCTTTATTCCAAGCATTAAGGAAAGCACTGTGTTGAAATGAATTAAGATCAACTTCATGTTCAGCTAATGCACGGTTAGGTTGCGAGTAATCAGTGAACTTCTTATAAACGACATGTAAGCCATATTTTTCTTTTGCTGTTTTAGCAACTGATTGATAAATCTGGTCATCCTTTTTGGATCCATTCATGATGCCGACTGTAATGGTTTTCTTTTTGTTAGTAGCACTTGTGTTATGAAAAAAACTAAAATAAGCTGCCAACACCACTAAAACAACGATAATTCCTAAAATAATGTACTTGATTCTTCTCTTCATGATTCTACCTCCCAAAATGTGAATTAATATATTTCAATAACCAAATAAAAAAGCAGCCGTCCTAATAAAAGGACGACTGCTAATCGTGTTACCACCTTAATTTGCTAGATTCTCTTGGATCTAACCTCAGTAAGTTGCACCAGGAAACCCAGTATAACTTTGTACTGATATCGGATACAGGACCGTTATTAGCTAATCAATTTCACTAATAATTTTGAATCCAGTCCATATTCCAAATCTCAATTTGATTCCTTTTCATCACCCGGGAACTCTCTATACAAATTTTCAATCTGTACTCAGCTGGTAAATATTATTTGTTTAGTTATTGTTGCCAAGTACTATAATTTTAATTTGAATCATTGTCAACTATTATATTTATTTTTTTCTAATTTTTTCCAGCACTGGGAATAAAATCTAAGGAGATAATCTCACTTTTTTGGTATACACATTATTTAATTATCTCTCTTCCCATTACTTTCCCAGACTTTTCACTTTGTCTAAAATCTTTCTTTTGCTTTTCATCTAATCCATCTAGATACCATGATCCTTCAAATGGATTGCGATGTTTAGGCGTTAACTTTAACGACCCGTCACTTTCTTTTTCGATGTCAAAGTCTGTTCCTTCTGGGTAGTTAAATCGTTTTGGAATCGTAATTACACTTTTATTTCCTACTTTTCTAAGTTTCATTAGTAATTTCTCCTTCAAGAGTTTGTACAATGACGATTTTACCTGGCACCTTACCACTCATTGCGCTATGCTTAAACTGTAATGATTATTCATTAACATTAATTACTTAACTTTAATCAGGAGGGGTCCATGAAAAAGAAAAGGTATTTCATCATTACTGGAGCATTAGTACTGTTAGTGATCGTCTTAGCTGGCACGGGTTTTGCCGCATTGCACCATGCTCACAAGAAACAGACCAGTAAGGGCATGAGTATGGCCAGTTTTCCAGCGAAATTCCGAGGAACCTGGTACTCGTATTCGAATAAAACCAATCGGTACAGCGTTATCCGGAACACGAAAAGGACGAGTTCAGCGACTATTTATGGAGCCGACTCCAAACCTGATACATATCGGGTCACGATTCATCAAACCAAGTATCAGCCCCATTTTAAGGAAATTGGCAATCGCACTAAACTAAGCAATAGCTATATAAAAAAGACCGAAAATTGGTCGTTGCTGCGCAACATGAGTTACATTCCGTGGCAATCAGGCCCAGAGGGAAGGGCGGACACCGTTAATCTGTATGGTTGGACTCAATCTACTGGTGATGGAATTTACCTCCAGGAACGGCGGCAAAAAGTCGACGATTATCACGTTGACATGCTGACATACGTGAATAACGGGGTAAACCCGATCGTTGACATGAACGAGGGTGGTCACTTTTATCGTAGTAAACAACTGGCGCAGAAGTTGGCTGGTCGCAGATATCATCGTGAGTTTCGGTACGTTAAAGACTACTAAATTATTTCAATAGATTACTTAAATCTTCCCATCCGCATCCACCTGAAATCGGACCGTGATAGTTAGAATTACCACCATCTTGACATCCAAACAAGTTATTTACCAGTCGGGATATCATTTCCTCCAAACTCCTGATTTTGTAGGAATACTCCTCTTGTTTCTTGATAAATGGATAAGCACCGTCTAGATAAATCGGAGTGGCAAGGTCGTTGAAGTACAGTTCCAGGCGGTCGTCGCCCATCCGAATCACATGATTGAGGTTGTGGTAGGCGACCCACGACGTGTTGCGTTTACAGTGGTCAATGGGTTTTAATCGCAAGAGTTGGACATCTTTTCGGATGTAGGGAATGTTCTTGTTAATCTGACAGTAACCCGCCAGCATTTTGATTTTCGTAAGGGACAGACGATTCTTTTTCCATAATTCCTTCATCAAGACGTTGGTGGTTTGCTTCACGAGCGTAAAACCGGAGATGCGATCGACAACGAGGGAATCAAATTGACTGTGGGCGTCCTTTAAATCAATCAGTAACAGAACGGAATCCCAGTTGATGGTGTAAGTAGCTAGTTTGCGGTTCACCTGTGACGGCAGAATCGAGTTAATGTCGACCGCAAATTCGTTTCGCATCTTTCTTTTAAGTGGTTCACATAGGTTTAGTGGTAATTCATTTAGTTCCATGATATTTCTCCTTTTTTATTCGTGCTGTAAATAGATACGCAGTTTGCGGAGATATTATTCATGGATTTTGATTATTTAAAGTAATTTATTATTAAAAATATTAAAAAATAAACCCTAGTGATGATCACTAGGGCTTATTAGGATATCAATGTGTGAAAGATTATTTAAGGTATTTATTGCGCTTGTCAGCCAATCCAAAGATGCCCATCAGAGCGGTGAGAAGTCCAACGATTGACAACCAACTGGTACTTGATTGTCCGGTTTGTGGAAGGGTCACGTTTGAAGTTCCCTGCTTCTTACTCGTCAGATTATCAATCTTGACAGATTGACGATAAACAAGCGGTAAGGTGGTTAAATGAGAACCAGCTTGATTACTGATGCTGTACTTAACTTCGGTTAACGGGGTTACATCGGACGTATTGGCCTGGACGCTTTCAGGACGAACCGTTTCCGTGTGGTTGATGTAAGCTGCCTGAGGTTTCGTGGTCCGTTGGGCGCGATCAATGGCGTGGTTAATGATTTGAGCGTGCGCTTTTTTGATCGTGTTTTGACCACTAGCTTGGTTAGCAGCCTGTTCGTCATGAGCCAATGCGGCTTGGTCTTTTGCCAGATCACTTTTAGCCTTATCCAGAGCGGATTGATCGGCAGCCGCTTGTTTTTCAAGGTCGGCTAACTTCGCCTTATCGTTGGCAAGTTTGGCCTTGGCGTTAGCTAAGTTATTGGCTTCATTTTGGTAATTAATCAGTTGTTTTTGTAAGGCGGCCAGTTTAGCTTGGTCATCTTGAAGTTGCTTTTCTGCTTGTTCAAGGGCTTTTTGCTTATTGATGAGGTCTTGGGTGGCCTTGTCTAAATTATTTTGGGCCTGTTCATTTGCGGTAGTTGCCTTTTGTAACTTGTTTTGATCGTTATGGAGTTGGTTGGCGTCGTTTGCGACCCGTTGTTTGGCCTGAGCTAACTTGTTCTGTAGACCAGGAAGGGCAGCGTTGTTATGGTCGATGGTTTGTTGCTGCTGAGCAATCTGCTTGTTTAAGTCGTTGATTTCGGTCTTGGCTTTGTGAATGTTAGCGGACCATTTATCTGGATTATACTGGGTAACTTGCTTTTCATCGTTACCTAATTGATTGGTCAGACGTCCCAGCTTGTTTTGTGAGTTTTCTAGCGTTTGTTGGGCACGTTTTATTGCTCCTTTACAATCTGAGATTAATTCGAGCGTGTCATCAATTTGGCGTTCCAGTGTTTCGGGAGTCACGATACCTGTATCAGTTACACTAAACTTAGTCGAATCCTGAATTTGACTTGGGCTAATCAAGACCAAGTGAACTTGACCATAGTTATCAACGCCGATGCCAAGGTACTTGTCATTATTGACGTTTCCGGTATGCGGGTCGAGACCTAAAAGACTCATCTCATGGGCATCCGATTCCTGACTGTCATTAAACAGCAAGTTCATAATTATACTGTAAAGTTTGGAGTAGATAGTATCCATGGTGGTGTAGTTGTCAAAGGTCATGTAACCAGGGGTAACGATTTCATAACCGTCCGCTCCGGGGTAAGTTTTCAGTCCCCACTTGGCTGCCAAGTTATTGATGGCGTTGACGTCATAACCATTTTTGTTATTAATGTTCCAATCATCTTGGTTATAAGCGTTCATCAAGTCGTTAATGAATTGGTTCATGCTCCAACCACCGATTTCAATGTCCGTGGTACCAAACTGTTTGTGGATTTGATTAATGAGCCATTGGACGTATTCTGCCATTTCGAGTTTTTGATTATTGGTGAATTGCGGGGTTTCCTGACCGTTACTGTTAGACTCGACGTAGACATAATCCTGTTTCGCAATGTCGCTCGGTTGATAGTGGTTGGCGGCCATTGCCGCATTATCAAACTGGTTGAACCAGTCGGAGGCGTTTTCGTTTGGATGTTGTTGCTTCCACTGCTGAAAACCCTGTAAGGTCATGCCAGCGGGAATGTGAATACTTTGCTCAAAGGCACTCTCGGACTGTTTCTCGTCGTTTAAGGTACTTTGCGCGTCACTAAGGGTCGAATTCCACGAACTAATGTTATCTTGTGCGTTACTAATGTCCTGGTTCGTTTTGTTGACGGCATCTTGGTCGTGCTTAACGTTGTTTTCAGCCTCGTCATGTTTTTTCTTGGTGGCGGCTTGCCACTTGTCTAGGTTGTCGAGCGTGGTCTGGGTATCCGCTTTTTGTTGCTTAGCCTGGTCTTGTTTTTGTTGGGCGTCCTTGGTGCTCTGTTCGTTGTTGTCAACGGCACTTTGCGCCTGATTTTGCGCGTCAGTATCGTGGTTTAACTGATTCTGGTCGTTGTTAACGTCATTTTGGGCTTGGTTTTGAGCCTGTTGAGTATTATCAGCGTTCTTCTCATCTTTTTCCACGGTTGCCTGGGCGTCATTTTCGGCTTTTTGATCGTTATCAACTTGACTTTGGTCCTTTTTAATGTCGTTATCGGTCTGATTAATTTGGTCCTGAGTCTTTTTGATGTTTTCGGAAGTGGCATCGGCCGCTTCTTTTTGGGCCTGATCAACGGCAGCTTGGTCTTTATTCACCACACCCTGTTGATTACTTATGGCTTGAGAGTCGGAGTCGACGTTCTTTTGGTCAGTGGTTACTGTCGTCTGGTCATGGTTGACTTGGTTTTGATTAGTTGAAACGGCGTTAGACGTGCCATTTTGTTGTTGACTAGTGGGTTGCGTCTGGACGTTTGCACTAGCAGCATTGTTGAATACTCCCACTGCAAACACTCCCGACGCTACCAAAGCGCTTCTAGTAGTAATCCTTAGCCAACGTTTATGTAGCCTTACTGGATTCACGTGCGACTGATGACTATCATCTTTTGATACCTTACAATTATCATATTTAATAAATTTACTCATAACATAAGTCCTTTCTGCTTATAAATTATTTTGCATAATTGATAATACTATAAGGACTTTTATAATACAATTGTTTTAAGTAAAAAATGATAATTATGTGAGTTGGTCTTATTTCAATAAATAAAAACCAGCGCGTAAAGCGCTGGTTTAATCATATTCAGTTTGGAGTTAAACGAGCCACCAAATAATCAAAGCGATGATGAAGACGATTAAGGCTAATCCGAGCCAGTCTTTATACGTTGGCCGATGTGGTGTCATCGTGATGGTTATGTGCTTTCCAATTTTCCATTCTCTCGTTTTCATGTCATACCTCCCATATGTAATTGGTGATAGTGTGTTATACTAAAAATGTAGTAAGGAGCGAGCGCAAATCGCTCCCTAAATGAATTACCATTTAAAAACAATTGTGAGACTTAGAGAGGGCAATTTGAAGCTGATTTCAAATGCCGTTAATCTAAGTCTTTTGTTGTTTTTAGAGGCCATAGTCATCACCTCCTTACTACATTTACTACAATACACTAGTATGAAAGTATTTAAAATACTTTTTCAATCTCATTGTGTATAATATTAAATTAATTTATTTCTGATGATAAAAGTACTTTACTTTCTCAACAATTCTCGTTTTTTCCGTTCAAACTCTTCTCTAGTAATGATGTGATCATCCATCAACTTTTTGAACTTGCGGATTTCATCTGCCTCTGAAACGGGTCCGTGGTCTGTTTCCTTGGAAAAGAAGGTAGTGAGGGTACTCGTCAGCATCCCCACAAAGCTAATCCCGACCAACATCAAAACGACGGCAATTCCCTTGCCAATCCTGGTTTTAGGACTAATGTCTCCGTAACCGACGGTCGTGGTGGTCGCAATGGCCCACCAGATCGAGTTAGTGAGCGACGTGTTTTCGACGATGGAGTAGAGGCCGGCTGACAGCAAGATAATAATCGTACATATGAGTAATAGGTAAATGAAGCCGTTGGTTTTAAAAAACCGTTCTATTCGTTCTTTGAATTTGCCAAGGACGCCTGCGACCCTGAAAAGTCGGAAGATGCGGGTTAATCGGGTTACCCGAGAGATTTTGAAGAAGGATAAGCCGTACCCAAATGGAATGATTGCGAGTAAATCAAACAGATGAGTTTTTACGTACTGCCATTTTTGTTTGGAAAGCAAGAGACTACCGAAGTAGTCGACGGTGAAAATTAGCCAGATGGCATCGTCAATTGCCACGTATGGTTCAGCGCCAAGATTAAGCTTATTTAAGAACTGAAGAACGGTCAGCACAATGGAGATAATTGCTAACAAGATAATCAATGCATCGTAGGTATTTCTGATAATTGGTTTAGTCACGTTCACATCACCCATCACATAGTATATATTTATTTTACCAGTCCTTAGGATCGTTTATAACAACTTCAAGAGCTCACTACCAAAAATGATAGTGAACTCTTTTTGTTTTTGTTCTCATATTTGAATTGCTAATAATGTTGTGATACATCAATTTTTATCATGGAATAAAAATTATAATCAGAGAAATTGCACACCAGACGGTGATTATAATCGAATAATGATTATTAAATTATTATGGAAATCACATAATTATTTTTCACAAATTACCTACAAGCAACACTAAAAGTTACAAATATTATATTATGTAACATATATTTTAAAGCCATCTAAATTGTGATGATGTACTCAAATTATTGCCACTCTACGAATTGTTCCGTCTATTATTTTAATTTTTAATAAATTGTTCATAAAATACTTCGTGAATTTTGTTCAAACCACGTTATTCTTGTGAAGTATTAATTAATTACTTGATTGGCAATGGACCTTAACGGCCGTGATTGTAATTATTATTATTTCACAAAGCGTGTTTTTAAATGGAGTGGGAGGAGTTTTTATGTTAAGTAATCCAAAGAAACATTTCAAAATGTATAAAGCTGGAAAGCGGTGGATGGTCGCTGGGCTGGTGACCTTTGCTACCGTGTCTGGTTTAGCCGTCGGAGTAAGTGCTGATACCACCGCTCAACCGGCTACAAATAATGTGAAAACCGATGCACAAGCAGCAGGTAGCGCAGTTCCTGTAAATGCTACTAAAGCTGACCCAACGACAACTAATAATCAAACTCAGGTTGATAAAGCACCGACTGCTAACGAGCAGCAGCCAGATGACCAATCAAGTCAACCTGCAGCAACTAATGCGCAAGCGGAATCACAAACGACTCAAAAGAACACCGTTACTCCATCAGCACAAAACCAAAACGGTAACGATCAACCAGCAGTTGCGCAATCAAATGACCAGCAAAATGATGGTCAATCAACTGCCAATCCTGCTAAACAGGACCAATCACAGACTAATAATCAAACGACTGATGCTTCAAACGCTCAGCCTGACAAATCACAAGTAACCGATCAAAAAGCTACCAATCAAAACGCTGATAACCAGGATGTGAAGAAGCAAACTAATCCAGTCAAGATTGACCAACCACAGGTTGACCAAAATAAAACGGCCGTTGCTCCAACGATTTCGAAGCAAGACCCAACCAAAACGACTGATGATCAGGCTAATTCAGTTGCTAACAATGTTCAAAATAACCAAGCTGTTCAATTTAACGCTCAACCAGTCAAAAATGTTCAGTTGGCTGACCAGACGCAACAGGGAACCTGGGGTTCTGCTAAGTACGTTTATGATGCCCAAACTAGAACACTCTCTTTTAATGACGGTGGAGATTTAGGCAATGAATTTCAACTTGATAGTTGGTTGCAAGAAAATTATAAACAAGTTCAACACGTTGTCTTTAATTCCAAGGTAATTGTTGATGACGCTAACGGTCTCTTCGCTTATTGGAGTGGTGTTCAAGATTATCAAAACTTGTACAACCTTGACACCTCGAACTGTACCAAAATGACCAATATGTTCTTAGACAACCATGCACTTAAGTCGGTTGATTTGACGGGAATGAATACCAGTAATGTAACCGACATGGATGCTATGTTTTACACCAACGCTGGTTTGGATGGAATGACCGGAACTAAACTTGAATATGTAAACCTTGGTGGCATTGATACATCAAAGGTAACTAGATTCTATAACATGTTTAAAGATGATCAATTTTTGAAGCGTATCTACGGTATAAACAAGCTAAATACTAATAGTGCTCAAGTAATGCACAGCATGTTCCAATCTACTTATCGATTGGAAGGATTAGATGTAAGTAGTTTTAATACCAGTCATGTAACTGATATGGCTTACATGTTCTGCGGAACCGGTGTTTTAACTGACGGCTTCAACATCAAAGGTCTTTCAAACTTAAATACTAGTAAAGCAACTGACATGAGTTACATGTTTAACGGTGATCAAAGCATCACGGACCTAAGTGGAATTACCAACTGGGACACTAGTAACGTGACGTCGATGAGTAACATGTTTGCCAACTGCTATGACCTTAAAAGTTTGGACCTTTCCAACTTTGATACCCAAACCACTAACACGACTGACATGCTTGCAAACGATCAAAGTTTAAGTGAGCTCAAGTTAGGCAATGAAACTGGTTTGCTGGATTCCCATTTGCCAGCGGTTCCTAGTCAATATGCTGGTTGGGTTCAAGTCGACGCCAATGGCCACGTGATTCCTGGTCAGAATGCCTTATCTTCAGATGAATTAACCAACGGTGAAGCTCATCCCGGAACATGGATTTGGGGAAATCCAGTAAAAGATGAATCCTCAATTCATGCTCAAGGAACTACGATCTATGCCGGTGATGCTGTCCCAACCGACGCTGCGGCTTATAACGCTGGAGCTACCAACGAAGATGGCACAAAAGCATCCATTACCAAAATCGATATTTCCAAAGTTAATAACCAAGTACCGGGTCAGTATCCAGTAACCATCACGGCCTCCAATGGTCAAAGTATGACGGTTACGGTCACTGTTCTAGCTAACCAAGCCAACATTACGGCTCACGGCATCTCCATTTACGCTGGCGACAACGTGCCAACGGACCCAGCTGCTTACGGTGCCAGTGCCACAAACGAAGACGGCACACCCGCAACGATTACTAAGATTGATACTTCCAAGGTTAACAACCAAGTACCCGGACAGTATCAAGTCGCAATTTCTGCTTCTAATGGCAAAACCTTCTTTGTTCCAGTAACAGTTCTAGCTAACCAAGCCAACATTACCGCTCACGGCATTTCAATCTATACCGGCGACGACGTTCCAACCGACGCCGCAGCTTATGGCGCTAGTGCCACAAACGAAGATGGAACACCCGCAACGATTACCAAGATTGACACATCTAAAGTTAATAATCAGGTACCCGGTCAGTACCAAGTTGCGATTTCTGCCTCTAATGGCAAAACCTTCTTCGTACCCGTGACGGTTTTAGCCAACCAAGCTAACATTACGGCCCATGGAATCACAATTTACGCTGGCGACAGTGTACCTACTGACGCCGCAGCATATGGAGCTACTGCCACAAACGAAGACGGCACTAAAGCCGCGATTACTAAGATTGATACTTCGAAAGTTAATAACCAAGTGCCAGGTCAGTATCAAGTAGCGATTTCTGCCTCAAACGGCAAGACGTTCTACGTCCCTGTAACGGTTTTGGCTAAGAACGCTACCAACCCTGACCAACCCGGAAACAACGGTAGTGGTAACCAACCATCTAATCCAGAAAATCATGATAATAATGGTGGAAACAACAGTGGCAATGGTGAAAACCCAAGTACACCAGACAACCAAGGTGGAAATGAGAACGGTGGTAGTCAAGTTACTCCAAATCAACCGTCAGATAACGGTGGATCATCGGTAACTCCAGACAATCATGGTGATAACGTTTCAAAGCCTTCGGATCAAACTCCATCAGTTCCTGGTAACGAAGGTCAGAACCCGACTGCTCCTAATCAACCAAATCAACCAATGAATAACGCTAATGAACCTAATAACAGTGGCAAGCAAGCCATCACTCCTGCTTTACAAAGCCATCAAAATCAACCTTCAAGCACTAATGCTGGACACCAAATGACTATGAAACATCAAGGTAAGCAAGTTTCTCAAGCAACTAATCAATCAAACCAAAAGAGCGTTAAGAAAAACAAGCACGTTTTACCACAAACTGGGCAAAAGACTTCTACTTTCTTAGGGCTCGTTGGACTGGGCTTCATTGGTTCTGCTTTAGCTTTGGCTCTTCGCGATTTAAAACATCGGGTTAAATAAAAGCTTTTTATTAATGAACGAAAAAGATTTTTGACGAAGGGAGTACGCATCTAGAATTAATGCATAAATATAAAAAAATCGCTCTAAAGGTGCAAAAGCGCGTCAATGAACTTAAGTATTTTTCCGATGCGAGATTGAAGCAACAGACAAAGTACCTAAGGGCCCAATTAAAAAATGGCGCTAAGCTTGATAGTTTGATTGTGGAAGCTTACGCGACCGTGTGTGAAGCGGACCGCCGCGTCTTAGGATTGGCGCCATATTATACGCAAATTTTAGGTGCCGTCGTTTTAAACTTTGGTAACATTGCCGAAATGAAAACCGGTGAAGGGAAAACGTTAACCGCGACGATGCCCATGTATCTACATGGATTAGAGGGCAAAGGGGTCTTTTTAATCACGGCGAATTCGTACTTAGCCAGACGTGACGCTAAAGAAATCGGTCAAGTCTACCGTTGGCTGGGTTTGACGATTGCTAGTGGAGTGCCAGAAGAAGATGATGACGATGCCAGTCGGAATTTAAAAAAGATCTACAGTTCAGACATCGTCTACACCACCCACAGTAGTTTGGGATTTGATTACTTGTTTGACAATTTAGCGATTAAGCCCGAAAACCAGCACATTAAGCACCTGGAATTTGCCTTAATTGATGAGATTGATTCCATTTTATTGGACCAGGCCCAAACGCCTTTGATTGTCTCTGGTGCACCCAACGTGCAATCAAACTTGTATGAGCTGTGTGAAAACATGATTCAGCAGCTCGAAGAAGACGTTGACTTTCAAAAATCAGAGGATGGCAAAAAGGTCTGGCTCACTGAAACGGGGATCGATAACTTAGAAGAGTACGCCGGAGTTTCCGATTTACTTGCACCCAAGGCCCATGAATTATACCAGCACCTGAATTTGGCACTGAAGGCGAAGTGCCTGTTTGTCAGAAATCGTAACTATGTAGTGGAAAACAACGAGATTGTTCTACTGGATAAGATGAACGGACGGAAATTGTACGGCACCAAACTACAATCCGGCCTTCACCAGGCTTTGGAAGCGAAAGAACACGTCAAAATCAGTGATGATAGTCGTGCCTTAGCTAGTATTACCTACCAAAACTTATTTCGGCTATTTACCCGACTTTCTGGGATGACCGGAACGGCCAAGACCGACGCTGACGAATTTCGTGAAACTTATCGGTTAAACACGTTTGTCATTCCGACTAATGAGAAAATCATGCGAAAGGACCACCCTGATCAGATTTATGCGACCAACGAGGATAAGATCACGGCTTCACTAAAAGAGGTCCAGAAGATGCGGGCGTTGCATCGACCCATCCTGATTGAGACGGGGTCGGTCTCAATGTCAAAGTTATATTCACACATCTTATTGTCACTAGGAATTCCACACAACGTGTTAAACGCCAATAGTGCTCCTAAGGAGAGTCGGATCATTGCCGCTGCCGGTAAGACGGACTCGATTACCGTAGCGACTTCAATGGCAGGTCGGGGAACTGACATTAAGCTCTCGGATCAGGCCATTAAAAATGGTGGTTTATTTGTGCTCGGCACTGAACGAATGTCTTCTTTACGAATTGACAACCAGTTGCGTGGTCGTGCCGGTCGGCAGGGTGAACCTGGTGATACGAAGTTTTACGTCTCACTAGAGGATAAAATCGTGACCGAAAATGCTCCCAAGTGGGTCAAAAAGTACCGGGAAAAATTAGTGAAACATCACGTTACGAGCGCTTTAAAGAAGCCTCGGATTAAGAACATCATTAATCAATCGCAGGGAACCCAGAAGAATAGTGAAATTTCCGACCGCCAAAACATTTTGAAATTTGACGAAGTGGTCAAGGCCCAACGCAATTGTCTCTATAAGACCCGGAACGCAGCCATGCGAACGAATGATTTGGATCCTTATATTGATACGGCGATTAATTCGTGCATCGATCATTATTTGCCGCAGTGGAAAAACTACTTTGATATCACCAACTTCATTTATAACAATATCGATTATTCGTTTTTACCGAATAAAAACGAATTAAAGAATCAATGGCGAAACAAAAAGCGTTTAAAAGCCCAGTTGTTAAAGATGATTGATAACAAAAAACGGCAGGTTTATCAGCAATTTAAAAATGATGATCAGTTATTAGAGTACAAACGACTAGTGTTATTAAAATCAATCGATACGATGTGGATCGACCAGGTGGATGCGTTGGAACAGTTGAAGTTAGCGGTTAGCAGCCGGAACTGGGGTCAACATAACCCCATTTATGAATATCAAACCGAAGCGCGCCGGGCTTTTCACAATATGCGCGAACGAATCTATCTATTAGTACTCAGAAACATATTATTATCGGAAATTGTGCAAAAAGACGACGGAACCATTGATTTGATTTTTGTATAAGTTTAAAAGGAGATTTTTTAGTGAGGCAATTGTTAAAACGGGGATCATTTACAATCTTTTTGTTGGCTTTGTTTGAACTAGGTGGATTAATCCTAATTCCAGGGTTTCAATTAAAAAATTATGCTAGCGCGTTAGATCAAAATGCCTATATCAATTTAATTTCTAGTAACTTTGGTAGTCAAATTACCGTTCCCAGTTTATTTGCCTTGGGATTAGGGCCGTACATGACGGCGCTAATCGTGTGGCAGGTTGTTACAACCGTTGATGACAAGACTACGAGTCGAATGTCGCAAAAGACAACGGGGTACTGGCAAAAGGGAATCACCTTTGTGCTAGCGGCGCTCCAGTCGTTAGCGATGGCCAAATTATTTCTTCGTTATCAACCAGAGACCCTGGGATTTAACGATGAAACCTTCTTCTGGTTCATCTTCACCGTCCTATTAGCCGGATCAATGCTGATTGTCTGGCTGGCGGATGTCAATAAGGACTTAGGGATTGGTGGAGTCAGTATCTTTATCATTCCGGGACTGGTCAAAAATCTCCCCACGATTTTAGATTCGGGGTTAAAAAAGCCACTGAATTTTTCCGTTCTGGGATGGATCGTCATCGCCATCATTGTCATAGGCTTTGTCTACGTCACGGTCTTTGTCAATGAGGCTGAATACCGTATTCCCGTTGAACGGATTGGAGTGAACAGTTTTCTGACCGATTCGTATATTCCGATTAAGGTCTTAGTCTCAGGCGCCATGCCCTTCATGTTTGCCCTATCGTTATTTTCGATTCCGTTGTTAGTGGTGTCGAATTTAAAGGTCGACGCTCAAATTAGTAAAATAATTTCACTTTTATTTTCCTACCATACCTGGGAGGGAATCGTTTCTTACGGGCTCATCATCGTGATTTTAAGTTATCTATTTGCGTTTGTGAACTTTCAACCCAACATCATTGCCAAATCATTAAAAGAGAGTGGCGACTATATTTTTAACCTTGCTCCCGGCAAAGAAACGGAGCGGTATCTGACCGGACAGGTTAACATTATGTCCTTTTTAGGCACCATTTACGTGCTGCTGATCGCCTTAGTGCCACTAGTAATCGGTTTGTATTTTCCGATTGTGACTAACTTCTCATTTTTATTTGGGTCATTGTTTATTTTAATTACCATCTTAGACAGCATTTCCCAGGAAGTTCGGGCACTAATCTATAAATATCGTTATCGCATTTTTTAATTATTAGGAGGATGTATGGTTTATTTTATCCCTAATTGGCATCCCTACACGCTGCAACTGGGCTACAACACGATAATTAGTCAGCTGGCGATTTTTCAGGATAATGACGAAGACTGTACGTTAGTCACCAACAGTTTTTTGCCCATGCTGACGTACCAATTAAACGAGTATGGGTTGCTGAACACTCCGTACTGGCAGGCGTTAGATGAAATTCAGGATGTGCACATCAAGATTGGCAAGCCACTTGCGATTGAGGATATTCCACTGCCAAGTGATTTAGAACGGGTCTACTCACCACGTGGAATTCAGTTCTTAAGAGACGATCAGTTGTATGCGAAGGCCAACTATTTTGCTGAGAAAGTCTTAAGTACCATTGAATACTATCAGGATGGTCAGTTGACTGCGGTGGATTATTTTGATTCGCGCGGTTTTCTATCTCGAAGAGGCATCTACGATCAGGGAGTTCTAAAACAAACCCAATTGTATAATCCGCTTTCGGAGGTGGTCTTAACCATTGCTCACAATCATGATGATTACGTCCAGATTGAAGAGCCCTTTCAAAAGCACTTCGCGCATTCCCATTATCCCAATTTAACGGATTTAATTAGTGAAGTTTCTAAAAACTATTTTAATCAGGTCAAAACCAATGATGGGATTCAAATCATTGACAATCCGACTAGTGATAGCCTGACTCTGACTCACCAGTTACAAAGTGAGTATCAAGTTAGTAGTTTTTTAACCGATCAAACCTTGATTAATCAAGCAGCTCTAGCCCAGTTAGCTGGCAAGAACAGTGCCATTCTGGTGCCCAATCAACTAATTGCCGATAAAATCAAGCGCACTTGGCAGGATCAGGAACATCCTTTAAATGTAAGGGTCGTTTCGCCCTACGCTGCTCACCTCAACTTGGGGATTAGTAACAGCATGGCGCAACAAATTATTTTTTGGAAAATTAACGAAATGCCCGAAAGGACCGTGAGACGTTTAGCAAATAAGATGTTGCGCGTGGTTAGTGAAGGTAAGGACAAGGCCATTGTTTTTGACGTGAATGACGAACACATGCGTAAGACCCTCGAACAAGAAATAACGACGGAAATTGAAACGTATTTTGGGGTTTCCTTAAAATCAGCCGAGTTTTTGTGGGTCAGAAAGTACCTGAAGCTAAAAAAAGAGCATGAATTAACGTCCAAACTACGAAAAAAGGCGAAGGCAAAGGAGCAGCAAGCTAACTGGGAAAAATTAGTTGGTGCCAGTGAAGCTTTAGATCGGATTCAGATTTACTCTAATCAGGACCCAGCCTTCTACCAGCAAAATATTCACAAGGCTCGTATTCTGGTTGATTTGGATCGCTTGCCAAGTCCCTATCTGCAGATTAGTGCGATTAGCGCTGGCATTCCTCAGATCAACACGGTTCAAACTGGTTATGTAACTGATGATGAAAATGGAATCATCATTAACGATGATTTACGCCTCGTCAAAGCGGTTAATTACTTTTTGGATAATTTGGACCGTTGGAACCAGTCATTGGTTGCCAATATTAGCAAAATCGAAAGGTTTTCTAGCGAGGAGATTGTCGCCAGAATCAAGGCCATTTTTAAAGAAATGAGGTGAAGTTCATGGCTAAAAAGGGACTCATCCAACTAGGTGGTCAAAAGCTAAATTTAAATAAAACGTTAGATGACAACTTTAAGTATCAGTATTTTTCACTGGACGATCCTAAGGATGTCTTTGAGATGCAACAAACCATCTTAGATGACGAAAAGTTGAATCCCAAGTACAGCAATACGCTTTTTATCCTAGGCAAACAATCGCTGGTTTATATCATGCCGAAGTTAATTAAGGTGCTTCCCGCTAATAACATTATTTACCAGCAGGGCGATAATTTTTCTGATGAAATTGAGAAGACCCTCAACTATAAAAATGCACAAAGTGTCAATTTAACTGATTCTGATGAAGTAACTAAATTAATTGAACAAGTCTATTTTGGTGGTCAGTTTGGTAGTCGATTGAATAAGGACAAGGTTGAGATTATGTCCGAATTACTGCCTCACACCACCCAAACCGGTTCGGGTCAGGTCAGTTTTGACCACTTGACGTTGTCGCATCAGGTTCAAGCCATTAATTTTCAAATGACCCTCGAACAAGATACCAACACCTTAATGGAGTTTTGGCCCGAATATAAACTACAAGGGTCAGGGAAGGTGACGTTTAAATTATATTTTTTAGACGCTCGAACCGACAACGTTATTAAACAGTACACCGTTTCCGGATCCGACCTAGACCAACCCTTTACCTATCAGACGCCTAAACAACGTTCTAATTTGTACGTTTCGGTGTTTTTAAAGGGTGCAATTGAGTCGTTTACGCTAAGGAGAATTCACGTCAGAAGACGCCGGCGAAATCTGGGAACTTACATGGTGGGCTCAAAAACGTTGACTGACCAGCAGAATTATAAGGGCGAGATTGCCGCCTATTTTAATCCCGGTGATTTAAAACCGCCCCTAAACGTCTACTTCAGTGGATACCGAACCGCTGAGGGATTTGAAGGAGGTCGGATGATGAGTAACATTAGCTCCTCGCCCTATTTGTTGATTGCCGATGAGCGGATGGAGGGTGGTTCCTTCTACATTGGCAGTAAAGAACTGGAACAACAACTAATTATAACAATTAAAAAGTGCCTGGAAAAGTTACATTTTTCTAGCGATGACCTGGTTTTATCGGGAATCTCAATGGGGACGACGGCAGCTTTATACTACGCAACTGACCTAAAGCCTGCCGCCGTGATTGTGGGAAAACCCCTCGTAAATTTGGGGACAATCGCTAAAAACTCCTGCTTGCACCGCCCCTTTGATTTTTTGACCTCGCTGGATTTGTTACTAACGCACGAAGGCAAGACCGATGAAACGGCCCAAAAGCATTTTAATCAATACTTTTGGAATCATTTTAAGACCGGTGACTTTTCCAAAACCATTTTTGCCGTCGCTTATATGAAACAGGATGATTACGACAAAGAGGCCTATGGTGAGCTGTTTAATTATTTCAAGCAGCAGGAGCAGGCCGTAAAGGTGATCAGTAAGGGGTTAATCGGGCGCCATAATGATGACACCAACGGGATCGTAAATTGGTTTGTCAGACAATACCATAATCTGATGCAGGAAAAGTTTGATAGGAGTTAAGAAATTGGAAGCAATGACCGTTTTAACGTGGGGAAGATATCTTAATCCAATGGAGCGATATGGAGCTCAAGTCACATACTCACCAACTGAAGTAACTTATTCATCTCCATTATTGTCTCCAGGCACTAGCATTTATACCTGGAACTCACAAATGAATTTTCAGGACGTGCGAATGCAAGGCGAGTTGCCAATCTTACTTGGAAATCACAAATATCACATCGTTAGTGATTATACGGCGAAACCAGTTGACTCGGTTTATTTTAAAGTCACAATCTACGATCAATCCCATGATTTTATGAAGGAAATTATCATCAACGGACATGAGGGCGACTTTGAGTATCCAGAACACGCTTCCGAGTACAAAATCTCGTTGGTGGTGAAAGCAAATCAGTCAATCACGTTTAGATACCTCATATTAGGCGAAGCCGATAATTTTAAGGATCTGAATTTTAAAGTGAGCCCCAATTTGAAGTTAACCAAGTTTATATATCCGAACGCTAAGAAGCTCGATATCTACCTTGGACGCCGTGATTCCGGGAGTTGGACGGTTCCCGTTAAAACGAATCGGGCCCAAATCTTTTGTCGGCTTTCTACTGGTGAAATTAATGATCAAGATAAAGCTGATGCCGCGATGAAGAAGTTGTTTGAGGCCATTAATCAAGATGAGCAGCTGAAAAAAATGGCAACCGAGGTCAGACCATACGGCTATCCTCTTTCTAAAATTAACCAAGTAAAGGAATGAAATGATGAAAGAACAAGTAAAAAGGAAACAACCAATGAATTTTTTTATTAATCGTGCCATGGGAATTGGTAATTCTGGAGTGGAACATGCGCAGTTTTATCGAGCACGCCGTTTTGATGAAATGGAACTGCCATATCGGTATATTTTTGTGCAATTAATTAACAATTTACACGAGGCCATGGATACCTGGAATCTAAGAAATGACCAAGTTATCAATATGTACGAATATTTTGTGCTAGGAAATGATTATTTACGGCATGGGGTCAAAAAGTTCTATCCATATCAACACGAAACGGTGATTGATGGTACCAACACCACCCGCATGCTGAAAATCCAGACGACTTCGGGGATGAAGATTATTGAAACCATGGTGAAGTTTCCTAATAAAAAACATGACTTGTTAATTATGAGTCTGTCTAAGATTGAAATTTACTCCAGTAAGACGGGCGAGAAAAAGGTCACGTTTGACTTTTATGATAACGGTCATAAAGAGACTCTGATCAAAAATATTCACCTCTTCAATCAGGATGGCAAGCAGTTCTATTTTGCAAATGAAGTTCAATTGCAGCGCTACTTTTTTGAACAAGTGGATCGGGCCTACAACCACTCTAACAATTGGTTTTTGGATCGTGGCGAAGAGAGTGAAGCGGCCTTACTCTATCCCAAGATGCCCCAAAGTAAAGTGGTGGAAGTGGTCCATGCGGATCATTTGTCCGATCGCAACGATCCCCGTTACCCACTGTGGAATAACTACTACGAATATTCGTTAACGCACCTTGATAATATCGACAGCATTATCAGTGCCACCAAAATGCAAACTGATGATCTAGTGAAGGATTTTCCGAATCAAAAAGAGAAATTTACTACCATCCCAGTTGGTGGCGTGGATGACAAAGGGACTGGCAAAACCAGACCAAAACAGCGAGCTAAAAAATTGCATTCGCTCAAATTAATTACTGCTTCGCGATTAGCTGGGGAAAAGCACATTGATATGTTAGTACTTGCAGTTGCTAAGGTACATAAACAAGGGACTGCAGTTTCTTTAGATATCTACGGTGCCGGTGGTGAGAAGGGTTTGATTGAGAAAACCATCAAAAAAGAAAAAGCGGAAGACTACATTAAATTAAAGGGGCTATCCCATCATTTAGATGATATTTATCCCAAATATGATGCCTTTGTCTCAGCATCATTTTCAGAAGGATTTGGGTTAACCACGGTGGAAGCGTTAAGTGCCGGATTACCAGTAATTGCCTACAAAGCCCGTTTTGGCGCGATGGAAATGATAAAAGATGGGGTCAATGGATTTTTACAAGATTTCAAACGGGGCGATAAAAACGTGGATTTTGATGTGAATAGTTTGGCGAAGGGGATTAACCGGTTATTAAAGTCCGATTATGGAAAAGTCCAAAGGGCCACCGTCAGTTCGATGGCTCCCTTTCAAAATCATGTCATTGCGAATAAATGGAAGGAGTTTGTTGATGCATTACGAACTAACCAATAAAATAAACGACCAAAATCCAATTTGGCAACACCAACGAGACCGAATTCAAAAGAGGAAGGGCCAGGTGATTACGCTAGCGCCAGCCTCTAATTTTCGTGATTCCCTACTAACAAATCAAATCAGTGGTTTTAACGTTGTCGATTATATTACTGGTCGAACATTAGATATGGATCCCAAAGCGTTTTTGTTTTTTAACCGGGTGCCCACGGTTGATGGGGCCGAGATCTATATGAACGCTGATTTCACGATTAATATCATCGTAAATGGTAATCCAATTGGGCACGTCATCTTGTGGCCGAACACGCGCCGCCACGTTAAAGAGGTTGATTACGTTTTCCCAAATGACGAATTAGACTACATCGAAGAATTCGCCAGTGACGGCAAGAAGTTCAGCAACATCATCTACACCAAAGGGCAGCCCCAACGGATCGATTTTTATAATGATGCCGGCGTCCCAGCGTTGTGTTTCTATTTTTACAAAAAGCAGCTAAATTGGGTGACCGTTGAAGATTTTGGTTCGTTAAAGACCCAAAAACAGTTTAGAAATTTGGATGAATTTTATGCCGATACGGTTGGAAAATACTTAACGCCAAAAGATTCAGTCGGCATTAGTTACATGGGAGTGGAATTGTGGGCGTTATCGCAGTCTAAATCGCATAACACCCTCTATTTGGATGAATCGCCCCTTAATGATGACGGCAACGTTAAGCAAAATTTGTTGGATATTTTGACGGATGAAATTTCCTACATCCAAGACGTGCATATGAACGAGAAATTCTTAGAGGAATTAAAGGAAAAAGGTGTTCCGACGAAAAAAGTAGTAGTGGATTAGTTTTTAAAGCAGGTGATAAAATGCCAAAAATTAAATTGAAAGAGTTGCAGCAGGATATTAGATTACGGTTTGATGAAGAGAAAAAATACGTTGTTGATGCTTCGGATACTAAAAGCACCGGGAAAGTAATTATGATTATTGTTTCAGTGATTATGGTATTCGTGGTGATTCTTAGTCTGGTCTATAGTTTTATAGCTTTAGCGGGGTAATAAAAATGAATCTTCCTTCATTAGGAGTCGCATATTATGTCGATCTGCATTGTCGAAATAAAGAAATTCCACAAAATAGTGTCGCTGCCGTTAGTATGGACCGGGGGAAAATTGCTGAATTGATTCAGCAACATAAAGTGAAAATAAGTTCATTTTTAGATCGAGTGGGTTTAAGTACTTCACGTTACTATCGTTGGATTAATTATGAGATTGATATCCCATTTGAATATATTTTTGGAATTAAAAAATTATTGGGAATTTCTGATGAAGAATTTCTGGCATTATTAACTCCGTCAACGGATGAATTAATCGATACACTGGCCCTCGCTTCTTTTTATGATACTTATGACTACAGTCCTAGTAAACTTCAAGTGATTTTAAATAATCTCGATAAGTACCGGTTACAGCTAGCATCGCCCTTTTTTAAGGTCTATACGTACACTAAGATCATTAGTCAAATTGCGGAGCGACAAAAGCCGGATGTGTCCACGTTCTTTAAAAGTAACGAGAAGTACTTTAAAGATTGTGATGACCTAACTGATTTTGATATTTATTTAAACGTTTTGGACCTGAATTTGAAGCGCTCACTATTTCCAAAGAAAAAAATTGATAGTGACTTTCTGGTATTACAGAAGGTCTTAAGCGGATTAAAGAGCACTGATTTAGACCGAATATACGTTTACTGGGGCTTTGCGATTGATTTTGTGATTAATTTTTGCCTTAACCGACAATCAGATCAAGCAATTAAATTTTTAAAGCAGGTTTATCAAGCAATTAATACAAGTGGATCTGGTTCCATGGATGGTCATCTGTATAACTGTTACGAGCAAACTTATAGTTTAATAACCAATCAGGTTACTTGTCCAGAATTTTCACAACAAATTTTACAAAGTAAGTCCGTTTTTAATTATGAAAATGACTATTGGAAAGGAATCCAAAAGTTCATTAAAAGTGAATATTAAGTGAGACGAAAACGACTGGATTGACGGCAAATTCAGCTGTTTTTGTTTATTTAAATAAAATTTGGTTATTTAGTGAAAAAATCGTCCCATTATTGGGAATATGGGCTAAATAATTTCATTTGGATATATAGTAAGACCATCTCAATTTAGATTATTCACAAATTTAAGGGGGAAAGATCTTATGAGAGGAAAAGGAAATAAAAAGCAAAACATTCGTCTAGCACTAAGAGATGATGCTAGAACGCATTACAAAATGTATAAAGCTGGTAAACAATGGATGGTTGCCGGAATTTCACTAATTGGTGGATTACTGGGTGCTAACATTGGAATTGCTTCTGTTTCAGCTAATTCAGTTACGACAAGTGGTAATAATACTAGTAAAGAAAATAAGGATGCGGATGTTTTACCGAATAAAAACTCCGCAACAATTTCATCAACGTCACAAACCACGTCTTCTGCAGCCGGGAGTCAGGTGGATTCGCAAGCTAAGATTGACCAGATCTCCACTAGTATGAGTGAAGCTTTGTCAACGTCTACGTCAGCTTCCATGACCGCTGCTAATTCCACTAGTGAAAACAAGGTTAGTTCCGATTCTGGTTCGACGACGGCCAACAGTCAGACTAAGACTGAGAATCAATCCGAACAGAACTCTAACACTACTAAGGCTGTTCCTAGTTCTGACAGTGAGTCAATTAAGGCTGATACTAATGGTAAAGCAGTAGGTTCTACCAGTACTAGCTCAGTTGACTCAACTTCAGCTGATAGTCAAACGATTAGTGATCAACTTAAGCCATCAGTCTTACAATCAGGCTCACAGCTTAATAGTGAGTCAACTATTAACAAGGCCTTAGACAACAGTCAGTCAATCACGGCTGCGCCGCAGCTTAACAGTGACAGCAGTAGCATTAGTAAGATGAATGATTCCACTAAAGCAAGTGAGACAACTAACCAAGATGTTTATAACCAAGTTAAGGCCGTTGTGCCAAACGACGCTACCGTTACCGTTGATTCACAAAACCAAGTCATTAGTGTTGGTTTAGCCAACGGTTTGACACCTAATAATAGTACTTTGGCAGCCCTAAGTACCATTGGTGAAAATAACAACATGTCCGTTAATATCAAGGACTTAAGTGGCAATAAGAATAGCGATGCTAACAGTACTTCAACTTTGGCTGATAACGTTCTATCTGACAGTGAAAACGTCTTGGCTAACAACAGTGAATCAACCAGTCAAAACGTTTCGACATCAACGTCAGAAAGCAACAGTACTTCCACTAGCCAGATTGACCAACAATCTACTAGTGCCCAAAATTCAACCAATGAGAAGCAACCAGTCGCTAATCCGAACGTGGTACTAGCATCACAACAAGATACCACAACGGTTCATGTGGCAACTGCAGATGAATTATACAATGCTTTAAGATATGGTACCGCTACTAACATTGTCATTGATAATGATATTAATTTTGCTGATTTGAAGAACTTTAGTAGTGGGCAAGAAGTTGTCGTAACGGTCAACAACCCACGTAATTTAAAGATTGGTTCAGCTGCCGGGCACCATTACACGATTGATTTAAGGGGTTATACCTTTAATGATTGGAGCGGTAACGTTAATAATACGACCGTTGAATATGACAATTTAGACATTTATGGCCAATGTTGGTATGGTTTTATGAGTCAATCAACCACATACATTGTTAATAATGTCAATTACACTGGTGCTCAGTTTATTTACGGAAGAAATGGTTCTGGTGGTCCTACTGACGTTACGATCTACGGTAACGTTACCGCTCAGTCGGTTCCTTCTTACACTAATAAATTTTCTAATACCCCAATTCAAACGAAAGCTGGTAGTCAACAGGTAATTGAAGCTGGTTCAATTACCTTTGGCGCTAACTCCAATTTCACTGGAACTAGTTATAGTGATAATGTTATCGAATTAAGTAAGGGTAGTTCCACCAATGGTGATTTCACATTAGAAGATGGGGCAACTGTTACCTTAATTCCTAACAATAATGGTGGTTCCAATGAAAACAGTATTAATGGAACGGTTTATGGGATTACCACTAATGGCGGAAATATTAATATCGACAAGGGTGCCACTTTAAACATTACTTTAAACGGTAATACATCTTCTAATTCTCGAGTTGGTGCTATATATTCCCGTGGAAATACCGAAATTAATGATAACGGCTCTATGAACGTTATTGCTAATGGAAATATTAATCCGGGTAGTTCTTCTAAGTCAGGATTGGTTTTCCTTGATAGTGGCTCTAATGTTTTAATCAGTAATGGTGCAAGTTTCAATATTACTTATAATCAATCTGGGAAAACGGTTAATTATGGTCAAGGTCTACTGTACTTTAACAATGGCGGAGATGTAACTGTTCAAGGTAATGGACAACTATCATTAGTGGCAACAGGTAACCAACAAGTCGTATTATTAAATAATGGTGGGAAAAATGGCACAATTAACATTGACGATCCCGAGAATGCTGTATTTGATTTAACGGGTAATACCAATGCTAAAAGTTTAATTGCTAGTTCTGGAACTAAGTTTAGTGTTCTAAATGCCACAGTAAAAATTGGGAATTCATATTTTCCTTCAGTTCTTGATTCACCAGCTGATTCAATGACTTTTGACATTGGTAAAGATGGTAAGGTTGAAAATGTTGCGACGATTACTAATCATTATCAAGATCGACAAGAAATTTATGATTTATTAAATGGTCAAAATCAACCAAACTATCTTCAATTTGGATCTATTACCGAAATGACTAGTGAAAGTAATAGTACTTCGGTAAGTACTAGTGAAAGCAATAGTACTTCTACAAGTGAGATTACCAGTAAGAGTAATAGTTTAAGCAATTCAACTAGCAAGATCGATAGTTTGAGCAACTCAACTAGTGGTAGCTTAAGCGGCTCCACTAGCAATAGTGATAGTACTTCAGTAAGTGAAAGTAACTCAACAATTGACAGTTTGAGTAACTCTACCAGTAAGAGTGGCAGCGACTCTGTAAGTACAAGCGACAGCCTAAGCAATTCAACTAGTAAGAGTGAATCTGTAAGTACTAGTGATAGCTTGAGTGAGTCCACAAGCAAGAGCGACTCTATAAGTACAAGCAATAGTTTAAGTGAATCCACAAGTAAGAGTGATTCCTTAAGTACCAGTGATAGCTTAAGCGAATCTACAAGCAAGAGCGGCAGTACTTCGTTAAGCGACAGTAAATCAAATAGCACTTCAATGAGTGAAAGCAATTCAGCCAAGAGTGACTCCGTAAGTATTAGTGACAGTCAGAGCACTTCTACTAGCAAGAGTGATAGCACTTCCTTAAGTGAAAGTGAATCAACTAGTACTTCAGTGAGCGAAAGCAACTCAACCAAGAGTGATTCATTAAGCGCAAGTGAATCCACAAGCAAGAGCGGTAGTACTTCACTAAGCGACAGTGAATCAAAGAGCACCTCAATGAGCGAAAGCGATTCTACAAAGAGTGACTCCATAAGTACTAGTGATAGTTTGAGTGAATCTACAAGTAAGAGCGACTCTGTTTCATTGAGTGATAGTGAATCGACTAGTACTAGCGATGAAAACTCCACAAGTAAGAGTGATTCGTTAAGTACCAGTGATAGCCAAAGCATTTCAACAAGCGATAGTGATAGTGCTTCATTGAGTACTAGTGGCAGTGAATCAATTAGTACCAGCGCCAGCTTATCAGTAAGTGGTAGTGAATCAACCAGTGATAGCCTGAGAAACTCGATGAGTACAAGTGGCAGTCAAAGTACTTCCACAAGTGATAGTTTAAGTGAATCCACAAGCAAGAGCGATTCTGTTTCATTGAGCACTAGCGACAGCTTGAGTAACTCGACAAGCGAAAGCAAATCCACTAGTACTAGCGATGAAAACTCCACAAGTAAGAGTGATTCGTTAAGTACTAGCGACAGCCTAAGCGAATCCACAAGCAAGAGTGGCAGTACTTCATTGAGTGGCAGTGAATCTACTAGCACTTCAATGAGCGAGAGTGATTCCGTAAGTACTAGTGACAGACTAAGTAATTCTACAAGTACGAGCGGCAGTACCTCATTGAGTGGTAGTGAGTCAACTAGTACTTCGATGAGTGATAGTGATTCCGTAAGTACTAGTGACAGCTTAAGCGAATCTACTAGCAAGAGTGGCAGTACTTCGTTAAGCGACAGTGAATCAGCAAGCACTTCAATCAGTGAAAGTGACTCCACTAAGAGTGACTCCATTAGCACAAGTGATAGCTTGAGTAACTCGACAAGCGAAAGCAAATCCACTAGTACTAGCGATGAAAACTCTACAAGTAAGAGTGACTCTGTAAGTATGAGTGACAGCCACAGCACTTCTACTAGCAAGAGTGGCAGCGCTTCCTTAAGTGATAGTGAATCAACCAGTACTTCAATTAGTGAAAGTGATTCCACTAAGAGTGACTCATTAAGCACGAGCGATAGCTTGAGTGCTTCTACAAGTAAGAGTGATTCTGTTTCATTGAGTGATAGTGAATCCACAAGCAAGAGTGACTCTGCTTCACTAAGTGGTAGCGAATCAACCAGTACCTCAATGAGCGAAAGTAACTCAACTAAGAGTGACTCATTAAGCACGAGCGATAGCCAAAGTACTTCTAATAGTAAGAGCGACAGTGCTTCCTTAAGTGGCAGTGAATCTACCAGTACTTCGATGAGTGAAAGTAATTCAACTAAAAGCGATTCATTAAGTACAAGTGATAGCTTGAGTGAATCTACAAGCAAGAGCGGCAGTACTTCATTGAGTGGCAGTGAGTCAACTAGCACCTCAATGAGCGAAAGCGATTCTACTAAGAGTGACTCTGTAAGTGCAAGTGATAGCTTGAGTGAATCTACAAGCAAGAGCGGCAGTACTTCATTGAGTGGCAGTGAGTCAACTAGCACCTCA